>SLPQ01000042.1 GCA_007131925.1 Candidatus Brocadiia bacterium | reverse complement strand
TGCCGCGTCAACGTCACCCGATACCGCTTCCGCACGGTTCCACCTCCTTGGCATAAGAGCCCAAGGCTCCTATCGGCAAAGAGGCACCCCATTCATCAGATCACGAGTGACAGAGTACTAGCCCCATCAGGCGCATCAGCCTTCGCACCCGCTTGACGTTGACCCCAAGGCCTCCCCGCGCCAGCCACGCCGTCATACGCCGCGCTCCATAGAACGGCCACCGTGTGTACGCATCGTCAACCAGCCGCATGATCTCAAGGTTCTCCGCCGACTCCCCGCGCGCCGCATAGTAGATCCCTGCGCGCGACAGCCCCAGCAGGGCACACTGCCGGCGAACCGATAAGTCGCCATGCCCAGGCTCGATCATCGCCCGACGCTCCCTAACCGAACAGCCCAGACTTTTTTTTGAGAAAGTCCAGCTCCACCTTCAGCCGCCCGATCTCCTGGTACAACTGCGCCGCCGGAACCTCGCCGTCCCCGCCGGAAACCTTCCTGCGCCCGTCGGCCAGCAACTCCGCCGCGCCTTCCACAAGGCGCTTCTTCCATTCCGTGATCTGCGACGGGTGTGCCTCGTATATCCCCGCCAGCTCATTAACGCTCTTAGTCCCCTTGACCGCCTCCAAAGCCACCTTCGCCTTGAAAGCCGCCGTAAACTGCTTGCGCCCCGTCTTCATGTTCCGCCTCCGATCACTGTCTCTTCGGACTCGCGAAACTTACCTTATACACTGGTCCAAAATTTGGGGAGCATTATACAAGATGCCTAGGGTCGATGAAAAGAAAGTCTTCACCGAACTCCTCAAATACGAGCTCGAAGGCCGGTTTGTCCTGGGGCATGTGCCGGTACAGCTGCGGCTTCGACCGGTGGACAACCACGCTGGCGATAGCCCGGACTTTCTCCTGTGGGTCGAGCTGGAGTTTGATCTGTTTAGCCAGCCGGTGAAGCTGGCCGTGCCGATCCCAGTTGAAGCCGAGAAAGGCGGAATCGCCGGTGGCGCGCTCGATGATTTTCGGAAGTTCGTGGATCGCCAGAAACACTTGATTGAGTTGCCAATGGTTGTGGTTTCAGAATCGGGCTACGATACCCTCACGCGGCAGGAGCAACTTGCCACGCGCGTCACGATAACACAGTTCCCAATAAGGCGTCTAACGGAGTGATACCTGCATGAGCGCTACGCGGCGAATTGTTTTCGTCTTTTGGCTCGTTATTACCTTGATTCCCATTTTGGGCTTGGTGTGGAGCGTCATTAGTCCAGGCGATTTTGAATACTGGCAATCGCTGGCCCGGCAGTATTTTGGCGTCCTGAGCGTTGCTGGCCCAGTCGCCTTCATACTGCTGCAGGCGGGGCAGGTTATTGTGACCCCGGTGAGTCACTATACCGTTGGAGCAATCGGTGGCTATCTATATGGCCCCTACTGGGGCGGGGTATGATTCTGGTGAGGTACGAGACTTGGCGAAAGAGTTTGGCTATACGGCTCATATTCGTTCGCGTGGCGAAGAAGCACAAGCCCTTAAACATGAGGCTGGATTCAGGGCTCGCCGCTGGGTGGTAGAGAGGACACATAGCTGGATGAACCGCTTTCGCCGCATATTGACGCGATGGGAACAAAACCTGAAAATTATTTGCCTCTGCTTCATCTTGTCTGTGCCATAATTACGTTTCGTTGCTCAGGGTTATTCGGATAGGCTCTTATATGAATTGGAGGATGGGCAGCTGAAAAGAATCGTCACGTTTACGATGAACCCCGCGATGGACAAGAGCTCAAGCGTTGAGCATGTCTTGGCCGAGCGAAAGCTTCACTGCAAACCGCCTCGCGTTGAGCCTGGAGGGGGCGGGGTGAATGTGTCACGCGCAATAAAGAAACTGGGAGGGGAATCGGTGCTCCTCTATCCCGCTGGGGGGCTGACAGGACAGAAGCTCAAAGATCTCCTGGACCAGGAAGGCATAACCCACCGACCGCTTCCCATAGAGGGAATGACCCGAGAGAGCCTTGTTATCCTCGAGGAATCCACCGGCCAACAGTTTCGTTTTGGAATGCCGGGGCCGGAGATTCTGAAGCGGGAGTGGAAACGATGCCTTCTTGAGTTGTCGGCCATCCGTCCAACACCCGATTATCTGGTCGTCAGCGGAAGCCTGCCTCCCGGCGTACCAAGCGATTTCTATGCAAGAGCGGCGCGCATCGGAAAGGACAGCGGGGCAAGGGTGATCATCGACGCATCCGGCGAAGCCTTGGAGCGGGCGCTGCAGGAAGGCGTTTATCTGATTAAGCCCAATGTCCGTGAGTTCAGAGACTTGGTCGGGAAGGATATTAAAGAGGAGTCCGCGATAAAGGCCGAGGCCCAGAAGCTGGCAAGAAGCGGCCGCTGTGAGATACTGGTCATTTCTCTCGGCGCCGCAGGCGCCTTGATGGTATCGAAGAATGTCGCCGAACATATACTGCCGCTGACCGTCCCGATAGTCAGCAAGGTCGGGGCCGGAGACAGCATGGTGGCCGGTATGGTTCTGAGCCTTGCACGGGGCAAGACGCTGCGGGATGCCGTCCTGTTCGGGGTGGCAGCCGGCGCTGCTGCCGTCATGACGCCGGGCACGGAACTATGCCGAAGGGAGGATGTCGAGCGGCTGTATGAATGTATGGTGTCAGGGCCCTGAGCAATCCCATCTATTGACGCAAGGAAGCTGTCATGAAGATCAAACTCATCGCGATACTGGTCCTGGTATTAGCGTTGGCCGCGGTGACCCTGCAAAACCGTAGCCCGGTCCAGACCCGTTTTCTGCTGATTACCGTGGAGATGCCGCTTGTCCTGTTGCTGCTGTTGACGGCGGCGGTGGGTTTCGCCCTTGGCCTGCTGACGGCGCTTTTCAACCGCACCAGGCCAGGGGAACAGCATAAATGAACAGCGAGGGGGCGACAACCATGAGATTACCGGCCCACAAAACCAAGATCGTATGCACCATCGGACCGGCCTCCCGTTCGGAGGCCGTCCTTGACCGGCTGATGCTGCAGGGCATGAATGTGGCACGGCTCAATTTCGCCCATGGAACCCTACAGGGGCACAGGGAGGACATTTGTCGCATCCGAACCGTTGCTGCAAGGCTTCAGCACCATTGCGTGATTATGGCGGATCTTCCCGGCCCCAAGATACGAATCGGCCAACTCCTGGAGGAGCCGCTTCTGCTGGAAAAGGGGGATGAGGTCGTTTTGACTGTCAAAGACCTTATGGGCACCCCAACCCAAGTCCCTGTTGAGTACAAGAGACTGCCGGAGAGTGTGACCTCTGGAGACCTGATTTTCCTCAATGACGGTTTCATACAACTCCAGGTGGAGAAGGTGTCCGGTGAGGAGGTTTTCTGCCGGACGGTTATCGGCGGTCCGCTCCTTTCCCACAAAGGACTGAGCATTCCGGGGGTAAAGATAGTCGCCGATGCGGTGTCGGAAAAAGACCTTGAATTCATCGCTTTTGCCCTGCAGGAGGGGGTGAATGTCTTCGGTGTCTCTTTTGCGGAGACCGCCGATGACATCCTCAAGGTGAAGGGCTTTGCGCAAGAAAGAGGGCAATCCGCCTATGTGGTTGCCAAAATCGAGCGGGCCGAGGCCATCGGCAATTTCGATGGGATTCTTTCCGCTGCGGATGCGATCATGATTGCCCGGGGCGATCTGGGGGTTCAGATCCCTTTGCAGGACGTGCCGGCTGTTCAGAAAAAACTGATCCGCAAGGCGAATCTTCTGGGCCGACCGGTGATAACGGCGACTCAGATGCTGGTCTCCATGACCGAGAACATCCGCCCTACCCGCGCCGAGGTGTCCGATGTGGCCAATGCCATTCTGGACGGTACGGACGCGGTGATGCTGTCCGAAGAGACGGCTATCGGGTGCTATCCCGTGGAAGCGGTTGAAATGATCAGCAAGATCGCAATAACCGCCGAGCGGGAGGAAAAAGGCGTCCGGGCGCTGGCCGATTTGCCCGCCTACTTCCGGGCGGCTGCGGGATCCGGCAACGCCGCCGTGGAAGATGTGGTCACGCTGAATGCCGTTGAATCGGCCGGTGCATTGAATGTGCGTTACATCCTGACCCATGCGCAAGGTAGGGCCGCCCCGCGCCTGATATCCAGGTTCAGGCCCGACTGCTGGATACTGCCTCATGGCGGCGATGAACAAACGAGCAAGGCCCTGGCCTTTTCTTATGGGGTTCATCCTGTTCACCTGGATGGTGCAACAACCGGCCTTGCCGACAAGGCCGTCCGGTGGCTGGTTACGGCAGGCATGGTTGAAAAGGACGAAAGCCTGATCTGGGTTGAGGATGAATCGCCTGATGACAGGCTGGAAGCCTTGTCGATAAGAATCATTAAAGCCTGAAATGATCAATGCACGAGGAGGACCACATGGAGCAAAACACGAACAAACGGCGTTCGGTGGCCTATTTTTCCATGGAGATAGGCATTGATGAGAAAATATGCACGTATAGCGGGGGCCTGGGCGTGCTGGCCGGCGACACGATTCGTGCGGCGGCCGACCTGCGGGTGCCGATGGTCGCCGTCACGCTGCTGCACCGCAAGGGCTACTTCCATCAGCGGCTGGATGACAGCGGCTGGCAGACCGAAATGCCGGCGGAGTGGGTGCCGGAGGATTTCCTGACGGAGCTGCCCGCCCGCGCGGAAGTCACAGTGGAAGGCCGCACGGTTCACCTGAGAGCATGGGAGTACCTGGTCCAAGGTCACGGCGGCTGGACGGTGCCGGTTTACCTGATTGATGCCAGCCTGCCGGAGAACGCGGAGTGGGATCGGACGCTGACCGATCACCTTTACGGCGGCGACGAACACTACCGGTTGTGCCAGGAGATCGTGCTGGGGATGGGAGGCGTACGGCTGTTGCGCGCGCTGGGGCACGATGACATCCGTCGCTTTCATCTCAACGAAGGTCACGCCGCGCTGCTGACGCTGGAACTGCTGGACGAGGCAGCCCGCGCGGCGGGTCGAACGTCCTTCAGCCGTGAAGACGTG
>SLPQ01000069.1 GCA_007131925.1 Candidatus Brocadiia bacterium | reverse complement strand
GTTTACGGCAGCATTTCTGTGGCCGTACGCGGCTTTTGCCGGCGGAAGAAGTGGCGTGTCCCGCATGCTTTACCGTGAGGGGCGGGAGTCGTTATCGGCGCATTTCGCACAAGGGGCGGGCATTGGCGTGGCCACGGGCGCGCGTTGGCTGTCAGGGAATGTCGCCCGGAGGCAAGCAGATTCAGCAGGCGCTGTGGAGGGTTTCGGATTCGAGGCGCCGCCTCCACCGCTCGCCTCGCTCAAAGACGTGCGACCCAGGCTGCACCTGACCGCAACGCGCGTTGAGGTGCTCAGAGACATGGTCGGGGTGCATCCGGAGGCGCGCGAATTATACGCGAATGCGAAATATCGCGAACTTTTTGATCGGATAAGGCAAGTCGCAGACCGTGGGGTGAGAACAGGTCCGCCCGAGTATGTGCTGGATGACGGATGGAGTGGAAGATCGCAACTCTGGCAGCGCAGTGTCGGTGAAATGATCCCACACCTGGCACTTGCCTACCTGATGACCGGCGAAGCCGAGTACCTGGAGTCTGCACGCGAGTGGATACTGGCCTCCTGTGGATATGAGACATGGGGCCTGCCTCCCCTTTCCGACGTGCACCTGGCCGCTGCGCATCAGCTTTACGGACTGGCAGTTGCTTATGACTGGCTCTACGATGACCTGGATGAAGCAACAAAGCAGGTAGTGCGCGAGTGTATGGAAGAACGGGCTGCCTTCATGTTTCGCAAGGCCGTCGCTGAAGAGGTGCGCTGGCACCGCATGTACATTGAAAACCAGTTGTGGGTCAATACCACGGCCCTTGCCGCCGCCGGCATGGCCTTTTACGGGCAGGTGGAGGGAGCCGATGACTGGATAGCGCTGGCCCTGGCGAAGTACGAGGTGACCTTTGATGCGCTCGGCAGTGACGGCGCATCCCACGAGGGAGTGGGTTACTGGGGCTATGGTGTCGAGTACATGCTGAAGTTCATGGACCTGGCCGACTCGCTTCTCGACAGGGATTTCTTCACCGGGCAGGAGTGGTTTGCCAACACTGCCTTTTTTCGACTTTATGCCTCTCTGCCGAGGGATTCCTGGGAGAGACAGCTGAGCGTCATGACCTTCGCGGACTCGCGCCCTTTCGACTGGTACGGGCCTGAGCACATTCTGAGGCTGCTGGCCTCACGCTACCGTTGTTCGTATGCGCAGTGGCTCGCCGACGTCACGGAAGAGGCTGGCATATGTGGTACCACCGCCACCTTTCTGAATTTGCTCTGGTACGATCCGTCAGTAGCGCCTGAGAGGCCCGCGGACCTCCCGGGCTTCCGTCACTTTAACGACATGGACATCGTTTACGGGCGTTCGGGCTGGCATGGCAGCGAGACGGTCTGGGCCTTCAAGTGCGGGCCGCACATCGGGCACAAGGCCATCCAAATGTTTGACTACGATCCGGGCGGCGGACATGTGCACCCTGACGCGGGCTCCTTTCAGGTATTTTCCTACGGCGAGCCGCTTGTCGTCAGCAGTGGTTATACGTGGAAGGCCACCAAGTACCAAAACACCGCCCTCGTCAACGGTTTAGGCCAGAAGGGCGACGACCGGGCGTGGTTTCTTCTTGATGAGCTCTGCCGGGAAAGCCGCGGAGCGCGGATACTCGCGGCAGTGCCCGGCGAACGCATGGACTACGTGATCGGCGATGTGACCGATGCATACAGGAGCGAAGCTGGTCTTCGCAGTTTTCTGCGCCACTTCCATTATATCAGGCCTGCCACGTGGGTGATTGTCGATGAGTTTGAGGCGAGGCAGCCTTCAACATTTGAGCTGCTCTTTCATGGAGCAAGTCCTTTTGAAAAGAGATCCGAACGCACCTGGCGCTCTGCCGGTGAAAAGGCCGCTCTCAACGTGCGGCTTGTCGCACCAGCAGACGCAGAGTTCCACACCTTCAGGCAGCACCTGAAAAGCACCTCCGGCGAGCTCACGGATCGCCACCTCGAGACGCTCAAGGCCGCAAACCACGCTGAGTCGGAGCATGCAGTCTTTGTGACGGTGCTCTCGGCGGCACCTGCTGATGAGACTGAGGTCTTTTCCGCCGATTTCAAGGAAAGCGAGGATGCCGATATCCTCGTAATCGAAAGCAGCCGGAAGCGAATTGCACTGCAGCTGAACATGGAGCGCGACGACCCGTCACAGCCGGTACTCTCGATCGTAGATTGAGAGCGCAGCCGACAGGCAGTGAACGATTTTCCGGACTGCGGCATGATTTTAGACAAATGCGAACCGCCCGGCTCTCTTGCATGAAAGAAGGGCCTTGAGGATGCGCCTGGGCGGCTGTGCTCGGCGGTGTCGTCAGCCAGGGGGAGGGCCGGTGATGAGACGCGTGGTTTTGCTTCTTTTATTATGCGGCGTGGCGGCTGTAGCAGGCGTGTCGGGAGCCGTGGCGTCAGAGACGTCCGCCGAGCGGTTTCTGGCCGACCTGGAGATGGTACAGCAGCAGATCGCCAGCATTGAGATCACGGGCGAAGGCAGGGAGTATGACATCAACTGGAGGACCGGGGAGGTTACCGAGAATCCGTACAGCCACCGGTTCACACTGCGGATGGACCGCCTGCCGCATGGGCGCGCAAGGCTTGACTACGACGGGGTGATTCGCGCGGCCACGCCGGACGGGCCGACCGTGGCACATCCCATCTCAGAGCAGTTTGCCTATAACGGGGACGTTCGCACGTACATAAGATGGTCAGCGGACGGCGTGCCGAGCGACCAGGAGATCGATGCCGGCCAGTGTCCGATGGTCGGTACCGGGAGCTCATACTGGGGCATTGACCTCCTTGCGACCACCTATAAGAACAAGGGTCTGGCGCGGGTGCTGCGCGAGAAGGGAGGCGAGTGGAGCGTCGAGGATCGCGGCGACGGCGTCTTTGCGGTCGGCTATCAGAGGGGTGACGACGTGCGCATCGAGCTTCTGGTGGATCTCTCGCGCAACGGCATAATAACCGAGAGGCTTTTCTGGGTTCCGGAGGATCCGGAGGATCCCGGAGGCAGGGAGTACATGGAAGTGCACGGCCGCGGGGAATTCGAACAGACTGACGGCGGCATATGGCTGCCCCGCCACCTGGAGGTGACGGCGACTTATGCCTGGATAAGGAAGATCGACCTCAGCGCGAAGGCCAATATATCGTTTCCCGACGACATATTCGTCCTGGAGTTTGTGCCGGGGTACGAGGTCCGCGACAGGATCGCGGGCGTGTCGTTCACGGCGGGCTTCGAGAGCGACAATGCCATGCTCCTGCAGATCGTCGAGTCGCTCAGCGACGTCGAGGAGGCGCGGGACGCTCCCTGGGAGCCGTCCGCCCGCGCAGCGTCGGGCGCGCAGCCGTTGGAGGCAGAGACGCTTGCCGAGGCGAGGCGTCGGTGGCCCTGGCTTGTGGCGCTGGGCTGCCTGGTGCTTGCCGCGGCGGCAGTGATCGTGCTGCGGCACAGGCCGAGGGGTATCGGCATGCTGCTGCTGTTGCTTGCTTCGTCATGCCCGCCCCTTGCGGCTGCAGCAGGCGTGTCGGGGGCTGTGGCGTCAGAGACGTCCGCCGAGCGGTTTCTGGCCGACTTGGAGCCGGCGCAGCGGCAGATCACCAGCATCGAGATCGCGGGCGACCAGCCGCCCGAGGCCGGTTTCCCTGCGCCTCAGGCTTTGCGCGTCTCTTCGCCGGGGCCTGCCACGACGTTCTGGGGGCGCCCGGCGAGGAAGGCGCCTATATTATCGACGGTAGTCTGGAGTATCTTGTCGAGCGCCTCTTCACTGTTAAAGGCGATATGAGGGGTGATGATCACATTTTCCATCCGCAGAAGTATCGTGTTCTGGACGAGCGTCTGCAGCGCGCGCTCATCATAGCGGCGCGAGAGCATCTCCCCCTCCTCCATAATGACCTGCTCGTCCTCGAGCACGTCAAGCCCGGCTCCGCCGAGCCTGCCTGAGCGCAGCGCCTCGACAAGATCCTCTGTGCTGATGAGGCCGCCTCGGGCGGTGTTGATGATTATTGCGCCGGTCTTCATCTTCGCTATCGCCTCGGCGTCCACCATGTGGTGGGTAGCGTCGTTGTGGGGCGCGTGGAGGCTTATTATGTCGGCTTCGCGAAAAAGCGTGTCGAGGTCGACATATCTGAAGCCGAGAGCATCGGCCATCTGCTGGACCGGGTAAACATCATACGCCAGCACAGGCATCTGAAAGCCGAGCGCTATCCTGATGACATGTGTCCCGATCGCGCCCGTACCCACCACGCCGAGCGTGCGGTTTCGAAGGTCGATGCCCCGCAGCCCCTCTATGGTAAACTTGCCCCTGACGGTCTGCGTATAGGCCTTGTGTACGCGCCGCGTCAGGGCCAGAAGCAGCGCGAAGGTGTGCTCTGCGACCGTATTGGCCCCGTAGCCTGGGACGTTGCAGACTGTCACTGACCGCTCGCGGCAGGCCTCTATATCGATATGGTCGTACCCTGTGGAGCGAGTCGAGATGACTTTGAGGTCGGGCAGTTGTTCAAGGGCGGCGCGGTCCACGCGGCTGTGGATGAAGGGCGAGAGGAGGATGATCCCGGCCGCCTCTTCGCCGGTCAGGTCGATCTCCTGCAGGGGATCTTCATAGGTGAGCAGGGTCTCGCAGTCCTTCTGGCGTGCTTGTATCCGCTCAGACTCCCAAGGCTCGAGCTCCACGAATAGACACTTCTGAACCTTTGCCATCCCAGTCACCTCCAGTAATGCCGGCGGCACCCAGGCGCGCAGGCGTACCCACCTGCAGCATCCATGGTGCGCTTTCCAGTGTGGACAAGCTCTGCTGGCGTACGGTTCCGCGGGTGTGCCTTGGTGCCGGCGCGCCCGCCTTTGCCCGACAGAGCGGGTGGCCTCTTGCCGTACGCCTCCGGTTCAGGTAATATGCCTCTTCGGGGACGGCCAGCCAGGCTGCC
The DNA here is from genome assembly GCA_007131925.1 of Candidatus Brocadiia bacterium. GTDB lineage: Bacteria > Planctomycetota > DG-23 > SLPQ01 > SLPQ01 > SLPQ01. Next base: position 12,711 of record SLPQ01000069.1, on the reverse strand, counting down.
CGCCTCCGGCGGGCCGGCTATGGGCGTATACGAGGCCGGCAGGGGCGCGGCTGAATCCGGCCGCCGTAGCGCCGGGTACCACCCTGACCCTGCGGGCTCGCACGGTCAGGCAGCCCGGAGAGTGCGAAATGACGCCGGGCAGGATGCTGCGTGAGCTTGGCGGGGCCGTCACAGTTGACAAGTGTGCAGTTTGCCATGGAAACCGGGGAAACGGATATGGACACCACGTATGACGCAGTTGTAATCGGCGGAGGGACAGCCGGCACTATCGCGGCCATTCAGGCGGGTCGTGAGGGCGCCCGCACATTGCTTGTTGAGAAAAACGGGATGCTGGGCGGCACTATGACCGTAGGGGGCGTCAATGCACCCGCCCATTTCTTTGCATGGGGCAGGCAGGTCATAGCCGGCATCGGCTGGGAGCTGATGCGCCGGACCTTCAAAGAGACGGGAGAGCCGGAGCCGACTGCGGACTTTACCCGCGAAAACGAAACGCCCAGGCACCTCTCGATGGACAAGTCGATCTTTGCCGCGCTTTGTGACGAGGCCGTGATCGAGGCCGGCGCAGACCTTCTCTTTCATGCGATGCCTGCGGCCGTTGTGTTTGAGAATGAGGGGTGGAACCTCACCATCTGCACAAAGACAGGCCTGCGGGAGATCCGGGCAAAGGCTGTCATCGACGCCACAGGGGACGCCAACGCAGTCGCCCTGGCCGGCTTTGAACTTGAGCGCGGCGAGACCGTCCAGCCGGCGACACTGCACATGTCATGCTCAGGATACGATGTCGACACGCTGGACTTCGCAGCGCTGAAGGTCGCATCCGCCGAGGCCGTCGCAGCAGGTGAGCTCAAGACCACCGACATATCCTGGAGGGATGATGGTCCGGAGAGCTTTCTGCGCCTCCACGGTGGAAACGCAAACCACGTCAGTGCTCCCCGGGCCGACACGAGCGAAGGCAAGTCCGCCGTCGAGGTCGAGGGGCGCCGCGCCATGCTGCGCATGCATCGCTTTTTCAGAAAGCAGCCCGGCCTTGGAGGCTTTCGCGTCGACTGGATCTCGCCGGAGACCGGTATCCGTGAGACCGTCAGGATCAAAGGCAAAAAGACCGTCACCGCCGCCGAATACGAAGCAGGCACCCTGTACGACGACGCCGTATGCTACGCCTTTTATCCTGTTGACGAGCACCGTAACGACGGCCTTGACACAAACTACCGCCTTCTGCGCCGCCACCTCCTGCCTACTATCCCACGCGGCGCGATGCTGCCGGCGCACAGCAGGTACCTGATCGTGGCGGGCCGATGTCTCTCCAGTGATCGCGAGGCAAACAGCGCACTGCGTGTGGAGTGCCCCTGCATGGCAATGGGCCAGGCGGCCGGAGCAATGGCGGCGCTGAGTGCCCGGAAGGGGCTCGACCCGGAGGACCTGCCGATAAGCGACGTGCGTGAGGTGCTCCGCCGTCACGGCGCAGTGCTGCCGGGAGATATCTCACTCGAGGCCGAGCCAGCGGACTCGCGCAAAGATTGAAAGCGGCCGAGGCGGAAAACGTGCCGCCATTCCGGCAAGGTACCGGCTGTAGATGATGCCGGCGGCGATGGGTTTTATTGAAAATGTCCTTGACCGCTTAAGCTTCCGGGTAAAGGCACTCGGTGCACTAAAGTATCTGTGCTCAGACCGCGACACATTTCAAAAAGAAAGCGACCGCTGTGGTAAGCGGTCGCCTGTCTGCATGGTAGCGGGGGCGGGATTCGAACCCGCGATCTTCAGGTTATGAGCCTGACGAGATACCACTTCTCCACCCCGCGGCTGTTGACACTACTATACAGGACTGTGTGGGCATGTCAAGCGCGCGGGCCTGTATGCAGGAAGAAATGCTAAAAAGGGCCGGTTTGCCGCAATGACGAGGCCTGCCATGGTCGCCTGCCGCCCACAGGCGCATCCGCCAGGGGCGTTACGCACCAGGCCGCGCGTGAGCGCGCAGGCATTTTCAGACATTGAATCGAAACTCGATCAAGTCCCCCTCACGCACGACGTAGTCTTTGCCCTCGAGCCGCAGCCTGCCGTGCGCGCGGGCCTCCTTTATCGAGCCAAGCTCCTTGAGGTCCTCAAATGAGACGACCTGCGCCCTGATAAAGCCGCGCTCCATGTCGGTATGGATGGCACTGGCGGCAGCGGGGGCCTTTGTACCCTCCGGGACGGTCCATGCACGGCATTCCTTTTCGTTGCAGGTGAAAAACGTGACAAGCCCGAGCATCCGGAATGCCTCACTTACCACTTCGCCGGCGGCAAGACAGCAAAGCCCCATCTCCTCCATGAAGGCGCCTCTCTCATCCTCCGGCAGCTCATCGAGCTCCAGCTCGAGCCGGGCGCACATCGCCACCGTCGGCCTGCCGAAGTCGTCCCCGGCGCGCACGCCCACCTTTGCGGCTGCCTCCTCGCCGACATTAAGCACCACCATGAGCGGCTTTTCGCTCAGAAAGCGAAAGCCCCTTATCATCATGGACTCAGCCGCGCCAAGATCGGCCTCGCTTATGGCGCGCGTCTCTTCGAGGCATTCGCGCACCTTCAAGAGGCATGCCAGCTCGGCGGCCTGATCATCGCGATTCGCGGAGGGTCTTTTCATGTCCTTGTGAAGCCTGTCGATGCGGCGCTCAGTCATCTCGAGGTCGGCGAAAATAAGCTCGTCCCACAGGCGCTCGAAGTCGCGAGCCGGGTCGATATCGCCGAAGGGCAGCGCCACCGTCGTTGCGGCGAAGTCGCGTATAACGGCGATGAGGCCGTCGGTCTGTCGAGCGTCGGCCAGTATGCCGGGGTTTGCCTCCTGTGAGCGCGGGCCGGCTACAAGACCCGGCAGGTCGAGGTATTCGACGGCGGCGCGGGTGACCCTCTTAGGCGAAAAGAGTGACGCGATGAAATCGAGCCTGTCGTCTTCGACATGCGCTACGCCTGTTAGAGCGCGCCCTGAGGGGTGATCGTGCACCTGCCCCCCTGAAAGAACATCAAATACGGTGGACTTTCCCGACTGGCTCCAGCCGCATATGCCAAGGCGCATCGGCTCCCCCGAGACACGTTCGACCATTCCATCCGGCATCATGATAGCGGCGGCGCGCACAGTGGTCAAGTCGCCATGCCGGGTACGCCTGGCCGCCGGGCTTTTCCCGTATGCAATTGCCAGGGTGCTTCCATCGACCCTCTCGCTGCTCAGCCGACAAAGCAGTAGAACAGAGGCGTAGTTTTGTTATAATCTGCGGCACATGCGCCTCAAGCGGCGCGGCGGGGCGTTCGTCAGGCCCGGGCCGAGTTTGGAAGCAACAGCTTTTTCTGGAAGGAAATCCGACATGTCAAAGGTGGTACTTGCCTACTCAGGTGGTCTGGACACATCGGTGATTGTTCACTGGCTCAAGCATGAGCGCGGTATGGGAGTGGTGACCTTTTCAGCGGACGTCGGCCAGGGCGAGTACCTCGAGCCCGTCGGCGAGCGCGCCCTCGAGATCGGCGCTGTGAGCGCACATGTCAGCGACGTTCGCCAGACATTCGTGGACGAGTACGTGATACCCTCCCTGAAAGCCGCGGCCGTGTACGAGGAGGGTTACCCGCTGGCCACCGCGCTCGGCCGCCCCCTCATAGCCGCCGAGCTTGTCAAGATAGCGCACGAGGAGGGCTGCGGCTTTGTGGCGCACGGCTGCACCGGCAAGGGAAACGACCAGGTCCGCATCGAGGCGTCCGTGGCTGCGCTGGCGAGCGATCTTAAGGTAATCGCACCACTTCGAGAGTGGAGCATGAAAAGCCGTGACGAGGAGATCGAATACTGCGAGACGCACAATATCCCGATCGAGGTCACAAGGGCCAAGCCCTATTCATATGACCGAAACCTGTGGGGCGTCTCGATCGAGTGCGGCTCGCTCGAGGACCCATGGAGTGCGCCCCCCGAGGATGCATACCTTATGACCAGGAGTCCGCAGGACGCGCCGGATGAGCCAGTCGAGCTGGTGGTGGGCTACACTAAGGGGGCACCCACGTCGCTCGATGGCGAGGAGATGGGCGCGCTCGGCATCATCAACCAGCTCAACAAGATCGGCGGTGACCACGGCGTCGGGCGCCTCGACCAGGTGGAAAACCGCCTCGTAGGCATAAAGAGTCGCGAAGTCTATGAGGCGCCTGCTGCGGTAATGCTGCACAGGGGGCTTCGCGCCCTCGAGGCTCTCTGCTGGGGGCGTGAGCTTTCGCACTTCGCCGGTATACTCTCCGAGCGCTACGCGCGGCTGGTGTATGACGGACTGTGGTTTACGCCGCTGCGGGAGTCTATGGACGCCTTCTTCAACCGTGCACACAACGTTACGACGGGCGAGGTCAGGCTTCGCCTCTACAAGGGCTCATGCACGGTCGTGGGCCGCAGAAGCCCGCACGCACTCTACGACATGCACCTTGCAACCTACACGCCCGAGGACACCTTTGATCACTCGGCTGCCGAGGGTTTCATAAAGATCTGGTCGTTGCCGGTCAAGAGCGAAGCTCGCCAGGCACGCGGAAAATGAAGGCCGCCATAATATCGGTCGGTTCCGAGCTCGTCTGCGGACATACGGTCGATTCAAATGCCTCATGGCTTTCGCGCGAGCTTACAGACATCGGCATACCGACGGTGCGTCACTCCTGTGTGGGAGACGATGAGCGGGGCCTTGCAGATACGGTGGCTCAGTCGGCGGCCCTTGCTGAGGTTGTCCTGGTAACCGGCGGCATAGGCCCCACGCCGGATGACATCACGCGCCAGGCGGTAGCGCGCGCAGCGGGCGTAGAGCTCACCGTAAACGAGTCGGTACTCCGTCGCATCGAGGAGCGTTTTTCATCATGGGGCCGGCGGATGTCAGCTAACAACCGCATCCAGGCCTTCTTTCCGCAGGGCGCAGAGGTCATTGAAAATGCGCGCGGCACAGCGGCCGGCTTTGCCGTCAAGGCAGGCACCTCAGAGGTGATCGTACTGCCCGGCGTGCCGGCCGAGATGAAGTCGATGTGGGTCGAGCACGTCAGGGGCAGACTGGCCTGCAGAGTCTCCAGTGCGATTGCAAGCGGCAGTGTCGACTGCTTCGGCCGCGGCGAGTCTGACATCACCGCCGAGCTCCATGACCTGATGGCCCCCGGGCGCAACCCCGCAGTAGGCGACACGGCTGAGGACGCCATCATCCGCATACGGATATGCGCCGCAGCCGACACGATCCAGGAAGCCAGCGCCCTTCTCGAGCGCGACAGGGTCGAGATCACCCGCAGACTCGGCGAGATCGTCTTCGGCAATGATGGCGAGAGCCTGCAGGGTGCGGTCGTAAAGGCCCTTGTCGGTCGCAAAAAGACACTCTCGACTGCGGAGTCATGCACCGGCGGCCTGCTCAGCGGGGCCGTTACCGAAGTGCCGGGAGCCTCCGCGTGCTTTCTTGAGGGCATAACCGCCTACCACAATGACGCCAAGGTCCGTCTGCTGGGCGTTTCCCGAGCGCTCATCGAAAAACACGGAGCGGTAAGCGAGGAGGTAGCCGGTGCGATGGCCGAGGGGGCGCGGCGGTTATCCGGAGCGGATTATGCCCTGTCCACCACTGGCATAGCCGGCCCATCGGGCGGCACACCGGATAAGCCGGTCGGCCTTGTCTCTATAGCAGCCACCTCCTCTGAGCGGACCATCTGCCGTACACTGCACCTTCGGGGTGACCGCGCCACCGTGCGTGATCGCACCGTGAAGCACGCCCTGAACCTGCTTCGAATCGCCTTTCTTTCGGAAAGATAAGATTTTAATCTGCCCCGTTCCCTTTTGCGGAACAGCCCCTTGTAGACGCGTGTCTAATAATGTGCATTGGGGGAAGATGGGGCAAGACGGACAGCATTGTATTAACGTCCTAAATCTTTGTTATTACTTTTGTTAAAGTTGGGTTGGATTGACTTTCGATAAAAGAAAGCATGGGGGGGATGCCCACGAGAGGAGGCAGTGGATGAAAGCGTGCCAGATGTGTGGGTCGTCTATGCGTGTCGATGCCGAGCTTGTGGAGGGGCAGAGGCATTACCACTGGTTCAAGTGCACCAGTCTGCAGTGCGGTGCGATCTTTCTCGTGCAGGAACGCGTTAAAAAGACAGCCCCGACGCCCGCCAAGGCTGATAGCGCCGTAAGGCAGGCCAGCGTTTAGGGTTACGGCGCAAGGAAAACAGGGAATCACTTGAGAGCCCCCTGAGGGGGCTCTTGTATTTTAGGTTCGTCAGCGGAGCTCATGCCTGTTTAAGCCGGCCCTTTTCCAGGATGACGTACACAACCGGTACGAGCACAAGGGTCACAAGCGTCGAAACGATCAGCCCGCCGATGACCGTGGTCCCAATCGGCCGCATCGCCTCGCTGCCCTCACCTGTGGCCATTGCCAGGGGCAGCATGCCGAAAACGGTCGTCAGTGTGGTCATCAGAACCGGCCGGAGCCGCCTGCGACAGGCGAGCTTTACAGCCTCGGTCAGCTCCATGCCCCTGGCCCTGAGTGCGGCGGGAAGCCGCTGAGCCGAAGGCCCGGGGCGCACCGCATCGCCCTGCCGGCGCAGGGTGTTTGTGTAATCGACGAGGACTATGGCGTTGTTGACTACTATGCCTACCAGCATGATGATGCCGATGAAGCTGAGCACCGAAAGGGTGTAGCCGAAAAGAAACAGTGCGAGCGCCGCCCCGACGAATGCAAACGGCACGCTGAACATGATGACGAAGGGGTGCAGAAGGGATTCGAACTGTCCCGCCATCACCATGTAAACGAGCGCCACGCCGATGGCCAGCATCATGATAAGGCCGGCAAACGACTCTTCCTGCTCTTCTACCATGCCCGCGATGCGAACATCGACGCCGGCCGGCAGGGCCATTCCTGCCATCCGGCTTCGCAGGTCGGCGGCCACCTCGCCCTGCGAGCGCCCGTGTGTTGCACAGCCGACTGTCACAAGGCGCTGCTGGTTCAGTCTCTCGATCTCAGCGGGACCCTGCGCCTCCTTTATAGTGGCAAAGCTCGCCAGCGGCACCTGATCGCCGTAGAAATTTCCCACCGTCACGGCGCTGATATCGGCCACGTCCGAGCGCTGCTCTTCGGCCAGCCGCATGAATATATCGTACTCGTCGCCGGCCTGTCGGAGATGGCCAGCCCCTCTGCCGTAAAAGAAGGTTCTGAGGGTGGTGCCGGCCGCTGCGACGTTTACACCAAGGGCGGAGGCCTTTGACCTGTCGATATCGACTATAAGCTCACCCTTTCCGGGGCTGCGGGATACTACCACGCCGGTCGTCCCGGGGATCTCGGTCATTATGGCCCGTATGCGCTCTGCGACTGCGTCGGTGGCTTCAAGGTCGTGACCGATGACCTGCACGCTTATGGGCCTTTCGCCGGCGAAGATCATCTGGGCGAGGGGGTTGCCCGGGTCCACCTGCATATTGACAACGCCACTCATGGCACGTATGCGCCTCTCTATATCGGCAGCAATCTGGCCGGTGTCTCGAATGCGCATGTGGTGGCGCGTCAGTCTTGCGGTCATCTCGACTACGTTGGAGCCCTCTCTGCCGCCCATAACGCTGGCCAGCCCCTCCTCGGTAGCGCCGGCTCGGTAAAAGAGATGCACAATGTCCTCACCGCCCACCTCCCTTACGAGCTCGTACAGGCGTCTTGCGAAAAGGTCGCTTTCCTCGAGGCGTGTCTCGACCGGCAGTTCGACCGTTATGCGGATGTTGCCTACATCCTCCTCGGGGAAAAACTCACTGCCCAACTGCTGCGCCGCCAGAAACGCCACCCCCATCGACAGCACCGCCAGCAAGATGACCAGTCTCCTGCGATCGAGCGCACTTGTGATAAGAGAGCCATAGGCAAGCTCAAGGGCCTTTAGGACGCGCTCGCCTGCTGCAAAGAGGGCTCGCCCCGCGCGCGTAGCCGGTCGGTACAGCCGTTGTCTCAAGCAGCGCGACGCCAGCATAGGGGTCAGCGTAAGCGAGACAAGAAGAGAAGACACCAGGGCAGCCGAAAAGACGACTGCAAGCTGACCGAATATCACGCCGATTATCCCAGTCAGAAAGAGCAGCGGCACGAAGATCACCACCGTCGTCAGCGTAGAGGCGGTTATGGCCAGGCCCACCTGCGAGGCGCCCAGGACCGCCGCGTCCGGCGCTTCATGGCCCATCTCCCTGTGGCGGGTTATATTTTCGAGAATAACCATGGCGTTGTCCACCACCATGCCGGAGGCCATGGCCACTGCGAAAAGGCTCATGGTGTTAAGCGAGTAGTCAAAGATCCGCATCACCAGCAGGGCAGAGACCATGCTTACCGGTATGGTCACGGCGATGATGAAGCTCGATGCACCTCTTCGCAGGAATGTGATGGTGACCAGCACGACAAGCACACCGCCCAGAATGGCGCTGTTGCGCAGGTTGGAGATGGACCACCTGATAAAGTCGGCCTCGTTCTGGAGCTCAGCTATGTGCACATCCGCGGGTAGCGTGGCGCTTATTTTCAGAAGCGCCTCCTGTACCCTCTCGACGACACGCACAGTATTGGCGCCGGCCTGCTTCTGAACGTAAAATACAACCGCCGGCGCACCGTCGGCTACCACCTTGACCGTCTGCTCCCTGAACGAGTCCTCTACCTTCGCCACGTCATCCAGCTGCACGAGCCGCCCGTTGAGCCGCTTTATGACCACCGAGCCTACCTCTCGTGCCGTCTGGAACTCTGCGGGCACCCTGAGAGTGTGCTCGCTGCGGCCCATCTTCAGGCTGCCGGCGGGTATGGTCATATTTTCCGAGCGTAGCACGCTCTCGATCTGCTCCGGGGTTACACCGTAGGCATCGAGCCTGGCCCGGTCAAGTATGACATTGATCTGCCGTCGCAGTCCCCCGAAGACGCTGACAGCTCCGACTCCGGGCACCCTCTTGAGAGGGTCTGCGATCTCGTTTTCGACTATGTGATGGAGGTTTTCCCAGTGCTCGCCGGCGGATACGCCGCACACAAGTACGGGAAACATGGCCGTGTTGAACTTAAAGATAAAAGGATTGTCGGCGTCTTCAGGCAGCCTGGGCCCTGCAAACTCCAGCCTGTCGCGGATATCGTTTGAGGCCTCGTCAAGGTTGGTGCCCCAGGTGAACCGGCAGGTAACTATGGAGAGGTTTTCCCTCGAGGTCGAGCGTATCCGGTCGAGGTTGCCGACGATGGAAAGCTCGTTTTCGATGTGGCGGGTGACCTTGCTCTCTACGTCCTCGGCTGAGGCCCCGGGGTAGTAAGTAATGACGCTGATCACGGGTGGCTCTATCTCGGGGAAGAGATCCACCGGAAGCTGCCCCGTGGCCACCACCGCAAGGAGTGCAAGGGCCACGAAGACCATCAGCGTCGCCACGGGCCTCTTTACGCCGAATTCCGGGAGAGTCACCGCTTATCGCTCCTCAATCTCGACGCGGGCGCCGTCAAAGAGGTTTCCCCCGCCGCTGGTAACTACCAGCTCCCCCTGTGCGAGGCCCTCGAGCACCTCTGTGAACTGCGCGCCCCATAGGCCGCCGGTCATCCGGCGCCTGCGCGCGGTTGCATCCTCAACGACAAATACGTACTGTGAGCCCTCCCTGCCGAGCACGGCGTCGTTGGGCACCAGGACAGCGCTGCAGCGCTCTCTGGTCACCAGCGTCACCCGCGCGTACATGCCGGGCTTGAGCGCGTGAGAGGGGTTTGGTATGTGGATGTCGACCCGTGCTGTCCGGGTGGCGGCGTCCAGCACCGGACTTATCCGCTTGAGAATCCCGGTAAACTCCCTGCCGCCAAGTGCATCTACGGTGACCCTGGCGATAGTGGCGCCCTCGACGAGGTCACCGAGGTACCTCTCAGCAACTGCGGCCGTGACCTTGACAGTGTCAACGCTCACCAGGCGCACCACGGCCCTTCCCGGTGAGACAAGCGCCCCCGGGTCCAACAGTGTCTGTGCGACCACCGCATCGAAGGGGGCCTTGACAGTCGACTCATCGAGGTTGATACGGGCAAGCTCCAAGGCGGCTCTGGCGCGTTCGAGCTCGGCGGTGGCAACGGCGACGTTTGCGGTGGCCCCCCTGAAGGCCGCATCCGCATTATCGCGGCTTGACTCGGGTGCGGCGCCCTGCTGAAAGAGCCGGCCTGTTCGTTCGTGCTCGAGGCGCGCATTGTCGCGGGCGGCCTCTGCGGCTTTGAGACCTGCTTCGGCCACCGCGACAGCAGCCTCGGCATGCCTTATTTCAGCGCGAAATGCATCGCTGTCAATTACCGCAACCACCTCCCCCTTGCGGACCCTCTCACCCTCCTGGACATCCAGTCTTATCAGCCTTCCGGAGACCTTTGGCGCAAGGTAAACCTCGGCGAGGGCCTCCACCTCGCCAATCATGCGCGCCTCCTGCTGTATCGGGCCCATTATCACCTCGCCGACGCGCACTGCCTGGCCGGCCGGCTCGACAACAGGCGTATCCACCCCGGCGCCGTTGATCGACTTAAAGACTCCGGCTGCCAGTACCGCAACCACTGCAAAGCCGAGCCATCGCAAAAGTCTCTTCAACTCAAGGCCTCCAAGTAAGGCGACCGCCATTTTCTGACATCACCAGGATCATGCGAAATGACTTCAAGAAAGCCTTCGCAACCCTCCATGTACTCAATATAGAAGTATATTTCCCCCGTCAAGGCGTACGAAGGCGCCTGCGGGGGGATGAATAGTTTCTTTCGGCGGGGTCAGCGGGCTTCGGTGCGGTCTGGAAGGTCGCGCCTTTGACTCTAGAGCGAGTAGCGCCCGGTCTCAGGATGCCACTGGAAGGAATGGAGGCCGGCCGCTTCTTCGATCTCTTCTATGGACTCCCAGTCGTCCGAGGTTATATCGTTTAAGAGCTGCAGGGCCTCCTCGCGGGCGTAACCCCTGTCATGGACGGGCCTTGTGGTGTCAATGGCATCCTTGTCAGGCAGTAGAAGCGCCGTTTCGATAATAGTATCGAGGGTATTTTCCCTTCCGGCTGAGGCAAGTACCCAATTCGCCGCAAACCGCTTCGAAGGGTCCTCATCGCGCGCGAGCTTTTCAAGCGACTCTCGCACGGACTCACTCCATCTGTCCCTCAAGAGCGCTGCTGATGCTTTCAGGCGCACAGCCTCCGACGGTCGGCCAACCGTATACAGGGCGCTCGCCTTTGCCCAAGGCCAGTAAAACGCGCTCACGGCGAGCTTGATGGCGCCAAGTGTGATCGCGACCATTATCAATACCTGGAGAAGCCCGCCCCAGAATCGCCAAGGAGTGATCCTGCCTGCCAAAACAGCGATTATGTTGGCGGCAAGCAGCACGAGGCCAAGCAACAGCGCGGCGAAAAAGGTTCCCAGGATCCAGTAGCCGACTTTGACGGTGGTCTCAGGGGGTGGGGGCCACAGGATGGGCCGGTCCACCCGGAAAAAGATCACAGAGGCCGTAAGGATCACCGCGGCTAAGAAAAATCCGACTCCGGTGCCCAGTATGCGCAGGGCGCCGTCGCCGTTTGACTCCTCTGCTGGAGGCTTGGTCAATAGAGGCTCCGGATCGAACGCTTTCCCTGTGGCGAGTCTAAAGCCGGCGCCGGCGCCAGTCAAGCCAAAACAACGCGGCGCACGATCGCTTTGCTGCGACTGCGCTGCGGCCTCTGCCGAGCGGCCTTCCCGATGAAAAGACGTTCGAGCATGGCTTGCCATGTCGACGGGGAGGCTTCGTCTGAGCCGGCGGACGCGGCCCAAATGTGAGGGGCGGACCATATTTCAGGTCCGCCCCCTGTTTAGTCTATCCGCACGTAAAGAGCGGATGCTTTACGACACTACCACTCCCGGAGCAAGGCTCCCGCCTACAGTGAGCAGACCGCCGGTCAGGCCGCCGTTTGCATCGGTCAGGTAGTAATCGCCCTGGTACTCGAGGGCTGCGTTTCCTGCCGTCAGGACGCTGCCGGTGAGGTTTCCAGCGACGTCGATCCTTCCGGAGACGAGCCCTGTGGTCCTGATGCCGGCAAAGTCGCCGTCGAGGGTCGTCAGGGTGCTGTTGAAGTCGACGCCGTAGGAGCCGACCCGCAGGTGTCCGAGATTGTTGAAGACGTAGATATCGCTGTTGAGGATGCCTGCCGCCCTGATACCCGCAAGCGAGCCGCCGCCGACGAGATCGCCATGGCCGAAATCATCTATGGCCACGCTGCCGATCTCGACGTTAAAGAGAGTGCCCCTTACGGTGACATCGCCGATGTCGCCGGTCGCCCTTACAAACGCGTTGGTCATGGAGGCCGCGGAGATGTTGCCCATGTTGACCGCGATCGGGTCGCCGGCTCCGTCGAAGTTTTCGGCAATCAGTGCCGTTGCGACGATATCCTGGCGAACCGTCACGTTGTCAAGACCTCCCTCTGCGTAGATGAAGCTGTCGAAGAGGGATCCGGCCACGGTTATCGGCCCCAGCATCGATTCTGACTCGAGGTCGAGATCCATGATGTTGGAGTTGAAGGTCATTCTTGCTATCTCGTGTGAGGCTTCGACATCCACGTTGTTGATCTGGCCGCGCACGGAAAGAGACCCGAGGGGGCCGTATACGCTGATGTCGCTGGCGATCAGCGAGCCGTTGAATGTGAGCGCAGCGGTTTCGGTGGCGGTTGCGCCGTAGACGCCGAGCGTCACGTCGGAATCAAATACATCCCCGCGCACCGAGAGCCCGCCAAACTCCTCACCCCTTGCGATCACATCGCTCTCG
>SLPQ01000177.1 GCA_007131925.1 Candidatus Brocadiia bacterium | reverse complement strand
TGCCAGAGAAAAAAGCGCCGGCTGCCGCGCAGCCCTGCTGCGCAGGGGCCGCCTCCGATGAGTCCTGTTGCGGCGCTGCCGCTTCCAGTGAGTCGTGCTGCGCCGGCCCGGGTCAGTCGGGAGACGGCGAGGTCTGTTGTGCGGGCGCGGCGCTCACCCAGACAGGCAACGCCGAGGCCGCATTCAGAGAGTTCATGCGCCTTGCGGGCGCCCCCGGTGTTATTGACGCTGCCACGCGCCAGACGGTCAATATAGCCCTCTCGCTCGTCACAAAGTGTGGACCCTGCACGAAAACACACATAAAGAAGGCCCGCGATATGGGCTTTTCTGCCGAGGAGATCGATGCTATCGCGTGGCAGGCAATATCATTCGGTGGCTCGCCCGTACTGATGTTTTACAATCAGTTCCGGGACAACTGAAGGCGGTTTTGGGCGAATATGCACACGGGCGCCCCTTGCTTGCACCGCTTCAGCGGTATAATAGCATGGCGCAGGCGCCCGGCACACGAAAGGCAGACGCAAAAGGCGAGCACGGTCCGGCAGTCGGAACGTGCACAGATGGAGGTGACAGGCGCCTGGTGGCGCTCCTGGTCTTCAAAACCAGCGTGGGGCCCGAGGAGGGTCCCGGGTGGGTTCGATTCCCATTCACCTCCGCCATTTTTTCCGGAACAGACCGGGCAGGTACCCTGTCATGGCGCACAAGGATACTCCATCTTCCAGCGGGCGTAAAGAGAAAAGCAGCATGGAAAGTCACCAGACGCGCCAGGGCGGCAGGCTCAAGCGCGCCGCACCTCTTGTTGTGATCGCGGCGGGCATTGCCCTCCTGATATTTGCAGTCGTTTTTCATCGCCTTGAGCTTGTAATACCTGCAGATGCTGCGCTTGAAGCTCCGCAGGGCGTCTTTCTCCCTGACGTCCATCGGGATCTTCCAGAGAGGCTTGAGACGCCATCACCGGCAGAGACCGGCGACGCTGAGCCTAAGGTCGTCATAGTCACCGAAAATGACATAATAAGAGAGAGTACCCGCGGCGGTGTGGCGTTGAACGAGGACGGCGCTGTCCAGCGCACCTGGACTGACGAGCCGCCTGAAGCTTGCCCTACCTGACCAAGCTGAAACCCGGGCTGTGGTGTCCATGGCCAGAAGACTTCGAAAGACAGGATTGCAGTGGTTCGTGCGCTTTCGCACATGGGTGCAGACGGCCTTTCTCGGTGTATGGATGCTTCCCATGGGGGGCGCACTTTTCAATATCTGCGGCCCCGTATATCACTGCTACGCCTGCCCGCTGGCGACCTTTGCATGTCCTATAGGTGTGATCGCGAACTTCTCGGCGATCCACGTATTTCCATTTTTCGCTGTGGGTATGCTTCTTTTCGTGGGAGGCGCGGTAGGCGCTTTCATCTGTGGCTGGGCATGTCCGTTCGGCTTTTTCCAGGATCTTCTCAGCAAGGTGCCGACTCCGCGCTGGCGTCTGCCCGCATGGACAGCGCACACCCGCTGGGCGGTGCTACTGGGCATGGTGATCTTCGTGCCTTACTTTTTCGGCGTGGCGCATCCGCTCTTTATCTGCAGGCTGTGCCCTGTCGGCGGGATAGAGGGCGGCGTGCCCGCGGTTGTCTCGGCAGCGATTGCCGGCGAAGAGGCCCTGCCATGGCCGAGCCCGTGGAAGATCGGCATCGTGGTGCTCGTCGTATCGGCCATGTTTTTCACATACCGACCCTGGTGTATGCTTTTCTGTCCGCTTGGCGCGATATTCACAGCCTTCAACCGCTTCAGCGCGTTTTTCCTGAGATTTGAGCCGAAGGCGTGCACATCCTGCACGGCATGCCACAAGATGTGCCCGGCAGGTCTCACGCCCGACAAGCGCGCCAACGACCCCCGCTGCATTCGCTGCCTCGAATGCACAAAATGCCCGACCAGCGCCCTTTCAGTGGGCAGTGTCTTCAGAAAGGCTTGAGCAGGCCGCCCGGCGCGCGATAATATGCCGGCGGCCAGCTGCGATGTCTTTTTCCGGGCGCATTTGAACTTTCCGCTCATCTTCGGCACTATAATTGGTGGATGATAGACCCTGATAAAATCGAACGCATTCGCGACGAGGTGCTGGTACTCAAGTACCGCCTTGGCGATGAAAAGGCCCTTGCAGCACTTTTCAGGCGATACAGCGCGCCGCTGAAGTACTACGTGCGGCGCATAGCAGGTACGACGGCGGCGGATGACATTGCCCAGTCGGCCTGGCTTGAGGTCGTAAGGAGTATCGGCAGGCTGCGCAACCCGGTGTCGTTTCGCGCGTGGCTTTTCAGGATGGCGCGCAACAAGGCCATCAGGTCACTCGGCCATGCCGGCTACCTTACCGGCCTGGAAACTGCGAAATGTGACTCAGAAGGCGCCGTCGATCCCCTGGAGGGCATCGGCGCGCTGATTCTTTACGGGGTGCGCTGGGTTGTCATATTTCGGATGGAGCAGAGGGCGAGCCTTGAGCGGATCTCCATACAGCTTGAAAAGCGGTCTGAGAAGTCACAGGAGCAGTAGCGCACCTGCACGCCGCTGGGCTTTGCGACCACAGCCATCTACCTGTCGGCCCCGGCGGCCTCCGGCGCGTTTGCCGCCTCGATATCAGCAGCATCGATGATCACGCCGCGGCTCTTGAGCTCCGCTTGAAGCCTGCCGACATCCACCGCGCGAGGCTCGACACCGGCCTCGAGACAGAGCGCCGCTGCCGTCCCCGCCGCCTCTCCCATCACGCCGCACTGCGGCATGACGCGAAGACTTCCGAGCGCCTCGTGCGTGGCGCTCGCACAGCGCCCGGCCACCAGGAGACCCTCGACGTCACGCGGCACCAGTATGCGGTATGGTATCTGGTATTTGAAGCCGGGCTCTGGCCGAAGGGTCTTCGAATCCATACCCGGGCCGCTGACATTGTGAATGTCGATGAAAAAAGACCCGTACCCTATCGTGTCTTCAAACTCCCTCATCCCGACAAGATCGTCCCTGGTGAGGGTGTATTCACCGCGTATCCTGCGGCTCTCCCGTATCCCGATGGTGTTTGGCGTGGAGATCATGTAGCACTCTTCCATGCCGGGGATGTACTTGCGGTACACATCAATCGTCTCATATGCCTGCCTGCGTGCCTCGATAGTGGCGCGGGTGAGGTCGCGCGCATCGAGGGAGTCCGCGAAGTTTACATGGGTAAAGTTGACGCCGACCTGGTCCGGGCGCGTCGGCGTCCACCACCACCCCATGATGACAGACTGAAAGGGACGCATGTCGCCGGCTTGCTGGGCCTTTTTCCAGACGTGAGCGAGCTCGTAGTCGGTGCCGCGAAACTCGCTGACCCTCTGCCAGTCCACCCCGCCGATCTGAAACATCAGCGTCATCGGCTGGCAATGACCGCTCTCTTCATCCCCAACGTCACAGGCGCAGCCCGCTTTAGCGGCGACGTCACCATCGCCGGTACAGTCAATAACGTAGCGCGCCCGTATAGCCTGCCGGCCGCTCTTGCTTTCGACGATGGCCCCGACCACCCGGGCACCCTCGACCACCGCTTCGGAAAACATCGTGTGGTACAGCAGTTCGCAGCCGCATTCCCCGGCCATCTCTTCAAGGACCAGCTTCATCCCCTCGACCTCAAAATCCACTGTGCGCGTGTTGTAAGAGCCGTAGCCGGCCTCGGCCACGCGCCGGGCCATCTCGTACGGGATGCCTCCGACGACTCTCTCACTGGAGTCCCACGATGAGTAAAGGCATATGTGGCCGTGGCCGCCGGCCGTGGCGACGCCGCCGAGACAGTTGAACTGCTCCACGACCAGCGTCTTCGCGCCAAGCCTCCCGGCGGCAAATGCAGCCGCCACACCCGCCGGCCCACCTCCCACGACGAGCACGTCCACCTCCTCAACCACAGGAACCTCCCTGGCCGCCTCCCGTACGCTCTGCATGTCGCTTCTCCTTATCGCTCCCGGAAACACTCGCCCCCAGTGTAAGCGCCCCGGCATACTCAGGCAACGTCATAGTTCGTGCAGCCGAGAGGCGCCGGCGAGATGAGTGCCCGCGTCGCCGACTATACTGACAAGATGCGTACGCTGACTGAAAGGCCTTTTTCGTCTTTATCTGACCCCGAAGAGACGGAGCTGCCATGAAGGAAAGCCGGCAGGTACCGTAAGCGCGAAGCGTCAAACGACTCCTGCCGACCTCGTGTGCAGTGTCCTATCTGCCCAGCATTTCGTCCACTATGACCTCAATCTCCGCTATTGCAACGCCGTCCGCATGCACGACATGCTCATCGTCAGCTAGAATAAGCCATGGAAGGGTCTGGACGCCCCATTGCGTCATGACTTGTGAGGGGGCATCCCCGGCGGAGCCGAGCGGGATATCGATGTCGCCGAGCAGGGACCTGACCTCCTGGAGCGCCGCGCCGGATGCATCGACCGCCAGCACACCCACACCCTTCTCACTGAGTGTGCCGGCCCTTGCGGCAAGCTCTGCAACAACATGCCGCGACGGGCGCTGGGCAGCATCGAAAAAGCATATGACTACAGGCCTGCCTGCCAGGGGCGCCGGGTCGTCAGCGAGATCTGCAAGGTTACCAGGCGCTCTGCCGACAAGCGATACAGCCGGCGCCGGCGCACTGCGAGGTCCCCGCGCCACTATCTCAATGTCTTCATCACCCGCCCTTGCATAGACCCAGCCGCTATTGTCCTGGCCGACCCAGGCTAATACCTGTATGTATCCCTCCACAAGGCCCTCGAGCCTGAAATACCCCGACTCATCAGTGCTCCCTGTGACATGTGGCTGGCCCTCGCCCTGCACATTTACCCGGGCGCCCGCAACTGGGTTTCCCGCCTCATCGACAACTCTCCCCGAAGCGGTCTGGTCGGCTACTTTAAGAGAGATCTCTTCGAGGACAACGGCAAGATCGTCTGACTCATGGATGTAACCTCTTTGGTGGCTCTGGCCATAGCCGGATGCCGTCACGATGATCTGATAGTCAGTGCCCGTCGGCACAGCGTCGATTCTGTAGCGCCCCCGGGCGTCCGTCCGGGCAGTCGTATCGAAAGAACTCCACAACTCTCCCGCTCGCAAGGAAAGGTGTATGGCAGCTCC
>SLPQ01000093.1 GCA_007131925.1 Candidatus Brocadiia bacterium | reverse complement strand
TTGGGCCTTGATTTACGCCAAAGACTACTTCAAGGCCTTGCCATACGACCGTGCCCGTCCAAGGTGCCTTCAAGGCTGCGCCACCTCGCGCGCCATGCGCTTTCAACCGGGCACGTTATGCCTCTCGCGGCAAATGTAGCGGCAAAATCTTAACTTGCAAGCAGATTATCCGCAGTGAGAGAGGAAATATTCTTCCTGACTCCTGAGGGCTCTCATGCGTCCCTTTCAAGATCCGCTGCGCGCATCACTCCCACTAACCGGGACGGCAGGCGTACTCGGCGTCGTACTCGGTCGAGCCGCTGCGGTCGAACTCCGCCAGCCTGTTCGACTCATCCCACTCGCACGTGTGCCCCCAGTGGAGCGTCAGGTTGCCCCACGGGTCCCACTCGAGCGAGCCGGCGCTTCTTTTCGTCAGGCGGTCGATGTGGTCGTACTCGTAAGTGGTCGTGGAGGCGCCGAGGACGCTTCGCGTGCGGTTGCCGGCGGAGTCGTACTGGAAAGTCTGCGTATAGGCCGACCCGCCCGTACGCGTCTCCCTGGTAAGCTGATACGCGCCGTCGTAGTCGTAAGCGATACTTGCCGATGGGAAGGCCGAGCCCGAGATCTGCATCGTCCTTCTCATCCCGGCAGAGTCGAGAATGTAGCCGAAGCGCGACACGTCGCTGTGGTCGGACTTCCTGTTGGCAAGGGCGGTCAGCCGCCCGCCTGCGTCATAGAGATACTCGCTGTACGAGCCGTTGCCGTAGAGAAGCGTCAGCCTCCTGCCCGCACCGTCATAGTAGTACGCGCCACGCATCGTGCCTGCCTCGCTCACGTCCGTGAGCCTGCCCGCGGCAGAGCGTCGTTGCCATAGAGTCTGGTCAATGCACAGCGCTATCCGTATTGGCTTTCTAAATCTCCGGAGGTTTAGTCTGTCAGGTAGAGGGCATGTTTAGCTTCAACGAAGAAGCGAATTCTGAGTCGCATAGGCTGCAGCGTGGTACCATGCGTTGCATTGCTTTATCATTCTCTTTCAGCTGTGAAGCGTACCAGCCCTCTTGCAGGTCCGTGCTGCAGACTGCGGCCCGGGGGTCTCCCCTGCGAGTAAAATAAGTCCTTGCCGATCTCTGGTCCGGCGGTAGGATCGTCAGTACGGCTGGTGGCGGTCGTCGGCCAAAGTCTATCCGGGGACATCCCGGCCCTGAGCACCAAAAAGAAGGGTGAGCCATGCGGTTGATTGAGCGGAGGTTCAGTGACAAGGAGGAGTGCCCCAACATACTCCTGGCCAATCTGCGCACGCGCGCAAACGTCGCTGAGAACCTCCGCACAATGGAAGAGATCATCCAGATCGCCCATGAGAAGGGCGCGAATATTGCTATCTTTCCGGAATTGTGCGTCACCGGCTATGTCTGGGATGATCCCCACGACTCTGGCGACCGGCAGGTAAGGGACCTGCTGCTCGAGGGGCAGAACGGCAACGTCGATGCGACGATCCGGCGCATCCGCGACAGCCTGGTAGACAATGGGCACGGGCTGGAGTACGTCTTCTACAACAACGTGCGGGAAAAAGACGGCAACCTGTTTAATTCTACGTTCGTGCTGCACGTTGGGCTGGACTACCGCCGCGAAAAGTACATCTACGACAAGATATTTCTGCCTCCCGTCGAGCAGCGCTTCTTCCGGCAAGGCTCTGACAGGCGGCTGACGATTGAGACGAAATGGGGGCGGTTCGGCTTTCTGATCTGCTACGATCTTTGTTTCGTGGAGCTCGCCCGCCGCTACGCGTTGCGGGATCACGTGGATGCCATCGTCACCATGGCCCAGTGGCGATCGGAGGCGGTTCGCGAGTATGACCGGATGAACATCATGACCGACCACTACTACGGTTTCCTGTGGGATGTCATGAACTCATCCAAGGCCGCTTACAACCAAGTGTGGAGCATCGCCGCCAACAGCGTCGGACCGCACGAGGTCACGGGAAGCTACTGCTGGGGCGGCAGCGGATTCTGGGCGCCCTCGGGCATGTCGCTCGTGCAGGCGTCGAACATCACCCCAGAGCTGATACTCGTGCACAACGTGGATATCCACGGCCAGCGGCTGAGCGAACGGGATGATTTCGACTACCGGATCGACTTCAACAGCTTCTACCGACAGATGCACGAGGCCGGCAGCTGCATGCATCACTTGCCGTGACCGGACCGGCGCGACGGCTTGACTGAAGCCGGTGTTTCAGGACTCCAAAGGGCTTCCCGGGACCGATAAGCCAAACGCGTAAACATCACTCACGGCAGGGCCCATTCGAGGCGGGATTGGTTGCGCGGTAGTTTTCGGGGCGGTGGCGGGCGATTCGGCCTTCGACCATGTAGATAACGTCTTCGGCGATGTTTGTGGCGTGATCGCCAACACGCTCGATGTGGCGCGAGGCGGCCAGGATGTGCGTAAGGGTGTCAACCTCTTCGGGGTTCTCTTTCATGGCCTCCTTGACCTGCTCATAGATGCGGCGGTTGAATGCGTCAACCTTTTCGTCGTCGGCGCATACCTTCCGCGCGAGCGCCGCGTCGAGTTCAACGAGACTGTCGAGAGACTGTCGAAGCATTGTCTGGGCAGCTTCGGCCATCGTAGCGAAGTTGAAGCGCTCCGAGAGAGCGCGCCCATCGGCCAGGTATTCGGCGCGCTCGGCAATGTTTACAGCCAGATCGCCGATGCGTTCAAGGTCGCTGTTGATCTTTATAACAGCGACGATGAACCGCAGGTCGTTTGCAACAGGCTGGTGAAGCGCAAGGATCTTGAGGCACTCCTCCTCTATCTCGACTTCCATGTGGTCGATTTCTATGTCTGAGCTGATAAGCCGGCGCGCCAGTTGGGCATCGCCCTTTTCCAGCGCGTGGACGGCATGCTGGAGGTTTTCCTCCACCATCGATGCCAGCGACAGCACCTTTCGCTTGAGCGTATCGAGCTCCCTTACAAAGTGGACCGGCATGGGTCTTCCTCTCTATCCGAAGCGCCCCGTGATGTAATCCTGCGTCTGCCGCGAGGCTGGGTTGGTAAATATCTGCTGAGTCGCACCGTACTCGACGATGCGCCCCTGGTAGAAAAACGCCGTGTAGTCGGAGACGCGCGCAGCCTGCTGCATGTTGTGGGTCACAATGACGATGGTGTAATGGCTTTTGAGCTGCTCGATGAGGTCTTCGATCCTGGCGGTTGCGACCGAATCTATTGCCGAGGCCGGTTCATCCATCAGCAGTACCTCCGGCTCGACGGCTATGGCGCGTGCGATGCAGAGTCGCTGCTGCTGTCCACCGGAGAGAGCTGTACCCGGATGGTCGAGCTTGTTGCACACCTCATCCCATAGTGCTGCGTCCCGCAGCGCATCCTCCACCCTGCCTGAAAGCTCCGAGCGGCTCATGCGGTAATGGAGGCGCAGCCCGTAGGCAACGTTGTCGAATACAGTCATTGGAAAGGGGCTGGGCTTCTAAAATATCATGCCGACACGCCTTCGCAGGGAAAGAAGGTCGGTGCAGCGGTCGAGGATATTCTCGCCGTCGATCATTATCTCGCCGGCCGCGCGCTGCTCGCGGTATAACTCAAAGACCCTGTTGTAGGCGCGGATGTGGGTGGACTTTCCGCAGCCTGAGGGGCCGATAATGGCGGTGACGGCTTTTTCGACGATATCGATGTTGTTGTCGAAGAGTGCCTGGTGACTCCCGTAGAAGAAATCGAGGCCGCGCACGCGGACTTTCATCGCTCGATCTTCGACCGGCCCGGGCGAAGGCGGCGCTTTCAGAGCGGCCTGTGGCCCGGGCGGCGCGACTGCAAGGGACGCTGCGCCTGAAGTGTCACACGGACGGCCAAGCCGGGAAGCGGCGTCATTATTCTGGCAGAGGACTACCTCATGGGCATGGGTCATCTCTATTTCTCCCTCATCAGCAATCGCGCCGTTACAGTCATCAGGAGTACGCCGACGATTATTACAAGCGATGCACCCCAGGCCATCTGCTGCCAGTTGGCAAACGGCGACATGGCGAAGTTAAAAATCGTGACGGTGAGGTTTCCGGTGGGGCCCGCAAGGGTCCTGTTCCAGTATGGGCTGTTGAGCGCGGTGAAAAGCAGCGGTGCTGTCTCGCCGCTCACGCGTGCGATGGCGAGGATTGCCCCTGTGATCAGACCGCTTCTTGACGCGCGAAAGACTATGGTGGTCGTAGTGCGCCAGCGCGCCGCGCCGAGAGCGAGCGACGCCTCGCGAAGCTCATTTGGCACGAGTGTAAGCATGTCCTCGGCGGTCCTGGACATCACCGGCAGCATGATAACGGCAAGGGCCGCCGCCCCGGCGTAACCCGAAAAGGCGCCGAAAGGCTTGACGAAGACCGCGTACACGAACATCCCGATAATAATCGACGGCGTACCCATGACGACGTTGCTCACAAAGCGGATCGCATCCGCTGCCCTGCCGTGCCTGCCGAATTCCGCAAGGTATACTCCCGAGAAAAGCCCGACGGGTATTCCGACTGCCGCTGCCAGCCCGGTCATCGCCACTGTCCCGTATATCGCATTGGCCACGCCGCCGCCCTGGCCGCCGGGAGGCGGCGGGAGCTTCGTGAAGAAATCCCAGTTTATGGCGGCGGCGCCGCGGACGGCGATCTCGTAAAGGATCCAACCCATCATGAATATTCCGGCAAACGCCGCCGCGCCGCTCGCGGCGGCTACTGCGGCGTTGAGTACGCGCCTGGGGCTTCGCGCGCGGGCCTTCATGTCCTGCCCTCCACGACCTTGTGAAGGCGCTTGAGCCAGAGATGTGCGATCATTTGGAAAAGGGTCGTCGTCATAAAAAGGACCAGGGCCAGGTGGATGAGCGCGCTGAGGTGCACGGGCTCGAAGGTTTCAGCGAACTCGTTGGCGAGCGTAGAGGCGATCGTATTTCCCGGCATGTAAAGCGAGCTTCGGATCGAGTGGTCGTTTCCAATTACGAAGGTAACCGCGATCGTCTCGCCTACGGCGCGTCCGAGGCCCAGAAAGCAGGCCCCTATGATGCCGCGCAGGCCGTAGCGCAGCGACACCTTCGAGGTCACCTCCCACCTGGTCGCGCCAATGCCGTAGGCTGACTCCTTGGTGAGGACCGGGACCATCGCCAGCACGTCTCGCGTCACAGCGGTGATGAAGGGCAGTATCATAAGCGCAAGTATTATGCCTGCCGTAAGCATGCCGATTCCCATCGGCGGCCCCCGAAAAAGCGGCAGCCAGCCGAGGGCTTGTTGAAGTGGCGGCTGAACGTGCTCCGTAATAAAGGGCGCAAAGACAAAGAGTCCCCACATTCCGTAGATGATGCTCGGAACTGCAGCGAGAAGCTCGATGGCGCCGCCCACGACGCGGCTGAGCCATGGATGGGCAAGCTCAACGAGAAAGAGCGCAATGACAAGGCCGAGCGGCACTGCCAGAAGCATCGCGATCGCCGTGGAGACGGCAGTGCCAAAAATCGCCGAAAGTGCGCCGAATTCTTTCGTGACTGGATTCCAGCTTGCGCTCCACAGAAAGGAGATGCCAAAAGTACGTATCGACAACAGTGAGTTCCACAGGAGGCTGGCGAAGATACCAGCCATTATGAGCGCTATGACGCCCGCGCACGTTGCGGTAAAGGCCCGGAAGAGCACGTCGAGCCTGGTTTGCCTTGAGCAGTCTTTGTGCATCCGGGGGCGCACGCGCAGGTACGTTTGCTTGCTTGCCGGGGCGTCAACCGTCATCCACTGTACTCCGAATCCATTCTGAGACCACTCTTGCGGCGGCCGCCGCCCTTTCTCAGGCGCAGCGCACCAACGTGCAATCAACAGCTGGCCAGACCAGGCGGTCGGGCCGTTGCCTGCCCGACCGCCGGCGGCCAGCAGATGTCACTTGTTATCGGTCGCGGCTTTCCGCCATACGGAAATGCCGTCGACGCTTAACTGCGTGCTCCATGTGTTTTCGATAAGTGCCACAACGTTTGCCGGCAGTGGCACGTAGTCAAGTTCGACGGCGGTGTCAGCGCCATGTTTGAGACACCAGTCGAAGAACTCAAGCATTGCGCGGGCGCGGGCTGCGTTAGTCTGGCTCTTGTGGACGAGAATGAAGGACGCGCCGGTAATCGGCCACGACGCGTCGCCCGGCTGATCCACAAGCACCACGGCGTAGCCCGGCGTTCCGGCCCAGTCGGCGTTTGCCGCAGCGGCCTGGAAGGCCGGGATGCCGGGTGAGACGGTCTTTCCAGCCTTGTTTACCAGGTTTGCGTGGGATATCTCGTTCTGGACCGCGTATGCATACTCGACGTAGCCTATGGCGCCCGCGATCCGCTGTACGTATGCCGCGACGCCTTCGTTGCCTCTACCGCCGACGCCGACTGGCCACGCAACGGACGAGCCAGCGCCGACTTTTGTCTTCCACTCTTCGGAGACAAGCGACAGGTAATTGGTCAGAAGCCAGGTCGAGCCGCTGCCGTCAGCTCGGCGAACGACGGTAATGGCAAGGCTCGGCAGGGACACGTCGGGGTTGAGCGTAGCTATGCGAGGGTCGCTCCAGTTGGTTATCCTCCCAAGAAAGATATCCACGAGAAGCTCCTCATTCAAGACGAGCCTGCCCGGCTCGACTCCATCGACGTTTACCACCGGCACTATACCGCCGACGATGAGCGGAAACTGTATCAGCCCCCCTTCGGCGAGTTCCTGGGCAGAAAGCGGCGCATCAGTGGCACCGAAGTCTACCGTTCGGGCCTTTATCTGTGCAACGCCGCCGCCAGAGCCGATGGACTGGTAGTTGAGCCTGTTGCCGGTGAGCTTTTCGTAGCGGTCGGCCCACATGGCGTAGAGAGGATACGGAAAGCTCGCCCCGGCGCCGCTTATGGTGACGGGCCTGCGAGCCTGACCGAGTACCGGCGCTGGACAAACTCCCAGCGCGACCGGGATTGCCGCCGCCAGCAGGAGCGCATACAACTTCTTCACGTCATTCTCCTTTCCTGTTTACTGTCCTGTCCTACCTAATTATCGCTTCCCATTGTTAGCGTTGCGTGAAGCCATCGTTGATAACCGGTTAGCCTTCAAAACCTGAAGACAAGGTCGGCCTGGACTGTCGTCCGGTCAGGACCCGTGCCGCGCTCCGGCTCGGTGAAATAAGTGCCGAGGCGGGCCGAAATGTTTCGGTGAAGAGCGTAGGTGCCGCCGATCACGTGGCCTTTGCGGTTTGCGTATCCAAAGCCTGCGTCGGAAAAGCCTCCCACTATGGCGTTGGCTTCTATGCGTGCGTACTTGTAGTCGAGCTGCCAGGTACCCTTCTCTCGCGCGCGCCCGAAGGTAAACCCTAAAGCCCAGGCCGTGTCGAGTCCGTCGTCGGGAGCAGGCGCGTCCTCACCGAGGTTGAGCGCGTAGTCGATATGGAGGCGAAGCGGTTTGTCGAACAGGCTCAGGTCGACAATATTGGTCAGGTTGAAGATATTGAAGTCGCCCGCGGTGAGCTCCCCGTCCGCGATAGTATTTCCGCGCGCGGCAAAGAAATTGCCCGGCTCGGTGATGCGGACGTAGTCATAGTAGGTAAAGGCCTTCGTCCATCTGACGTTTTCAGCGACCTTCCAGATAAAGCCTCCCTGGCCGGCCAGAAGATAAGGGTCGGGATCACCCGAACGCTCCCTGACAATCATCTGGCCGAGCGTAAACATAGGCTGAAACGGCCCTTCGACAGGGATGTGCCATGTCTGCCAGGCACCCTCAGGGTTGAGGTCGCCGCTCCATATCATGTCTGTGTGAACGAACGGGTTTCGAAACTTGCCGGCCCCGACTGAAAGGCCCGGTAAGGCCTGCGGTGCCCACGTCACGTAAACAAGGTCAAACCACGCTGGTTTCTTGTCAAATTGCCCGGTCATTGTCTGATTGGCAGAGGTGGGGTCACTGTCGCCGCCGGTGACCACGCGAAAGCCCGCAGTGACCGTCTTGGTCAGCGGCTTTTCGAAGCCGAATCGCAGCCGGAAACGCCCGCGGTTGCGATCTCTTGTGTCATCACTGAAAAACTGCCCCTCATATCTCAGGCGCAGATCCGCGCTGAACCGCAGCCCCTCAAGCCAGCTCGGCAGCTCCGACTTCAACGCCTCATCGGCAGGCTTTGCTGCAGCCGCACCGGCGGAGGCAAGTTCATTGAGCTGAAGCTGCTGTCTGGCAATAATGTCTGCCTGCCTCTCGACGATCTCTTCAACTGCGCTGAGCCTTTCGGCGCCGCTTGAATCGCAGGTCGACTGCGCAGTACAAAATGGCGAAGCTGCCAGAATACAGCTCAGTACTACCGCAGTTATTCCCAAGTCCTTTACAGTCATCTCTTCCTCCCATAAACGATAGCCAGGTTTGCTGTCCCCCGCGTCCGCGCAGGCACGCCTGACGATGTATGGATAACGGAGTGCCAGTCCACATCAAGCCGCGCAGTCCTCCATGCCTCACTTCAACGGCACAAAGAATAGCCGGCAAGCGTTAGCAGGCTGTGAAGGTCACGAGAGGATTGAGCTAAAGATCAGTGAGGAAAGAGCCCCGGCGGCTGACGGACTTGATCCGGCTTGGCGATAATAGCTGAAGCGACTTCGTCAACACAAACCAGGGCCAATCGTGCAGCGTGGGGTTGGTCATGGAAGGCGGATCGTGAATGTGCTGCCCTTGCCTGGCGTGCTCTCGACGGCGACGCTGCCGCCGTGTGCCTGCACGATGTGCTTTACGATGGCCAGGCCGAGACCGGTACCTCCGAGGCTGCGGCTTCGCGCTTTGTCGGCGCGGTAGAAGCGCTCAAAGAGACGCGGCAGGTGCTTTCTCTCGATGCCGCAGCCAGTGTCTCGCACGCGGATGACAAGCTCCGAGTCATCAGCGCGCTCCGCCTCGATGACAACGGCGCCGCCGCGCTCGCTGTACTTTATCGCGTTGTCGAGAAGGTTTATGACGGCCTGCTCGACAAGCGCTGTATTGACAGAGCCGGCAAGCTCGCTTG
This sequence comes from Candidatus Brocadiia bacterium, assembly GCA_007131925.1. Classification (GTDB taxonomy): domain Bacteria; phylum Planctomycetota; class DG-23; order SLPQ01; family SLPQ01; genus SLPQ01. Next base: position 8,849 of record SLPQ01000093.1, on the reverse strand, counting down.
CGCATTCGACGCTGACTTCAACGGCACGCTCTTGTGCCCTGGAGGCGCACTCGGCGACCGCCGAGCTCAGGATGTCTGCAACGCGACACTCCTGTGTGTCGATCTCCGCGCGCTCGCCTTCCTGATCGAGGCGCGAAAGTGCAAGCAGGTCGTCTATGATGGCGTCGAGCCTGTTAACGTGACGCGCGACAATCTCGAGAAACCGCCGCGCCCTGGCCGGATCGTCAAATGCGCCCTCCCGCAGCGTTTCCACGAAACCCTTGATGGAGGTGATGGGCGTCTTGAGCTCATGGGAGACATTTGCGACAAAGTCGCGGCGAAGGTTTTCGAGTCTGCGCAACCTTGTGACGTCGTTAAAAACCAGAACGGCGCCTATGGGCAAGGCAGCACTATCCCGCAGCGTAGTACCCCTGACCTCGAGCACCAGCTGGCATTGCAGGCCATCGCCGGGAAAAGTTATCTCATCCTGCACGTCGGCATCGGAGGCAAGGACCCGGGCGACGATAGATTCGAGATCGCGATTCCGCACGACCTCCTGCAGCATACGCCCCTCGGCCTGTGCTGAGCGCACTGCAAGGAACGAGCCGGCGGCGTCGTTGAGGCTTATTACGCGCTCGTCGGTATCCACGGCCAGGACGCCCTCAGTCATGCTGGAAAGGATCGCCTGCTGTTCGTTTCGCTGGCGGCTGATCGTTGCGATTGTCCCATCGAGGCGGGCAGCCATGCGGTTGAAGGAACGCGAGAGAGCCGCCATCTCGCGGATGTCGCTGTCGGGGAGCTTATAGGTGAAATCGCCGCTGGCGAATCGTTGAGCGCCAAGCCGCAGCGCGTTAAAGCTCCTGCTGAGGCGTCGCGAAACAAAATAGCCGACACCGGCAGCCACGAGCGCCACGAAAAGCCCTGAGACCGCTATGCGTGCATACAGGGAGGCAAGCACCTCGTTTATCTCTGTCACGGGCGTTGATGAGCGCACCACCCCGACGACGCGGCTGTCACGCTCGATCGGCATGGCGAGGTACATGAGTCTGCTGTCGACGGTGTAGCTGTGGCGGATGCCGAGACCGTCTTTGCGCGCAAGGGCGGCCTGGAATTCGGGCCTGTCGGCGTGATTATCCATTCGCGCGGGTTCCGCATGGCTGTCGGCAATCACTCTGCCGTCAGGGGCGATGATGGTTATCCGGGTGGCCGAGCCTTGACCGATCTGGCTTACGTAGACGCTCAGCGCCTCGGAGTCTATCTCTCCAAAGGCCTCTTCGATATGCCTCGCTACAAGGTAGGTACGAACCTCAAGGCCGGCTGCGAACCGTTCGTAGTGAAAGCGCTGCACGCTGTCGATAGCGTATCCGCCCACGACGCCGGCCGAAAGCAGGATCACGAGGATGTAAGTCGGATAGAGCTTCCAGAACAGGCTTACTTTGCGCATGGCTCATGAATCCTTGAAGCGGTATCCCACCCCTCTGACCGTTTCGACGAACCTTCCTGATGCACCGAGCTTGCGCCTGAGCGAGACGATGTGGACGTCGACGGAACGGTCCGTCACCGCGACGCCCTGCCCCTGTACCGCATCGATTATCTGATACCGCGTGAAAACCCACCCGGGCCTGCGAGCCAGCAGGTGCAGTATACGAAACTCCGATAGAGTAAGCTCCACCCCGCTGCCGCTGACGGTCACCTCGAACTTTCCCGGGTTTATAACGATATCGTCCCTGACCACGGATTCGGAGTCCCCGGGTGCCGCGGCGCTTCGGCGACGCAGGACGGCCTTGAGCCGCGCAAGGAGCACGCGCGGGCTGAAAGGCTTGGTTACGTAATCATCCGCCCCCAGCTCCAAGCCCGTTACGACGTCGGCCTCCTCACCGCGCGCGGTGAGCATGACGATGGCTATGGCGGCCGTCGCCGGGTCTCCCTTGAGCCTCCTGCAGACATCGAGACCGTCGATGCCCGGCAGCATGAGGTCGAGTATGACGACGTCAGGCAGAGCTGCAAGGGCGGTCTTTACAGCCTCCTCCCCGGTTGAGACGGCCAGGACCTCGTAGCCGTTCTTTGAGAGATTGTACTCGATGAGCTCGAGAATATCCTCCTCATCATCGACCACCAGCACCTTTTCCCCGGCCATACCGTCTCCTCCGAAACGCACTTACGGTCATATGTCGCATATTATACCCATGTGTGTTAGCGTAGCGTTAGTTTTGTGCAAAGGAGACGCCATTATCCACGCCGTCCGAGTCAAGGACAAAAAGGAGCTCGGCATACCTGATGCTGACCTGCAGCCCTGAGGTGTATGCGAAAGTCACATCGCTACGTTCATCCGGGACCCTGCCTCCCCCACGCTGCGACGGCATTCATATCGCCGACTTTGAATAAGCTGAAGGTTGGGACATTCATCGCGCAATGTACTCTTAGAAGAGCGCCGCTCGCATGCCGTTGTCGCGACAGTCAAGCAGCATCTGCGCGACCGTGTCTCAGCGGACTTGAGTCGTCAATGCCAGCAGCATTACCCAGTATCCACATTGCCACGTCGACCTCACAGCAAGGCTCGATGACATGATAGACTGCCGGGTGAATGTCACGGTCGGTCAAGTACATAGGATCACGGCCCGTCAGGAGTGCATAGAATGTCTTGCCCAGCATGAAGATGTCTGACGGAGGACTGGAAGCCTTGAAGCCCCTTCCCCGAATTCCGGAGGGAGGTATCCCTGCGTGCTTCAGCATTCATGACTCTGTATGAACGTTGTGGCCTGCAGGCGCAGATCCGATCTCTTCGAACTCCGTCTTCGGCTCCCATTTGTGACTTTCCGAGCACGGCATCACTACTCAACCGATGGTTCGTAGAGGTGGCTTTCGACCTGCGCGCGCAAATGCAACTGCTGACTCCGGGCGCAGCGGTAAACGGACAGCCTGAGAGTCTTAGCGCGTTTTTTCGACATGTGGAAAGAGCCTTAGAGGTGCCAGCAGACCGCAGAGGGTTTCTTGCGAAGCAATAAGACTCAGGACTCGCAAAATCCCCGCTGATCCTTGCCCCCACACGTTTAAGAAGAAAGCCGGGCGACGCTGGTCTGCCCGGCTTTACGCTAACACAATCATGACGAAAAGTCACACAGAAATCATTTGGCTCAAATCCCCCTCGCCATGTCTTTAACCGAGCAGTTGACACCGCAGGGCAGGCAGGGATCCCATTGGCGACAAAAGGTGGGCGAAATCCCGGGCTCTGGTGCAGGCACCGCAGTGATCCGCGCCAACCGCTCAGCGGCAATCCGTGCGGTGCGATTGACTTATCGAGAGACCTTTTGGCCTTGACAGAGAAGAGGACCCCTGACAGTATTTCGTGGTGACCAGTGAGCATGGCGGTGAATAGTGAATTCGGGAGGGGATGGCTATTCGGGAGACCAAGGATGACTTCGGAGGAACCCAAATTCACACGCGTTGTTTCCCTCGATGTTTTACGGGGCTTCAGTATGTTCCTGCTCGTGGGCGGCGGCGCGATTTTCGTCGCCATGACCCGGCCGTTTGACGGCCCCTTTCCGGAGTGGATACAGCGACAGTTTACGCACGTCAGCTGGGAGGGATTTCATCTCTGGGACCTGGTGATGCCGCTGTTCCTGTTTGTCGTCGGTACGAGCATGCCGTTTTCATTTGAAAAGCGGCTTGCATCCGGAACGAGTAAGCGCACGCTTTACCGCCATATCCTGTTTCGCGTAGTGGTCTTGTGGATTCTGGGAATGATCAGGCAGGGCAATCTGCTCTCATATGACCTTGATAATCTGAAGCTGTTTAACAATACGCTGCAGGCTATCGCAGTTGGCTACTTGATTACCGCGGTTATACTGCTGCACTGTAAGTTGAGGGTGCAGTATGCAGTGCTCGCGGGTCTTCTGCTGGTTTACTGGGCGCTGCTGGCCTGGGTGCCCGTGCCTGGAGCAGGGGCAGGAGAGTTTACGCCAGCGGGAAACGTGGCGATTTATCTCGACAAGCTGATTCTCGGGCGGTTCCGGCATGACGTAACGTACAGCTGGGTCTTGAGCAGCATTACATTCGCCGCAACGGTGCTGATGGGTGCGCTTGCTGGGCAATTCCTGAAAACCGGCGCATCTGACCGGGTTAAGGTTGCAGGGCTGATTGGGGCGGGGGCAGCGTGCATTCTCATTGGCTGGGGCTGGGGGTTTCAGTTTCCGATCATCAAGCGTATCTGGACCAGTTCGTTTGTGCTCTATTCCGGCGGGATGTGCCTGATACTGCTGGGTACTTTTCACGGCATAGTTGAAGCGTGGGGTCTGCGGAAGTGGGCGTTCGGATTTGTGGTTCTCGGCAGCAATGCAATCGTTGCCTATATGGCCGATAGTGTTGTGGATTTTCATGGGATTGCTGAGCGGCTCGTTGGCGGCTTGGACGCTTACGCGGGGGATTGGAGCCAGTTGCTTCATGCGGTTGTCGCCTTTGCCGCGCTGTGGCTGCCGCTGTGGTACGCGTACCGACACCGCACGTTTGTGAAGATCTGAGTCGTCGGCCTGGTGGTGATTCTCCCGCAAACACCGCGCCTTCAGACGGCAGGGCAGAGTGTACTTGCCCACCGCGGTGTCCCCCAACTCTTTACCCGTCAAAGGCTACGAGAAAGCCGGACGAGCTGGGTCAAGCCTAACCGAGTAGCCTGAAGCGCAGGGCAAAGAGGCCCGCATTACGAGCCGGAGACCCGGCCATTCTCGGCCAGAAGCGCACGAAGCGTCGGTGTCGAAGCGCAGTGTCAGCATGGAATCGGACTCAAAGAAAAAGACCTCCTCGACGAGCCTCCGGAGCATGCGCAGTCTGGTCTGGAAGCCGAGCATCTGCCGGCAGACCTGGGAGCGCCGCGCGATCTCGCGGGCCTTGTCGTCGGCGAGTCCTGTGACCAGATCACGACCGGCAGGCATCTCGCCCACGGTCCTTTCTATCTCGTAGGCCGGCAGTGCAAACCGCATGCATGGCGGCCATCACCCTGCATTTGAAAGCCACTGCAGTAGCGGTAGAGTATGTTCTTTTCCCGCGTGGTGTGCGTGCTCACGGTACGGCCACAATGCGAGCAGCGGATCTTGCCACGCACCGGCCGGACAGGGGCCTACGGACATTGCTTTAATCGAGTTTTTTGACGGGTGTTTCAGGCAGAAGTGCTTAAGCGATCGCTTATATTTATGCTGGAGGACGCAGAGGAAAAACTCAAAGCGTGAAGAAGGGACTGCAACGAACGCCGTTCGCACAGTTCGCCGGGCAACGTGCCGCCGGCGCAGTTGCAACGAGCTGTACTACCCAGGTTTCCGCTACGCTCCAACCTCGTGAATACCACGTCTCAGCAGGATAACGCAGATGGTGAACTCTCATCCGGGTTGGGCACGGAAAAGGGGGCAAGTCCAGAGGGATCATTGACTCTCACTGCAACTGGTACGTGAATTGACGGCAGGTCTATGACTATCGGCACGACAAATGGCCGCAGAGCAGAAAAGAAATGGCCGTGTTTCCTTGCACCATGCAGGGCAGTATTGCCGGCAGTTCCTGCACGAATGGAGTGCTGACATGAAAAGACTGCGCTATCCCTGTAATGCCGTCTCTACCCGCTAAAGCGGATGGGAATGTTGGAAGCACGTGGTTTTTGAGCGTGCTGGCGTTGACTATGCCGGCGGCTCGTCTTATGCTTAGAAGAACGCGGGAAGCGGCCTGCCGATGAGTATCTGGTCAAGCGAGTACTCGAAGGTTCTGCTCGTTTCTTGAGGCGTTACATGACGTTTTCAGCACACGGCGCAACCTGGTGCACTCTGGACGCAAGAGGAGGATGCTGTCACGTTACCGCACGCAGTTCGCTCATGTCCGCATTCACACAGCACGTCGGCCTTGTGGCATCCCGATCGGGCCGTGAAACTATCTAGCGCACAGCGCCCGCAGGGATGGCAGGAGCCTCGCGGAGATGCGTGACGCTTTCGTATGGATCGGTATTGAGACTCAAAGACTAAGGGTTACTAAGGCCATTCAAGAGACGAGACGACTTCTATCCGGTATTCCAGGGGCGTCGTAGACGGAGGCTCCAGACCGTCTTTGTGGAGGCAGAAGGATCGGTTTAAGCATTGCTGGCAATCTGCAGGTTATTCTATGTTTGGTAAACCAGTAGAAATCGACTCTGAAAGCGGTGCGCAAGTTTATCTCGTCTGTGCAGACACTCGTCCCACGGACAATATATACGGTGAGCAGCCGTACGGTAACATGACCGGCCGTTGGATCGCAGTCCGGCATTTCCCGGACGGCCATCGGCAAGGCGGCATCAGCATCATTGATCTTAAAGACGGCTTGCGCCGCGACGTTCTCGTCGGAGATCCCCGCTTCCCGGCCTTCCATGCCTGGAGTGAATATCTTTACTACCAGGAAACGATTGGCGGGAAGCTTATTCTGCGGCGCTGTCGTTACGACACGCTCGAAACGGAAGACATAGCCGCTTTGCCGTCAGAGATGGGTATTTTCAGCTATGGCACGGTCTCCCCGGATCACCATTACTATGCCGTAAGCATCAAAGAGCACAAGGACGAGCCTGCGAAGGTCTATCTGCTCTGCCTGGAGACCAGCGAGTGGCGCCTTCTTCTCGACAAACCGGGCTATCATGCAAAGCACGAACAGTTCTCGCGCGACGGCGAAAACAACGTGTTGATCCAGCTCAATCATCAGCCCTGCGTTGAACAGGTGCTGCTGGGCAGTCTAAGCGTCGGCGGGTACGAACGGATATTTCCCGCCGACCGGCCCTGGACGCCGCGGCCAACCGGGCACGAAGCCTGGATAGGGACTACCGACCGCATTTTCTTCTCTACGCGTTCTGACCCGGAGAGCACTGGAAACGTCTGGAGCGCGAAGATCGGCGACACCCGGGCCACGCTTTTATGTCAAGGCGAGCAGCGCTTCGAACATGTCAGTGTGTCGCAGTGTGGTCGATACTGGATTGGTGATACCGAAGAGGAAGGCATTCCCATCTACATCGGCAGATTTGGCTCCGGTACGTCCAGACGCTGTGTTTTTAGCCGCACGATCCATGACGGCAAACAATGGTCACACACGCATCCGTACCTGACCGCAAACAATGAGTGGCTGATATTCAACTCCAGCCGAAATGGACGCGCCCAGGTATACGCTGCCAAACTGCCGCCAGGCTGGCTCGAAGGATCGTGAGCAGTGAGCAGACAGGACCAGTTATGATGGCAAGGAAAAGGACGCCTGAACGAACAGACACATTCGTCATGAAAACAGGCGACAACAAGGAAATGCACTCTACCGTTGCTTACGTGCCGGCAAGCGATCTCCGCTGTTTGCTTGAACGGGAAACTCGATGACCAGAGCCGAAAAGAGTTTTGCCTTCAGCCCATCTCAACACCATCGCCACATCATGAGCGTGACGGAGATGACGTTGGCATACAATGGCGGCGATTTCCAGCGCTGGCGAAGGCGGTTGCGCAACAGACTGCGCCGATTGCTTGGCAAGATGCCCGAAAACCGTGTGCCCCTGAACGTGCAGCACCTTTGGAGGCGCTCACATCCCCTGGGGCAGATTGAGAAGATTGTATTTACGAGCGAGCCGCACTGCGATGTACCGGCATACGTGTGCATCCCCGGTAACGCAATACCGCCGTTCCCCTTCATGATATGCCTTCAGGGCCACTCAACAGGCATGCACAACTCAATCGCAGTCCGTCCTGAGGACGAAACCCAATCGCTGAAGGTTGAAGGAGACCGCGATTTCGGCATCGGATGTATGAGTCGCGGTATTGCCGCTTTGTGTGTTGAACAGCGCTCTTCTGGTGAGCGAAAAGAGAAGAAACAGTCGCGTGTATGTCCGCATAATACCTGCCATGACGCCTTCGTACAGGCCCTCATGGTTGGGCGGACCCTGCTTGGCGAGCGAGTGTACGATGTTGATCGAGGGATTGATTACCTGGCGACACGTAATGACGTTGACATGAATCGTATCGGAGTTATGGGCAATTCCGGAGGCGGGACGACCAGCGTCTATGCTGCGGCGGTCCTGGCACGCCTGTCCTTTGCCATGCCATCCTGCTCATTCTGCACTTTCCGCGACTCAAAAATGGCGCTTTATCATTGCTCATGTGGATACCTTCCGAACGTCCTCCAGTATGCGGAAATGGCAGACATTATGGGTCTGTTTGCGCCACGACCGGTCGTGATTACTGCTGGAAAGGATGACAGTATTATTCCGCTGACAGGCGTTCGCAGGGCTTTCCGGCAACTCAAGCGGATCTATCGCGCGGCGGGCGCTCAAGAAAACTGCCACCTAGTGATTGGCCAGAATGGGCACCGCTTCTATGCTGAAGACGCCTGGCCTGTTATGATGCGGGAGATTGAAAGGCTATAGCGAAGAAGGCCCTGAACCACACGTCAAACCCGCACGCCCCCGCGCCCGACCGCCCCCGCAAATCGGCCATGATTTTCCCTGCCGCCTTCATACCGCCTGCTCCTTCGCTATGCGCATCTCGCGGTCGCTCTTTCAACCCTGGTCGTGCAGCGTCTACTATTGCGCAATGATGTTTCCAAAAGGCACATCCTTCGCCATGGCGTGCGAGGGGCTCGGGATGTAGCAACCGCCGGCGAGCCCGAGCTACTCAGACGAGCCCGGCTGCCGACTGTCCGGGGCTGACAGTGCACCTCCGTTTGCCCACCCGGCGTGGTCTCTTTGCGCCAATTCTCTCTTGAGAGCCTCAGGGCGTCGTGACACGACGCATCGGAGCACGGCGCGACTCGTGCCGGAAAGAAGCTCTCGGATAATTCCTGCAAAGAAATGCGAAAAAAGTCGTGAAAGCTCTGTACATTCAGCACGCAGGGGGCTAATATGC
>SLPQ01000200.1 GCA_007131925.1 Candidatus Brocadiia bacterium | reverse complement strand
TATCGATGTCGAGTTGCTCCATGTCCGGAGTGCGACCGCCTGTGGGGTGTCCCGCATCCACGCTTACCGGGAGTGAGAAGATATTGACCGGCACGCCATCCTCAAACGCGCGGCCGTCGAGATACGGCCCGAAGCGCTTGTCGAAGTCGCTGAAATCCCACTCGAAAGGGCCGTCTTCCCAGGTAAACGGCACACGGGGCGAGCCGTAATGAGTGGTCGGTACGAAGCGGCAGTCCTCCCAGGAAAGCCTGTAGACCTCTCGCTCCATTTCCAGCCATCGTTCGCTCATCGGTGGGATATTGTAGTACCTTGCGACAAGGTCCCATCCGGCATAGCCTATGCGCCAGCGCAAGTTTCGCTCTCTGGGTATCTCGAAGTCGTACACCTGCAGTGTCAGCGGCAGATCGGCCAGCGTCAGAATGTCATGAGTCCCCTCACTCGTGACCCTGACTGTGCCGGTGTATTCTCCGGGTGCTGCGTCCCTCGGGATGATCACGTCAACCCATATGCCCTGCACCTTTTCTGCCTCCACATCTATAGGCAGCCCGAAGTGCCGCGCGTCTGCAGGAATCAGGGCATCTGGATAATAACCCAGACCTGCGCCCTCGCGCGGACTGGTGCTCTGTCGCGTCACCTCGACATACCACTGGCGAAAGAGCTTCACATTGTCCTCAGCGACTATTGCGCCGCCGGGGCCTCTCAAATCGGATACGGATACGTCCACATTCTCAAGCGGCCACCCGCCTGCGCGCACCATCACCTGGAAATCGAGACGTTCCGCTCGTGCCCCTGCCAGGGAAATGGCTCGACCGTCCCAGACCGGGTTGTCAGACTCGTATCCCTCGAGGGGTACATGGCTGAAGATCTCTCCCTCAGGGCTCATCTTGACTGCCCCATCCAGCACAAAAACGCTCTGTGCCGATGCACCGGCCGCAAACGCGACAAGCAAAGCCCCTATGCAAGAAAATGCGATCAGTAAACGCGCCATCTTGAGCCTCCTGTCTGCCTGTGACAATGATTTCCCGGATCGCCAGTATTGCTCTGAGCCCGATGATGCCGCACGTATGCGACAAGCGCGGCATCTTGACGGCACAAGTCTAACGATACTTCCGACACCGCACTCGTCAACCAGTAAAAAGCATGTAAAGTGATTTTTGGCCTCCCCTGCGACATCTGCTGCGCGCATTCGGACACAAGAGCGTCGATCCCGGCTCTATTCGCGGCTGCGAAAAGTAATGCTGGTCCAGCAGTGCGATGCCGAAAAGACCAGCAGGAGGTGAGCGGTCGATTCATGACGGCGAAAGTGTGGGGTCAGCCGATTCATGCATCGAGGGGTTTTGACTACCGCGTCGTTTGAGGTATATTCTTGTAGAGCTGCGGGCTTGACATCGGTGGTAAAGCGAGCCCTTCAGGTGTTTGCCACGGCTTGGTTCAAGCGTCTGGTGGTACGGGAGGGCCGGCGTCTTGGGCGCTGAAAAAATGGTGGCGCCAAGGCGCGGGCGCTCCGCAAGAGCCGGCGCGCCAGTAGCCGGGCCGAGGGTCCCGGGGGCTTTGCGAGCAACTGAAGGGAGATGGCCATGCTTGTCTGGCTTTCGGCAGTTGCGGCAATTGTGGGCGCGTCTGTTGCTGTGGCCATACAGATCGGCAGGCAGGGGCGGGAGATCGGCCGGCTGAGGGATCGCCTGTTTACAATGCAGGAGTCTTTTGACCTTGCGATCCATCAGTTTGCTGGTTTGGAGGCGAGTCGCGGCCCCGACATACTCGACAGCATGGAGGACGACGACAGCGAGATGGCCAGCAACATCGGCAGGCTCAACCTGCTTCTCGACCAGCTCAACGGCCTGTTGCATGGCTCTAGGGGTCAGCAAGGCTATGAACGTCATATGTGCTCCGGTGAGGAGCAATGGTCGATCCCGTATCCGGGTCCGGTTGAGTTCGAGAACCACGAGGAGTTGCGTAAGTTTATCTATCTTCCGCCGATCAGCGACGACGAGATAACCGAGGCCGACTGGGATGGTCTTTTCCGGCGGATTCAAAAGGACGATCTCGACTGACCGGACATTTTTCTCAGCGCAGGCCGTATTCGTTTATCTTCCTGTAGAGCGTCCGCTCTCCGATGCCGAGGATTTTGGCCGCCTCTTCCCGGTTTCCGCGGGTATTTTCGAGCGTCGTGGTGATAAGCCGGCGTTCAGCTTCCTTTAAGGTCATTCCGGAGAGTGCTGCGGTCTCGCCTTCGGCCGACTTGGGTGCTTCAAGGGCAAGCTGAGTGCCGCGCTGGACGTAGTCCGGCAGGTCAGCAGCCTCGATAATACCGCCTGGCGATACCACTACTGTACTTTCGATTGCGTTGCGCAGCTCGCGCACGTTGCCGGGCCACTGGTAGCTGCGCAACGTGTCAAGCGCCTGGGGGGTGATTCCGATGATGTCCTTGTTGTGAATACATCCAAACTCGCGGATAAACTCATCCACCAGCAGGTCGATATCCTCCCTATGCTCCCTCAAAGGAGGCAGATAAAGGGTGACCACTTTCAGTCGGAAGTAGAGGTCTTCCCGGAAGCGTCCCTCACGGACCTCCTTTTCCAGCTCCTTGTTGGTAGCTGCCACCAGGCGAACGTCGACCTTGATCGGCTCATTGGACCCGACTCGGAATATCTCTCCATATTCGAGGACTCTCAGAAGTTTTACCTGTGTCGAAGCAGGCATATCGGCGACCTCGTCCAAAAAGAGCGTGCCGCCGTCGGCGTACTCGAAGCGCCCCTTGCGGCTTGATGCCGCTCCCGTAAAGGACCCCTTTTCGTGGCCGAAGAGCTCGCTTTCGAGTATGCCCTCGGAGAGTGCTGCGCAGTTCAGGGCTACGAATTGCTTCTCGCGACGCGGCGAGTGTTTGTGAACGGCCTGTGCGATAAGCTCCTTGCCGGTACCGCTCTCGCCGATTATCAAGACGGTGGCACTCGTAGGTGCAACAGACTTCACCAGACGCGCAATCCTGCGCATCTGCGGACTCTCACCGATGACGCCGTCCAGAAGCTGCCTCTCTTCAGCGGTAGAACCGGGCGCACCTTCGAGGGCCTTTCGCACTGTTTCGCGCAGCTCGGCGAGATTGAGCGAGGCACCTTTTTCGATGTAAGTGAGCGCTCCCTGCTTCATCGCTCGAACTGCCGACTCGACGGTGCCATACCCGGTAAGTACAATTACAGGTAGTGCTGGACGGGCGGCGCGAGCTGCACGCAGGACCTCAAGCCCGCTCTCGTCAGGCAGCTTCATATCGGTCACTACTGCATCGTAGCGGCTCTTGCCGAGTTTATTCAGAGCCTCGGCGGCGCTATAGGCGGTCTCCACATGATAACCTACGCGCCGCAGGGCCTCCGCGGCGGCGTCGGCATGCTCGACCTCGTCGTCGACTACGAGAATTTTGTGCTGTCCGGCCATCTTCATCTCTTATTCCGAATAACGCCTATTTTAGGACTTGCAACAAGCTTTGCAACGTCCGTCGGGCAATGATACTGTCAAGCATCGTGTATAAGGGTAGTTTTTAGAGTCTAAAGGGTATCCTCGCGCGGCAACGAGCCTTATCGTCGCTTACACCATTCGGTGTGTATAGTGCTCCTTTGAATCAGGGCCAGGATTAAGACAGTCTGGCACGCCCTTGGACCTTCATGCCCGTCTCCACGGTAAAGCGGAAAGCCCCGGCCGCATCGCACCTGTAATCGCGAAAAGAGAAGCCTCCAAGCCCTCAGCAGCGTGGGAAGACCGGCAATAGGTCTTCACGAGGCCAGCAAAGCACGGGCATCAAAACGGACTTGTCCTCGCACCTGCAGCCGGCTAAACTGTCTCATTCACATGAATCGAAACACTCCAGGGAAAGGCGGTTGCACGTGTCTCGAGCGCCTGGCGCAGAAAACAAAAGGCCGAAAAACGTCATACTCTTTCACACAGATCAGCAGCGAGCAGACTCGCTCGGCTGCATGGGAAATGAACTGGCGCGCACGCCGAATATCGACCGGCTCGCCCGTGAGGGCACGCTCTACCGCTGGTGTTACGCTGCAAATCCGGTATGCATGCCGAGCCGCGCGTCGCTTTTCACTGGAAGGCACGTCCTGGCTCACAGGGTTCTCGACAACGGCATATTCCTTAGGGAGAGCGAGCTGACGCTGCCAGAGGTATTTCGAAGAAACGGCTACCGCACTGCCGGTTTTGGCAAGTTTCACTTTCAAACCTACAAGTCCTACCCCGGCGACGTGTCTATGGAGAGCATGGCGCGCTGGCAGAGCGGTGAGCTTGACGGTTGGCATGGGCCGTATTACGGTTTTGAACAGGTCGCCATGACCACCGCTCACGGGGAAGGCGTCGGTGGCCACTACGGCCGGTGGCGGGCGCGGCACTTTCCAGACTTACGCCTCGGTAGTCAAAACGCGACCTCTGCTGAAAAATACCCTCAGTTCAATTCGTGGAAATCGAATCTGCCGCTCGAGGCTTACCACAGTACATGGGTGGCAGACCGCGCGGTCGAATGGCTGGCACTGGCAGACGACAAAAAGCCCTTCTTTCTTTTCGTGTCGTTTCCGGACCCCCACGCACCTTTTACGCCGCCCGCGCCGTACAGTACCATGTTTGACGGAGTGGATTTCCCTCCGCCGCATGCAGCCGAGGGTGAAAATGAATCCAAGCCCAAGCCCTATAGGTTGTCAATGAGCGAAAGGCCTTTTCTGAGTGATGGGGGGCTTCATCACTTTCCCGATTTTGCGGGTGCAGCCCGAAACCAGGTCCTCTCCCACACATACGGCATGATAACCCTGATCGACGACTGTATCGGGCGCGTTCTGGCCGGGCTCGCTGAAAAGGGCCTCACCGACGATACGATAGTGGTCTTTACCTCGGATCATGGAGACTGCCTGGGTGACCATCATTTCCTCTACAAGGCCCAGACACCTTGTCGTTCGCTGCTGCACATCCCGCTCGTCATAGCTGAGGCCGGCGCGCCTGCCGGCGAGGTGTCGGGCGCGGTAAGCAACGTGGACGTGATGCCCACGCTTCTTCTGCGCTGCGGGCTGGAAACGCCGGAGAGCGTCCAGGGATTAGAGCTTCCCCGCGCAGGCGAAGCGCCGCGCAG
>SLPQ01000105.1 GCA_007131925.1 Candidatus Brocadiia bacterium | reverse complement strand
TCAGGCCGTCGGCTGCGGCGGCCGCGCAAGGAAGGTGGACTGGAGGACTTCAATGGCTTTGCACAGGTATCTTCTGGGTGAGGACGCCCTGCCGAAAAAATGGTATAACGTCCTTGCCGACATGCCGACCAAGCCGGCGCCTTATCTGAACCCGGCTACGAAAAAGCCGGTCGGACCTGAGGATCTCAGCGCGATCTTTCCGATGGATCTCATAGCCCAGGAGGTTTCGGCCGATCGCTGGATCGACATCCCGGAGGAGGTCCTTGAGGTCCTCGGCCTGTGGCGGCCCACGCCGCTTCACAGGGCGTGGCGGCTGGAACAGGCGCTCGGCACCCCGGCGCGGATATACTATAAGAACGAGAGCGTCTCTCCCCCGGGTAGTCACAAGCCCAATACCTCTGTCGCGCAGGCCTTCTACAATAAAAAAGCCGGCATGAAACGCCTCAGCACAGAGACAGGTGCAGGGCAGTGGGGCAGTGCCCTTGCGTTCGCCTGCAACTACTACGGCCTCGAATGCAAGGTCTACATGGTCAAGGTCTCTTACGAGCAAAAGCCCTACCGCCGCTCGATGATACACTCGTGGGGAGCCAATGTCATACCAAGTCCCTCAAATGAGACAAACGCAGGCAGGGAGATACTCGCACGGCACCCTGACTCGCCGGGCAGCCTCGGCATAGCCATCAGCGAGGCGGTCGAAGATGCCGCGACTCACGGCGACACAAACTATTCGCTCGGCAGCGTCTTGAACCACGTCGTGCTGCACCAGACAGTCGTAGGCCTCGAGCTGAAAAAGCAGATGGAGATGGCCGGCGAAAAGCCCGACATACTGATCGGCTGCACCGGCGGCGGAAGCAACTTCGGCGGCCTGGTCGCGCCATATGTCCCTGACAAGCTTGAAAATCCAGACCTGCGCATCATCGCCGTCGAGCCCTCATCCTGCCCGACGCTTACAAAAGGAGCCTTCGCATACGATTTTGGCGACACGGCGCAGATGACGCCTCTCATGCAGATGTTTACGCTGGGGCATGACTTTGTGCCGCCGGGCATACATGCCGGCGGACTTCGTTACCACGGCATGTCGCCGATTGTGTCGGCCCTTGTCAACGACGGCACCGCCGAGGCGGTCGCGGGCGACCAGCTGGAGGTATTTGAATCAGGGGTGCTTTTTGCTCGCACGGAGGGGATTATCCCCGCGCCTGAGACCTCTCATGCAATCTGGGCGGCCGTCCAGGAGGCCAAGAAGTGCAATGAGACCGGCCAGGAGAAGGTCATATGTTTTAACCTCTCCGGACACGGCCACTTTGACATGGGTGCTTACGATGCCTATTTTGCAGGGCAACTGCAGGATTATCCCTATCCGGAGGATGCCATAAAGGAATCAATGGCGGCCCTCCCTAAGCTGTGAACTGAAAGGCAAAAGCAGTTGACGCCGGGGTGTTTTTGCAGATAATACGCCAAACGATACAATGTCGGCGCTGTTTGAAGGGAGCCGGCAGTACCGGCTGAAACAGGAAAATACCGCACCGATTCAGGTGGGCGATTAGCTCAGTTGGCTAGAGCGCTAGCTCGACAAGCTAGAGGTCACTGGTTCGAGTCCAGTATCGCCCACCATATCTATTGGCGCGGGGGGTGTGGAGAGTGAAGGTCAGACTGCCAGACGGCTCAGAGCTGGAGGTCAGCGAGGGTTCATGCGTCAGGGACGTCGCCGAGGCCATAGGTCCACGGCTGGCCCGGGCTGCCCTTGTCGGCAGAGTGGACGGCGAGCTGGTCGACCTTTCCCAAGAGGTGGCGCCGGGCAGCACAGTGGAGATCATCACCGAGGGCAGTCCTGAGGCGCTCGAAATACTGCGCCACAGCGCCGCGCATGTCATGGCCGCTGCGGTTAAGCGGCTGTACGGCGAGGACGTAAGTTTTGCAATAGGACCGGCCATCGACGGTGGGTTCTATTATGACTTTGACCTCGATCACAGCTTCACGCCGGAGGATCTCGAGAAAATCGAAGAGGAGATGTCCAGGTTGGTCGCAGCGGGCGTGCCGTTCAGGCGCAGTGAGCTTGATCGCGACGAGGCGCTCGGGCGAATGAAAAGCGACGGCCAGCAATACAAGGTCGAGCTGCTCGAGGAGATCGACAGCGACCCGGTCACCCTCTACGAGCTTGGCGGCTTCACCGATCTCTGCCGGGGTCCGCACATTCCCGACTCATCAAGGGTGCCTGCCTTCAAGCTCACAAGTGTTGCAGGCTCCTACTGGAGGGGGGACTCGTCAAAAAAGATGCTTCAGCGTGTTTACGGCACGGCCTTTTTCTCGCAAAAGGACCTCGCCGAGCACCTCCGGCTGATAGAAGAGGCCAGGAAGCGCGACCACCGAAGGCTCGGGATAGAGCTGGGCCTCTTCTCGTTTCATGAAGAGGGCCCCGGCTTTCCCTTCTTTCACCCGAAGGGCATGATAGTCCTGAATGAAATCCTCGACTACTGGCGGCATGTTCACCGGCGCGAGGGCTACCTGGAAACGCGTACGCCGATACTGCTTCGCGAAGACCTCTGGCATCGCAGCGGCCACTGGGAGCACTACCGTGACAACATGTATTTCACTGACATCGACGATCAGGGTTACGCCGTCAAGCCGATGAACTGCCCCGGCAACATGCTCATCTACAAGGCGTCCCAGCATTCCTACCGGGATTTTCCGCTTAAGATGGGCGAGCTGGGTCTGGTGCACCGCCACGAGCTATCAGGCGTGCTGCATGGTCTGCTGCGGGTGCGGTCATTTGTGCAGGATGATGCGCACATATTCTGTCTGCCTGACCAGCTCAGCGGTGAGGTTGCGTCGGTCATCGACCTCTGCTTCGAGATGTATGGGAGGTTCGGCCTTGATGATGTCAGGGTGGAGCTTTCGACACGTCCGGACCGCTCCATTGGCAGCGACACGCAGTGGCAGGATGCGACGAAAGCCCTTGAGAATGCGCTGGCCGACAGAAATGTCGATTATCAGGTCTCGCCTGGAGAGGGCGCCTTTTACGGCCCGAAGATCGATTTTCACATTCGCGACTGCCTCAAGCGCAGCTGGCAGTGCGGCACCATCCAGGCTGACCTGTCGATGCCTGAGCGTTTTGACCTCGAATATACCGACTCCGACGGACAGCGAAAGCGCCCCGTCACGATACACCGCACGGTGCTGGGGAGCCTGGAGCGCTTTCTCGGCCTTCTGATCGAGCATTATGGGGGGGCGCTGCCATTCTGGCTGGCGCCTGTGCAGGCGGTTGTGGTGCCGGTGACCGATGAAGTGATGGATTATGCGCGTGATGTTTACGCTAAGCTCCGCGACGCGGGCTTCAGGGTGGAGCTGGATGACCGCAGCGAGACCGTCGGCAACAAGATCCGTCAGGCGGAGGTGCTCAAGGTGCCCCGCATGCTTGTAGTTGGCAGGCGGGAGGCCGGCGAGGGGACCGTGAGCGTTCGTGAGCACTCTATGGGAGATGCCGGGCCTGCGCCGCTGTCGGAGGTGCTGGGAAGATTTTCTGCCCTAGTGGGTGAATGACACGTGAGAAAGCTTTACTGCGGGCGTCTTTAATTTTATAATACAGGTTTTGGTGGCGCGGCAGCGCCTGCTGAAAGGAGTGATGCAGAATAGCCAAAGAGCATCGGGTCAACGAAGGTATAACCGTGTCCAAGGTGCGCCTCATCGATGCGGAGGGCAGGCAGCTGGGGCTGATGATCACCCCCGAAGCCGTCAGGCTCGCGCAGGAGGCAGACCTCGACCTTGTAGAGGTAGCCCCGGAGGCTGATCCGCCGGTCTGCAAGATAATGGATTACGGTAAGTTCAAGTATGACCAGAAGAAGAAGGCGCACCAGGCCAAGGTCAAGCAGAAGGTAACACACGTTAAGGAGCTGCGACTGAGGCCCAAGACCGAAAACCATGATCTGATGGTCAAGGTCAAGAAGGCTCGCGAGTTTCTTGAGGACGGCGACCGGGTCCAGATAAACATGCTCTTTCGAGGCCGCGAGATGGCCCACATCGAGCTGGGCAAGGACCTTATGCAGCGCTTCGCCGATGAGGTAGCGGACCTGAGCAAGGTGGAGAAGTCCGCCAGCCTCGAGGGGCGTAGAATGACGATGCTTCTGGCGCCTCTCAAGTAGCGTTCTATGGCCGTTGCTGAGACGGCTACGTGACGTGCGGTCTCCCCGGCACTCTTCTATGGGGGGATCTGTTGTTTTTGCATGAAAGGCATCTCCATATGAGCAAACTCAAGACCACGAAGGCGCTTTCCAAGAGAATCAGGGTCTCCAAAAACGGAAAGCTGGTTCGTAACCGTGCCGGCAAACGGCACCTCAACAGCGGTATGTCGCCGAAGCGCCGCCGCAAGCTGCGCCGTCCGGCGCCGGTCGGCCAGGGCTTCGAAAAGCGCATCAAGAGGGCGCTCGGGCACGCCGCGTCTTAATTTGGAAGAGTAAGGGGAAGTTTCAAATGCCGAGAGCATCCAGTGCTGTAGCCAGGCACCGCGCAAACAAGCGCATCCTCAAGCGGGCGAAGGGATATCGCGGCGGCCGCAGCAGGCTGCTGCGCACCGCCAAGGAAAGCCTCATTCGGGCGGAGGCGTACGCACGCCGTGACCGAAGGGCCAAGAAGCGCGACTTCAGAAGACTCTGGATAACGCGCATTTCCGCTGCATGCAGGGCAAGGGGCATCACGTACAGCGTTTTCATGAACGGCCTCTTGAAGGCGGGCATAAGTCTCGACCGCAAGGTCCTGGCGGCCATGGCGGTTGAGGATCCCGCCGCCTTTGACCATCTCGTGGAGGAAGCCAGGGGCGCCCGCGCTTGAGGGGATACAGGTGGGGGAGATAAAAGAGACCGTCAAGTCCATCGCCGAGGCGGCCCGGCAGGAGTTTCGCGATGTCGGCGCTGCTGACGCTCTTGAGGCTCTCAGGGTCCGGTACCTCGGCCGAAAGGGCGTAATTCGTGAGCTCATGCAGCAGCTGGGCTCTCTGGAGGCGGCCGAGCGCCCGCAGGCCGGCAGGCTCATAAACGCGCTCAAGGAAGAGATTGTCGCCCTTCATGAGTCCGCACGCGCCGCGCTCGACCGGAAAGACTCCGTGGCGCGCGTCCAGCAGGAGGTCGATGTAACGCTGCCGGGCAGGCCTATGCGGATGGGAAAGCCGCACCCTCTGACCCAGACGACTGACGAGATAGTCGACATATTCGCCCGCATGGGCTTCAGCGCGGTTTACGGCCCTGAGATCGAGACCGTCCACAACAACTTTGAAGCGCTCAACATGCCGCTCGACCACCCATCGCGGGATGCTTTTGACACCTTTTTCATCAAGGGTCGCGACGACCTGGTACTTCGCAGCCACACCTCCCCTGTACAGGTGCGTGCCATGAGGGCTGCGCGACCGCCCCTGAGAATCGTCGTGCCGGGCAGGACATACCGGCCCGACACCGTGGACGCGACCCATTCCTTCATGTTCAGCCAGGTCGAGGGCCTTGTGGTGGATCGGGACATCTCGATGGCGGACCTTAAATTCTGCCTGAACGAATTTGCCCTTGCGTACTTCGGCGAAGGGGTAAGGACCCGGTTCAGACCGCACTATTTCCCCTTCACCGAGCCGTCAGCCGAGATGGACGTTTCGTGCATATTTTGCGATGGCGGGGGATGCCGTGTGTGCGGCAGCGGCTGGATAGAGGTCCTGGGCTGCGGCATGGTGCATCCAAATGTCTTTCGCGCTGTGGACATAGACTGTGAGGAGTACACGGGCTTTGCCTTCGGGATGGGTGTTGAGCGCCTGTGCATGCTCAAGCATCAGATACATGACATGCGGCTCTTTTTCGAAAACGATGTTCGTTTCCTTTCTCAGTTTTAGCCGGATAGACCACCCATGAAAGCAAGCTGGAACTGGCTTACAGACTACGTCGCGCTGAGCGCGCCCGCAATGGAGGTCGCCGAGCGGCTGACCATGGCCGGTCTAACCGTGGAGGCCGTTGAAGAGACCGCCGACGATCTCATTCTCGACATCGAGATTACCTCCAATCGCCCTGACTGGCTCAGCCATCTCGGCATAGCCCGAGAGGCCGCCGCTCTTTACGCGCTGACCCTGAAGGTGCCGCAGGTCGCCCTTCCGGAAGCCTCCGGGGACGTCCGGCAAGAGGCCTCGCTGGAGGTTACTGCGCCTGAGCTGTGCAGCCTTTACACCGGCAGGGTCATAAAGGGCATCAAGGTCGCCGATTCACCGGCCTGGCTGAAAAAGCGAATTGAGGCCCTGGGGCTGCGGGCGGTCAACAATGTCGTTGATATCACCAACTATGTGATGTTCGAGTGCGGCCAGCCGCTGCATGCCTTTGACCTTGCCAATATCGCCGACCGGAGTGTCATTGTAAGACGTGCACGCGATGGCGAGGTTATCACCCTTATCGACGGGACCAGGCACACGCTCATGGCAAGCGACCTGGTAATAGCCGACCGGCAGGCTCCCATCGCCCTCGCCGGCGTAATGGGCGGCCTGCTCAGCGAGATCGGCTCCGACACTGTGGATGTATTTCTCGAAAGTGCGAAGTTCGACCAGTATTCGATCCGAATGAGCGCCAAGCGGCTGGGCCTTTCTTCGGATGCCTCCTATCGTTTTGAGCGGGGTGTTGACCGGGAGACGGTCGACTGGGGCAGCCGGCGCGCGGCGCAGATGATACTTGAGATAGCCGGCGGGACGATGAGCGAAGGCATGCTGGCAGTCGGAGCAGGATCGGCCGGCCATACGACTCTTCGCCTGCGTCAGTCGCACCTGTCGCGGCTTCTGGGAGTCGAGGTGCCGATCGAAAAAGCACGCTCCATACTGGCGTCGCTCGGGTTTGTGATCCGCGGCGGCTCGCCTGACGACACGCTCGTGGAGGTGCCGTCTTTCAGGGGGGACGTGATGGAAGAGGCCGATCTGGTCGAGGAGATCTCACGCATCAACGGCTATGACAAGGTGCCATCCCGGACGTCCATGCGGATCGACCCCGGCAGGCGTACACCCAGGGAGAGGCTTGTCGAGACGGTAGAGAGAGTGTTGACGTCGGCCGGCTGCTACGGGTCGGTATCATACTCTCTGGTGTCGAGTGAGCTTTTCAAGTCCCTAAGCCCGTGGAGCGACCGTGAGCCGGTCTATCTGCAGGATCGTGGGGGACACGAAAACGTTTTCATGAGGCCGAGCCTTGTCGGCAGCCTGCTTGCTGCGCGCAAGACCAATGAAGACCGCAAGGTCGAGTGCGCGGACCTTTACGAGATTGCCCACATTTACCTGGGCTGCGATGATGAGCTGCCCGATCAGCCACTCATGGTGGCTGCTGTCATGGGAGATGGTTTTCCCGATATGAAGGGCGTGGTCGAGCGGCTGCTGGGGGAAACAGGTGTGAGGGACGTCACGTATGAGCGGGCGTCTCTGCCGTTTCTCGACCAGGCCAAGTCTGCATGCATCATGCACAACGGGCAGATGACCGGGTATCTTGGCCTTATCTCCGCGGATCTCCAGGAAAAAATCGACCTGCGAGATCAGGTGAGTGTCTTTGAGCTGCGGCTTGCAGGACTCGAAGAGGCCGCACACGATGTGGCTGCCTTTGCTCCGCTCAAGCGCTTCCCGGGCGTCGAGCGCGATCTGGCTTTGATTGTGCCTGAAGAGACGACCTGGGCGCAGATCCTTGCATGCATAGAGAGTGCCGGCGTCGGGCTCATCGACGAGGTCTCCTTTAGGAGCGTCTATCGCGGCGAGCCAATAGAGGAGGGCAGTAAGAGCGTGGCCTTTCATGTGGTCTTTCGCTCGGCTGAGCGCACGCTCACCGGCGAAGAGGCCGATGCCGAGCAGGCGCGACTGGTTGGGGCGCTTCGGGAAAAGCTCGGCGCGAAACTCCGCTGACCGGGGCGGTTTTTGTTTGCTTTTGCCCCTCTCCCGGCCGATACTGTATGTGGGCTGGGAATCTGCCTCGTACGTGGAGGATTGCTGTAATTTCCAGAACCGATACCCGCAAACGGGGAGCCTGACCCGGACCTTGTAGCGCAAGCCCCTTCTGGGGACCCGCGAGCTTGGCCGGAGGTGCCCACTTTGAATTGCTGGGTTCGGAAATTGCTTTCCTTACGGCGAAAAGGTGGTTCTCCCTGCCCTTGTTTTTTTGTCGACCTGCCCCGTTGCATCCTTTCGCTGGTGAAAGCCTCTCTGCCAGCTGGGCGGCCCGGTGCAGAGCACTCACGTTGCCACTTAGCGCTGATGGGGCCTTCCTTCTCAAAACCCACCCCACCACTTGGGGGAGCTTGAGCCGGCGCAGGGTAGGGCCGCCGGGGCGACAGGGTTATATGCCTAAAGCGGCACTAAGGGTTCTTGACCTTTCGGGTCGGAAGGGGTTATTGCATGAGCGGTTCAGTGGAGCGGCCGTGGGCGAGGAAGTTTGCCTGCGGGGCCTGCCGGGCATATAATAGCTTCCTTGAAGGAGGGCGTCCGGTGGAGTTTGCGATATCTCGAAGAGGTCGACTGGCGCAACCCCAGCCGATAAGCTACCTGATGGCTCAGGGCGTCTCGGGGGACTGCATTTCGCTCGCTGCGGGGCTTGTCGATGCCGGGAGCCTGCCCACTGAGGGTGTGGCAGGATGTATGAGCTCCTTTTTTGCCGGGCGCGGCCGCGCAGGTCTTCAGTATGGTACTACAGAGGGGCTTGTGAGCCTGCGGGAGAAGGTCCGCAAACGTCTTTCGCACGCCGATGGGCTTGATGTCGACAGTATTCCGCTTGAGCGCGTCATGCTTTCCACAGGGTCTCAGCAGATGCTTTACATACTCACGGAGATCATGGTAGATCCCGGCGACATAGTCATCACGGCGGCGCCGACCTACTTTGTCTATCTTGGAACTCTCGAAACCGCGGGCGCTCAGGTGCTTTCTGTGCCGATCGACGAGCAGGGGCTGCGCGTTGAGGAGCTGGCGA
Organism: Candidatus Brocadiia bacterium; assembly: GCA_007131925.1. GTDB lineage: Bacteria > Planctomycetota > DG-23 > SLPQ01 > SLPQ01 > SLPQ01. The sequence goes on along the minus strand of SLPQ01000105.1, from coordinate 8,949 downwards.
AACTTCTTGGTCGGATCGAACACGAGGGGCGTGCGGCGAAGGTCAAGATAATATACACGGCGGATTATTTTCAGAATCCCAGCGGCATGTCCCTTTCGCTTGACAGGAGACAGGAGCTTGCGGCACTACTGGGATCATTTGAATCAATGCGGCCGCTGATCATCGAAGATGCAGCGTACCGTGAGCTGCGCTTTGAAAGCGATGACACGCGCTCTCTCTGGAGCATCGACGGCGGGAGGCGCGTGGCCTACCTGGGGACATTTTCCAAGCCCTTTTCGCCAGGGCTGCGCACGGGCTTCAGCGTGCTGCCTGAAGGGCTTATCGATCCGGTGCGCGTCGTGAAGGGCAATCACGATTTCGGCTCAGCGGGCTTCAATCAGCACGTCATCGACTGCTTTATTGATGAGGGCCTCTATGACGTGCACGTTGAGAAGCTGCGTGCGCTCTACGCAGAGAAATGTGGGCTGATGTGTAAGAGCCTCACGCAGCATCTTGAGGGGCGTGCCGAGTGGGTGCGACCCAAGGGGGGTCTCTACGTTTGGGTGAGGATTCCGGGTCTTGACACGGGTATGGACTCGCCGCTTTTCAAGCGCTGCGTCGCAAACGGTGTGCTGTATGTGCCGGGTATTTTCGCCTATTCCGACAGGCCGTCTGCGCCGAAGGATATGATGAGGCTTTCCTTCGGCCCGGTCTCCTCAGAGGAGATCGTCGAAGGTGTGGGGCGGCTGGCCATGAGCATAGAGCAGGTATCATCCGGCTGTAGTGGAGGCTTTCGGCCTTGAAGATCGGCTTTCCCTACACATTCATGCGTTACATAGGCGGCGAGATGGTAAGGGCATTTCTCGTGACGCTTGGGGTCGTGACGCTGCTGTGGGTGCTGGCTTTTACCCTGCAACTGGTGCGCCGCCACATTATGGGTCCGACGGAGTATCTTATCATAATGCCGCTTCTGGGAGTGGCATCCCTTGCCTACACGCTGCCGATAGCGACCCTTTTTGGCGTGAGCATAGCCTATGGCAGGCTTTCCGCGGACAACGAAATCAGGGCCATGGCATGGAACGGTGTGCACCTTGCGTGGATGATATTGCCGGCGTGCGTGATGGCCGTGGTCGCTACTGCCGCATCAATTTATGTGAATACCCAGGCTGTGCCCTCGGCGCTTCGCACCTCCAAGCGCATCATCACCTCCGGCGTGATGGATGCCGTAGGCCGGACGTTCGTCGCAGCGGCATACAGCAGCACTGCAGTGGAGTTTGCGACAATGTCCATGAGGATGGAGGACTTCGACAAGGAGACAAATACCGCTACGGGCGTCAATATCCTCATTGCCGATGCTGCGGACTGGAAGGTGACCTACTCCCTCTCGGCCGATGCCGCACGTGTAATCGAAGGCAAAGTGCCCGGGGCTCTCGATCTGAGCATTGATTCGGACAGGCCCGAAACCGAGCGGCACTATATCTCGTTTGTTTTCGTAAACGGCGTCATTCAGGAATATGACAGGGAGGCTCGCATGGCCCTCTCGGCGCGGGCGCCTGCGCCGCCGGTTGCTTTGGATATTGCCAGGGATATCGAGCGCATGGACCTTAAGGAGCTGTCGTGGAGAGAGCTTGCCAGGTTTGCCGAAACCACCGGCAGCGCCGATGAGAGAAATGAAGCGCGCACACTCCTCTACGAGCGCATAGCGCTCGGCATGAGCCCTTTCTTCTTTGCACTCGTAGCCGCGCCCATGGCGATGGTGGCGCGTTGGAAGCATACGCTGACATCGTTTCTGCCCAGCCTTGTGATAGCCACAGCTGTCTACTATCCGCTGGTTATGTGGGCGAAGATCAAGGGTGAGGCCGGCACGCTTGACCCGGCGCTCGGGATGTTTGCAGGAAACGCCCTGATGCTTGTTTTGAGCGCGATCCTGATGATCGTGGTGCTGCGCAGGTAAGACATGATCCTTAGAATATCCGACAAATACATAATAAGATCATTTCTGGTCTCGCTTGTGATCTGCACGCTGGCGCTGGTGAGTCTTTTCGTGATCGTGGATACCTTCACGAAGCTCTCCAACCTCGTGGAAAGGTGGAGCGGCACCGGCCGGGGCGTGACAGACCTTCTGATAATGATCGCCCGTATGAACGGCACGATGATGCCGGTCATAATCTACGACCTGCTGCCCGTGCTGACGCTCGCCGCGGCCATGTTTACCGTGGTCTCCCTTAAGCGTTCCAACGAGCTTACCGCCCTTTTGGCTTCGGGCGTATCGATCTACCGGATACTCTGGCCGCTTTTCCTTGCGGCCATATTTATGAGCGTGCTCCAGATACTGAACAAAGAGATCCTTATACCTCGCCATTCAGAGGACATTTACAGCTGGGTCCGGGTTCGCGAGGATCGCGAAAGGCTCGGCAGACACCTCGCTTCACTCGAGGACAGCTATGGAAATGTCATCTTCGCCGCCCGTTACATAATAAAAGAGCAGACGCAGTACGGCGCACACATTACCCGCTACTACAGGAGCGAGCCGGTCCGCCGTCGCATGGTGGTGGTAAACGCTGAAAAGGCCCGCTGGAGCGCCCTGCCGGCCGGGTGGCTCTACACCAACGGTACACGCATTTCGTATGACCGAGCGGGAGATGTTCTCAGCCAGGAGAGTTTCGGCGATGAGGGCTTTCTCGTCCCTCTGGTATCTGGTGCGCAGCGGCCGGCCGACTTCGAAATCGTCACGGACGTCACCCCGGTGAAGCTTGAGACCCAACAGGTCGACATACTGTATCGCCCCAGCCTTCGGCTGCTTGAGCACATCCGCGAGCACGGCATGCGCGCCGACATTGCATTTGAACTGAACCGCCGCATGGCAGCGCCTTTGACCAATATAGTGCTTTTGCTGATCGGGCTGCCATTTGTCCTCAAGCGTGAGATCAAGAGCCCTTTTCTGGCGGTCCTCGCTGCCGTACTGATAGCAGGGTTCTTTCTGGCCCTTACGCTGCTGTGTGAGAATCTGGCGCTTGAAGGCACTTTTTTGACTCCACTTACCGGGGCCTGGGCTCCGATTATTATCTTTGCACCGATTGGCGTGCTTCTTTTCGATTCGATAGAGTCCTGAAAACGGGGGAAGGGGACCGACTTGGCCAGAACAGCCGCCGTCAGGCGCAAGACAAGCGAGACAGACATCAGTCTCAAGCTCGATCTCGACGGGGCCGGCGTCTCACAAATCACCACTGGCATAGGCTTTTTCGACCATATGCTGAGCCTGCTTTCGCGTCATTCGCGAATCGACCTGACCTTGGAGGCCGTCGGCGATATCCATGTAGATTTTCACCACACGGTCGAAGACGTAGGCATAGCGCTGGGAGCGGCGCTCAAGGAGGCGCTTGGAGACAAGAAGGGCATCGAACGCTATGGTTCGGCCATGCTGCCGATGGACGAGTCGCTGGCAAGGGTGGCGGTTGATCTCGCGGGCAGGCCGTATCTGGTCTTTAGGGCCGGCTTTACCGCCGAAAAGGTCGGCGATTTTGACGCCGGGCTGGTCGAGGAGTTCATGCAGGCGATGGCCGCCAATGCCGGCATGAACCTGCATATCGAGGTGCCCTGGGGCAAAAACGCCCACCACGTCTCGGAGGCCATCTTCAAGGGACTCGCGCGCGCGCTGAGAGCGGCCGTTATGGTTACCGGCGGCGATATTCCGAGCACGAAGGGGACGCTTTAGAGGCCGATGCAGCAGGGCCGATAGCCCGCTTTTCACCGCCATCTACCCGCAACATGTCGTCGTACCGCAATCTCCAGTGTGCTCAGCGCAAGGCATCCCTCAGGCGCTGCCACGCATCGCTCAGATTACGCGATACCGCTGCCTGGGGGTCGACAGGTCCGCCCCGCAGTAGCTCGGCTGCGAACTCGCCGCTTCTGATCTCGTCAAGTATCGCCGACATTTTCTCTCTGGCGGCCTCGTCGATCACCCGGGAACCACGGGTCAGCCCACCGTAGCGCGCCGCTGGGCTTATGTGCCGGTACATGCCGGCTATGCCCTCCTCAAAGATGAGGTCGACTATGGCCTTGGCCTCCCAGACGCATTCCAGGTATGCCGACTCCGGCGAATACCCCGCCTCGACCAGCAGCCGGAAGCCCTCTTCCATCAGCCTGGGGATGCCGCCGCAGAGTACAGCCTGCTCACCGAAGAGGTCGGTGTGCGCTTCTTCGGCAAAGCTCGACTCTATAACGCCAAGCCTGGCGCAGCCGATAGCCTTTGCATATGCTAGCGCCACCTTGAGGGCAGTCCCCGTTGAATCTCTCTCTACACCCATTAGGGCCGGTAGGCCGCCCCCCGCGAGAAAGCGTTCTCGCAGCGTCTTGCCGGGACCCTTCGGTGAGACCATGATCACATCTATGGTCTCCGGCAGATGTGGCCGCACAAAGGTCATAGAGAAGCCGCAGGCAAATCCCAGCGCAGCGCCTTCCCTGAGCGCGCCGTCGAGTGCGCAAGCTATCATCTCTGCGTGAGTCTCGTCGGGAGTCAGCAGAAATACGACATCGGCCCGCCTCGCCGCTTCTGCAGTCGGCAGAGCCTCGAATCCCTCCGCGGCGGCCGCTGCGATGCCTTGTCCCTCGGCTCGTCCGCCGACAAGTACCTTCACGCCACTGTCACGAAGGTTGAGCGCCTGGGCCCTGCCCTGAATACCATAGCCTGCAATGACCACCACCTTCCCCTCCAGTGGCTCCAGGCTGATATCCTCGTCACGCCATATGCGGTTCATGGCCTCCTCCTCCAGCCACTCGGCAGCGCGCCGTCGCGCTTGCCTGCCGGGCAGTCCGGTGATGTCGCCTGCATCTTCAGGCAGTCCGCCTGTCGAGCTCCCGCATGTGCTCGATCGCCTTGGGGAAGGCGACTTCAGGGTCGGCAAGCTCCTCATGCCAGGCCTTTTCCCACTCGAGGGAGACGTAGCCGTCAAAGCCGATGCGTTTGAGCTCTTTGAAGGCCTCTTCGATTGGCAGCACTCCCTCGCCGAGAAGCGTCAGCTCCTCATCGCCCGTGTAGTCCTTGACGTGTGCGTGGCAGAGCGTGCCCGCAAAGAGGTCGGCCGCCTCTTTCATGCTCTCGCCGTGGATGTAAGGGTGCATGAGGTCCCATAGGACTCGGACGTTGTCGCTGCCTGCCATCTGGACTACAGGCATGAGCTGGTCGGCTCTGCACCAAGAATCGTGTGTTTCGATGGCAATGAGGATGCCCTTGTCTGCTGCATCGTCTCCCAGTTTCCTGAGCCAGTCGGCCAGCTGGCTGGCGTACCTTTCGCGGGGCTCGCCTTCCGGGATATTGCCGCCGAAGACGCGCACCTGCGGCGCCCCAAGCTTGCGGGCGATCTCCACGTGAGCCATTGCCTCGTCGTATGCGTTCTTTTGCTTTGCTACCTCCGGCCAGCAAAACGAAGCAGATGCGTCGACGCTGCAGATGGGAACCCCCGCCTTTTCAAAGAGATCCCTCGTAGCCTCAATGCCCTGATCGCTGAATTCAGGCGCCTTTGAAAGGTCGAAGGCCCTCTTTATGCCACGGATTTCGACCCCGTCGTACCCGAGTTCGACGGCGGCCTCGACGACCCTTTCAATGGGCCAGTCCGGGCAGCCGAGTGTGCTGAAAGCAAACTTCATGAACGCCTCCTTTGCAGCCAAAGTACTAATCTGACAGGAGGCTTCACTATATGCAACAGCGAGGCCTTGGCAACACCTTTCACGAAGAGATCCGCAGGTCATGTGAGGAAAGCGCATTACGCGAATCATGCCCCGCAAAGAAGCTTACCCGCAGGAGAAGACCCAGTCCAGCATGCAGAAAGTCAAGGCATGGGCGTGCTGCCGGCCTTAGAAACTTGCGCTGGACTCAGAGCTCTTTAACAGCTGCGCCTGCTGAGTCGGCGAGGTCGCGTACGTCATCCTGGCAGGTAAAAAGGAAGACCTGCCTGTCGCAGGCGATCTCCCGCAGTACGTCTACTGCCGCTGCCAGCCGTGCCGGATCGTAGTTTATGAAAGGGTCGTCCAGCATGACAGGCATCGGCTCCTCCTTTGAAAACGCCTCGGCAAGCGCAAGCCGCAGGCAGAGATATACCTGCTCGACCGCCCCCTGGCTGAGGCTTTCAGGGCGTATCGGCGCATCCTTCCGGGCATCATTTATGCTGAGGCCGAGAGAGCGTGCGCCGCCCGCCTCGTCTGTCCAGAGCCTGACGCTGTCGTGAGCACCTAAGGTCACTCGCGCGAGCAGTTGCCGCAGCGATGTCTCTATCCTCGGAAATATCTGTCGGTGAAAGGCTTCGGCCGCCTCGTTTATGATACGATCAGCATCGCTGAGTGCCGAGCGATGCAGCTCCTGCAGGCCTGCGCGGCCCTCCAGAAGGGTTATACGTTCCTCGATGTCGGGGATCGGCTGGATGCCCTTGAGGCCCTCCTCAAGCCGCGCAGTCAGCATGTTGATCTCTCCGCGCAGATCGGCCAGTCTCTTTTCATCGGTCTCAATGTCTTGTTTTTCAGCTGAAATCTGCTCACCGACAAGGAGCGCATCCCCTTCGTCGCCGGCAGCACAGGCCTGGGCCTCGACCTCTTCGCGCTTCATACCTGCAAGAAGCGCATCGCGCGCACGCTCGAGCCCTGAAAGCTCTTTCTCGGCCTTCAAAACGTGTTCGCGGCCACGGGCGATCTCACGCACACGTTCATAGAGCGGCTCGCACGCCTCGCTCACCTGCTGCGGGGTTTCGACGTCGGCGAAGGCCTCATCGGGAGCGGCTGGTGCGGGAGGGGCAGGCTCTCGGTCGGGCGAGAGCATGTACTGAACTGCCTGGCTGAGTGATGCGGTCGCCGGCAGCGCAGCCTCTCCGGCGGACCCGGCCGCTCGCGTTGCAGCCTCCTTTAGCGCATCGGCGCGAGTCTCGAGCAGCGTGTCGATCTCTTCCAGGCGCTGCCTGTCCCGCCGTATGGTCTCATGGAGCGCGTCAAGTTCATCGAGCGCTTCAACGACTTCGTCGCGGTCATTCGCACCGAAGGCTTCACAGATTTCAGCAAGACGCCGGTCGTGGGCGGCAAGTCGCTCATCTGCACGGCTCATCTCATTCTCTACGTCCGCAAATTCACCGAGTGCGCGCCGTATGCCCATGATGCGCCTGATGATAAGGGCCGCCAGGACCACACCCGCTACCGCCGCGCCTGCAACAGCCAGAGCCGCCGCTGTGCCTGTTAAGACAAGACCTCCGGTGGTCCCTGCTGCACCGGCTGTGATCACCACACACGCCAGCAGAGCCTGCCAGAGCGAGCGGCTGCTCTTAAGAGAGCGCCCTGTCATCAGCCGCTCACGACTCTGGGATGCCTCCGCCATGAGGGTAGACCTGCGTTCACCTGAGCTGGAGATAAACTCACGTGTCTTGTCGGTAAGCACCTGAAGGGTTCCCACTGCAGCATCATACTCGGCCTGTCTTTTTTTGAGCCTGGGCTCGAGCAGCTGCTTTTCGCCCCTGGCCTGGACGCATTCGCGCCGCAGCGAGACAAGCTCCGAAACGGCAAGCTCGACGTCTCGAATCTTCTCGGCATTCAGATCGAGCAGCCGCTTCGACGCCCGCCGGGCGGGCTCTTTCTCGATTCCTGAGGTGATCTCGGCGATCTTATCCTCTAGACCGACAAGCTCATCCAGCAGTGAGCGTGCCAGCAGCGCGCGCCTCTTTGTAATACCGGCCGCGAGCCTGTCTGCCTCGGATTGCAGCGAGCGGCAGCGCGCAAGGTCCTCTGAGTAGCGCTCGCTCATCGTGAGTGTGTTTTCGAGGGCCGCGCGAGCATTCTTGAGCATCTCCAGCGTAATCGCATAGGGCCTGGTATATGCGCGCTCGCTGCCTATGCTTTCAGCAAGCCTTTCGAGCTGCTCTGTAGCGCGCTGAGCGCTCCTCTCCTCCTGGCCGGTGTCGGCAAGTGCAGTAAGCCTGTCTGCTATGACCTTGCCGGAGCCGGCCGCGGCCAGAGAGGCAAGAGAGCTGTGACGCACGACGAAGACAGACCGATAAACGGACTTGTCGATGCCGGTCTTTTCCTTGAGCATGTTTGGTTCTCTGACACGGTCGAGCCCGTAGCTTTCCACCAGCGAGACGGCCTTTACCGCGTCGGTTATCTCCACCTTATCCGCTTTCTCGCTGAAATCGCGCTCAATGACTACCTCAGTGTCATCGGCAAAGATAAGGGAAAGGCTTCCTCCGTAGACCGTGCCCGTCCAAGGCTGATAACGGCTGTTGTCCGGGCCGAGCTGGCGGTTTCTCGTGCCGGTTCTGGCCTGCCCGTAGAGCATGGAAAGCAGGAATGCCATGAGCGTTGTCTTGCCCGACTCGTTTGCACCAAAGATGCAGTTGAGGCCATCTTCAAAGGTGAATTCGTGCTCTACCAGCCTCCCAAACCCCCTGACTGTGGCTTTACCTATCCGCACAGAGCACCTCCGCCGGCAGCTCAATGGTGCGCCCCTCAAGCGCCTCCATTGCATAGAGTCGGGCGATCTCGAGGCGGGGCCGCTCGGCATCGCCCGCGGCGGCGATGGCCTCACTGAACCGGCGCGCTACCTCGCCTCTAAGCGACGTTTCGCCTGCCAGCGCCTCCCAGTCGTAATCGGGCACTGTGCAGTCGATCAGGTCGAGGTGAAAAAAGCGTCTCGATATGTCCTCAGGTATGAGGCCGGCCAGGTTGAAGCCCGGTGACACCCTGCCATGCGCGCGCACGCGCAGGATAATGTCGGTGGCATTGCGCGGCGCGCCTGAAGCGAGTGCATCAAAAAACTGTGCGCGCGTCTGAAACCTGTCGCAGCTTATCTCGACCGCGCTGAAATCGATCTCGCTGACCGGCACTCGCTCGACATCGGCGCGCCCGTCTTCGAGTGTAATACGCGCGTAAGAGCGCCGCCCCTGCTCGGAATAATTAAGGCCCTCCGGTGCGCCCGGGTAGGCGCCCACCGCCCGTCCG
>SLPQ01000115.1 GCA_007131925.1 Candidatus Brocadiia bacterium | reverse complement strand
CGATTCTGGAGACTCATGTAAGCGTTGTGAGTGAGGGCCACTACATAATCGACACGCAGGGGCCGGTGGTAAGCGGCGTGGCGACAGCGCCCAGCGAGGTGCGCCAGGGCACTGATACGGAGATTACGCTGACGGCGCTTGCAGACGACACTGGGCGGGGTGAGAGCCGTATAGTTGCGGGTGAGTACTTCGTGGGCAGCGACCCCGGCGCAGGCAACGGCATGGCGATGGAGGCTGCCGACGGCGCTTTTGACTCGCCGACGGAGACGTTGATAGCGACGGTGAATGTCTCATCATGGACTCAGGGCTCATATCGCATTTACGTGAGGGCGCGAGACGAGGTGGGCCACTGGAGCGCTACGGGCAGTGTGCTTGTGCCGGTGGTTGACGGCATCCCTCCTGGCAGGGTGACGAACCTGCGGATATCTCCTGCGCTCTCATTTGAGGAGGCGGCGAGTGTCTCCTGGAGCAGTACAGGCACGACGCTCTCGCAGACTGAGGAGAAGACGATAGACCTTGGTGAGCCTGCCGAGATAGGCGCGGTGAGTCTGGAGGCTGGTCTTCCGCTGTTTCTGTTTCCTGAGGATTTTGAGATACTCACAAGCGAGGACGGCTCTGAGTGGGTTCTTGAGGCTCGCGTCAGCGGTTTCCGTGCGATAAGAGGCGAATATCTCTGGCTTTTTGAAGAGGGTGAGCGCCGTTACGTCCGGATCCGGGCGACGAGCCGTCTTAACAGGCGAGACGGTTATCATTACGTGGAGATTCCGGCGATAAGGGTCTTTCGCAGGGCGGCCGGCAACCTGATGAATGCGCAGTGGACAGCCGTTGCCGATGACGGCTACAATCCCGGCAGCGGTCCGGCCAGCGAGTATGACCTGAGGTATTCGCGCCATGTGATAACGCCTGAGAACTTCGCTGCTGCCGAGCGGGCTGAGGGGCTTGCTGCGCCGTCTGCGCGTGGAACGATGGAGGAGGCGGTCTTTTCGGTGGGTCTTTTGACCGGAGAGATATACGCGGCGCTGAAGGTTGCCGACGAGGTACCCAACTGGTCAGAGATGTCGAACGTGGCTCGCGGCTCTGCGGGTACTGTTGGTCTTCAAAGTCTGTGGCCGGGCGACTCATACAGCATGGTTCCCGGTATTGCGCTTCAGTTCACGTACCTGCGGGGCGATGATGTACGCCCTGCGTGGATAGCCTTCAGCGACGTTCCGGAGTTTCCGCAGAGGCCTGTGAGAAATGAGGACGGCACTTTGAGCATGACGAGGCGCTTTCCGCTGAGGCTTGGAGTGTCTTACTGGCGTGCGCTTGTGGGCCAGTGGCGGCTGGTGCAGCGTCTCAGCGGCATGAGCGGCACGGTGTACTGGCGTCTGGAGGGCCGGCACAGGAATTACCGCGGGGTGTATGGACCGTCAAGGGCGATATACTTCGACACCGGCCAGATAGTCAATATCGAGGTGAGCCCCTCGCACGAGCAGGATGGAGTGAGTGCGCTCTGGCCGGATGTGGAAGTACGGCCGGTATTCACCTGGGAGGACGAGAGCCAGGGTATGGACCTCTACTGGGTGGACGTTTCCACTGACCCTTCGATTCCGATGCCGAGCCCTCGCACGACATTGAGCATAGGCACCGGCAGGGTCGAGGATTCCCGCATCGAGGCGAACGTTTGGCAGTGGAGGCGTATGCGCCGTCTTGCCTCGGAGAATGGTGGTGTATTGTACTGGCGTGTGAGGGCGAGGGACCGTTTCCGCACGCTTTCGCTTGCCAGTGGAGTAAGTGAGCTTTTGATAGACTGTGGTGAGTTTGTGCTTGGTGAGCTTGACCTTTCGGCCGAGTCGCCGGTGGCGACGTGGAGCCATACGGGTGAGGGTATGGAGAGGTTTGCCGTGGAGGTAAGCTCTGAGCCTGACTTTCCTGCGCGTCCTTTTAACACGGTGGTGGTGCCTCCTGTGAGCGTGGTGGGTGCTTTCAGGTGGGAGTTTCGGCCGGCGGATCTGAACCGTCTGAGGCTTTTGGCCAGGAGAAACTCCGCTACGACACTGTACTGGCGTGTGCGGGGGGAGAGCGCTGACAGGCAGTTTTTCATGTCGAGCGACTCCAAGACTACCCCCGCCCCCGCCTGGTAAGCAATTGCCCGGCGGATAAGAAAGCGCTTGCAGGCGCCGACGGCGCTGCGCCCAGGCGCATTCTGAGAATGCAAGCCCGCTTGTATGGTTGCGGCTGGTATTTGACCATATCTCGGCGCAAGATTGGCGCAGGTATTGCCCAAGCTGGCGGCTGACATATAATCATGCCCTAACGCGCGCGACGGTCGCGAGTGATACGGTATCCGGGAATTCCCTGCTGAAGGGTGTCGGCAAAGGCGGAATGTCAGGCGTTTGAGTTATTTCGCGCTGTTTCGAGGCCACAAACGCAAAGTAGTGGCGCCAGACTTGTAACCGGCACCATAAGCATGACTTGGTGGTGCGCTCATGAGGCCCTTCAACTACGCGAGACCGCAGTCACTCCGCGAGGCTTCACAGCTGCTGTCAACGCACACCGGCCGGGCGGCTCTGATGGCAGGGGGCACAGATCTCATCGTACAGATGGGCAGAGGCTTACATTCCCTGGAGCTCGCGATAGATATCAAACGCGTGTCAGACCTTGGTGACCAGGTAGAAAAGATGCCTGGGGGTGTACGCATAGGGGCTCTGACAAGGTTAGAGGATCTGGCGGCGAATGAGGTAGTGCGCGCGAGCTTTCCCGCACTGTCAGAGGCCGCGGGCTCAGTCGGTTCGGTGCAGATCCGCAGCCGCGCCACGATAGCGGGCAACATCTGCAACGCATCCCCGGCGGCCGACACTGCGCCGCCTCTTCTGGCGTACGGGGCACAGGTCAACATTTTCGGCATCGCCGGGAGGAGGACGCTGTCGATGGAGCGATTTTTCACCGCTCCTGGAAAGACGGCTCTCTTGCCCGGAGAAATAGTAGAGTCGCTCGATCTTGCCTTTCCGAAAGAGGGCACCGGGTCGGCCTTTGAGCGGCTGGCGCGCCGAGCCGGTATGGATGTTGCATCCGTCAGCGTCGCATGCCTTGTGTGGCACTCCGGCAGTGTGCGCCTCGGTTTTGGGGCGGTCGGGCCGACACCAATCGTAGCCGAGGGCGAAGAGACCGACTCCATGGACTGGGTGGGCGAATATGTTAAGCCCGTTTCAGACATCCGCGCAGGAGAAGACTACCGCCGTGCTATGGTGGTTGCTCTTAGCCGCCGGGCCGTCAAGCGCTCCCGCAAACGAATGGGGGAGGACGCCTGAGAGTGGATGCGCCTGCTGAAATCCTTATCAAGGTAACAATCAACGGGGGCCAGCATCGGCTGAGCGTGTCACCTCATGAGACACTTTTGAAAATGCTTCGAGAGCGCCTCTTGCTTGCCGGCACAAAGGAAAGCTGCGGCGAGGGCGAATGCGGCGCGTGCACGGTGATTGTGGATGGTCGCGCCATTAACTCCTGCCTCATGCTGGCGGCAGAGGCAGACGGCTCTGAGGTGCTGACAATCGAGGGGCTTGCCAGCGGCGGCGAGCTTGACCCCCTTCAGCAGGCGTTCATCGACGCTGGCGCAGTGCAGTGTGGTTTCTGCACGCCCGGAATGATTATGTCTGCAAAGGCTTTGCTTATGCGAAACCCCCACCCCACCGTGGCGCAGATAAAGCAAGCTTTGTGCGGTAATTTGTGCCGCTGTACAGGCTACACGCGCATCATCCGGGCTGTGCTGGATGCAGCGTTGCAGCCTGGTGGGCCGCGGGCACCGCAAGACACAGGAGAAGAACATGCCGAAGATAATTGACCTGAGCCTGCCTCACCAGAATTTTGCCAGTGAGCCTTATCCGCCCACGATTACACACACGGACCACCGCGAGGGCGCACGACGCCTGGCGAGATTGGCCGGCGTGGCGCCGGACGACTTCAAAGACGGCATCGCGCTGGCTTCCGACCAGATAAACGGCTCGGCTCACTCCGGCACGCACGTAGACGCACCATGGCACTATGGCCCGACTTGTGAGGGCAAGCCTGCCCGTACTATAGACAAGGTGCCGCTCGAATGGTGTTATGGGCCGGGTGTGATACTCGATATGAGGCACAAGGAGCAGGGCGCAGAGATAACGGTCGAGGACGTCCAGCAGGCACTCGACAGGATCGGCCACACGATTGGGTCCGGCGATATAGTGTTGATACAGACCGGGGCAGACAAGTATTGGGACACTCCGGAATACCTCTCCCGCCAGCCAGGCCTGGGCCGTGGTGCAACAAAGTGGATACTCGCGCAGGGAGTGCGTACTATTGGCATCGACGCGTGGGGGCTGGACCGACCGGCTGCCAAGATGGCAGAGTCATACCGCGCGGGCGACCGTGATGCGCTGTGGCCTTCCCATATATATGGCCGCGAGAAAGAGTACCTGCAGATTGAAAAGCTGGCAAACCTTGACAGGCTGCCGCGGCCTGTCGGCTTCACGGTCTGTGCGTTTCCGGTCATGTTCGAAAACGCCTCTGCAGGCTGGACTCGCGCCGTTGCCATCATCGAAGACCAGGTATGATAAAAGGAGTGCAGCACGCATGGACAAGACTGCATGGCACAATGAGAAGTGGTGGGTCAGCCAGTTCAACTATATCGGCGAGGTCAGGGCCACACTGAACCTGCCTGAGAAGCTGCGTTTCCATGACGTGACGCTGCGAGATGGTGAGCAGACGCCGGGCGTAGCCTTTCGCACCGATGAGAAGGTACAGATCGCAAAGCTGCTGGATGAGGCGGGGGTCGACCGGATCGAGGTAGCCATGCCGGCGGTCTCCGAGGACGACGTACGAGCGACCCGCGCCGTGGTGGAAATGCGGCCGAAAGCCGGCGTTTTCGTCTTTTCACGCGCTACCGAAAGCGATATCAACCTCGCGGTCGAGTGCGGCGTAGACGGCATAATACTGGAGTTCCCGGTGGGCGAGCCGCGCCTGCTGCATCAGTTCGCCAAGTGGAGTGAAAACGACATCATAGATATAGCCGACCGCTCAGCGAAGTACGCCAGGGACAAGGGCCTTGAGGTGGTGCTCTTTCCCATGGACTGCAGTCGCGCGAGACCTGAGTTTTTCTACAGACTGCTCGAGCAGGTCGGCTCGCTGGCGGAGGT
>SLPQ01000097.1 GCA_007131925.1 Candidatus Brocadiia bacterium | reverse complement strand
GGGGGTGCCGTTCAGGATCATATTCACCGCGCGCAACCTTGGCCACCTGGTGCCGACCGAGGAGACCCTGCACGGGCGCTGGCTGGGCGGTTACGAAAGGCGATCTACGGTCGTCAAGGAGATGAGCCAGGTCCCCCGGTCATTTATTGTAGATGCAGGGGGCTTCTTCGCGCCGCATGGGCTTGGCACGTTTGCCTACCGGGAAGCACTCTCCCTCTACACGCTCAAAGGTATGGAGATGACCGGAGTCGAGCTCAGCAACATAGACCTTGTGGACCAGATGCTGGGCAGGCGCAGACTCGAGGAGTATACGTCCGCCGTGTCGTTTCCTTTCGTATCGGCATCAGTGTTGCACGCCGATACGGGAGAGTATGTTTATGAGCCCTTTCACATAATCGAACGTGACGGCCTGCGGATCGCCTTCGTCGGTGTGGTGGAGACCGATCCGATCGCCGAGCGGGAGGCGATGGAGGCCATAGCCGACGAAAGAATGCTTCCCGGCGTGGAGCGGCCGGACTTCAGTCATGGGCCAATGGAGGGTGAGGGACTGCGCGTACTGGCGCCGCACGAGGCGCTCAGGCGGGTCGCCCCCCTTGTCAGCGACAAGGCCGATGTCGTGATCGTGCTCGGTGGCGGCGAGATATGGCGCGCATTGCACGGCTTTCGCGATGGCAAGACGTTTCACATGGGCCTTTCTTCTGATCAAAGACCGGTAGACGTGCCGGTAATGCAGGGAGAAGTGCCGATATTTCTAAGCGGCATAGGAAACACCCACGTCGGAGTGCTGGATGGTGTGTGGCGCGAGGACGGTACCGTGCGGCACATACGGTGGCGTCCGATCGCTCTTACGATGGATATCGACCCAGACCCAGAGCTTGCCGACCTCGTAACCGAGATGCGCATTTCACTCAAGGATGTCGACCCGGATCTTCTCATCGAGAGGGTATACGCTCCTCGCGGTGATGAGAGATACGTAGGCTCCCAGGCCTGCGCACAGTGCCACCAGGAGGAGTACGATATCTGGAAAGAGAGCGGGCATGCCACGGCGCTTGATACACTCAAGGCCGAACACGCACAGTATGATCCGAGGTGCGTGGTTTGCCACGTCACCGATTACCGGGCGGTCGACGGATACATCAGCGAAGAGCGTACCCCGCATCTGGCGTCGGTGAGCTGCGAAGTCTGCCACGGGCGCGCCTCACTGCACGTCGAGCTCGGTGGCGTCGGCCCCGAGGCTGCGCTCGCCAGCCCCGACCCTCCGCGCTGCATCGTGTGCCACGATCACATAAATGACCCGGACTTCAACTACATTACCGACTGGCCCAAAATCCGGCATGGCCAGGGGCCTCAGGGCCAGGGGCAGCCTGCACCGGCGCAGGAGGGAGCCGCCCCGTGACCCTCAGTGAGTTTCAGCGCCTGATCGAGCGGATATACCTTGAAAAGGACAGCGCGCGGGGCCTCGATGGCAGCTTCATGTGGTTTGTGGAGGAGGTCGGTGAGCTGGCTGCAGCCCTGCGGGGAGGGGACGATAAGGAAATCGCCGGCGAGTTTGCGGACTGTCTGGCGTGGCTTGCGACGCTTGCGAGCATCGCCGGGGCCGACCTGGAGAAAGCTGCGCTCAAGTATGCCCACGGCTGCCCCGGCTGCCGGGCGGCTCCATGCCGGTGCAAGTCAGCCAAGCCCTGAGCCCGCCGGCTACCGGCGGAAGAAATCCGGCGGCGCCGAGGTCTTGGGCCGCTGGAGACCCATGACGTTTTTCGTGCGCAGCAGCTCGGCAAACTCCTCAAGCCTGCCTATCTCATCCTCTCTTAAAACGACCTCCGGGCCTGCGTGTCTTATCACCATTTTCATCCGACCCGACCGCTGTGCGGGCCAGATCGGCTCCACGAACACGAGCGGACCCAGAGCATGCCGCCAGAAGGCGCCCGCCTCGAGCAGGCGCACCTCGTGTAGCTTGCCGTAGCCAAGACGCAGCGACACGCTGCTTTTTCTGCGGGCGGGCCGTTCGATCTGAAAACCGTCCCTGTCGGCCACGAGGCGTCGAGCAAAGAAGCATTGCCAGGTGAACCAGGCCAGAAAAAGCATGCCTGCAGACATCCATGTCAGCCCGACTGCCGGGTCTGCAAGGCGACCCGCGATCACTCCAGGCACAAAGTAGATCACCAGCCATGTCAGTAGCGCCGCGGGTACGTTGCGGGGCCGGTACTTGATGTTCGGGAAGATCGTCAGATCAGAACCACCCCGTCCAGAGGCACCGGCCTGGCCGGCATCGCTGTTTGAATTATCAGGCTTTTTCGCTTCCATAGCAGCCTTTCCCACGCGCCTCCAAGAATGCCGCGGCACGCCCGGCGGCCGAGAGCGCCTGGCAAGCCGCCTCATGTGCAAAGAGAGGTCCATGTACCATACCGCAAAGATACACTCCCGGCCGGACAATGTCCACAGCCTTGCCGTACCCCTGTAGAAAACCGTAAGCGCCACTCGCCACGCCGAAAAGCTCCCCAACGGCTATACTATCCTTCTGCGGCATCACCCCTGCCGAAAGCACCAGCCGTGCCGCGCCCAGCGTGACCTCCCCCGCAAGGTCGCAGTCGACCGCCTTTATCACAAGTCCATCAGCGTTTGTCTCCACTGCAGGTGGCTCATCGGCGGCAAACCTCACAAACCGAACGCCCATTGCGCGTGCCTCATGATACAGCAGATCGAGCCTGCCAAAAGTTCGCACGTCACGGTGCAGGATGGCTATCGGCAGGTCCGGCCGGAGCCGTTTGGCGGCGAGTGCATTTTTCACCGCCTGGGCACAGCATATGCGGCCGCACCATGGATGGGCCTGGTTGCGCGAGCCCACGCACTGGATCATCACCAGCGGCCCCTCGCATCCGGTGCCGCCCGCCAGCTCCCCCTCGAGCTCGTGCTGGGTGATAACGCGAGCGTCGCTGCCATACATGTATTCGCGGGGGTGGTAGGGCGCAGCCCCCGAGGCGATGATGAGAGCGGCATGCTCGACGGGCCTGGATGCGCCGGCGGCGCTTATGACCGTCCTGAAAGCTCCGGGCGAGCCTTCGTGCCACTCGGCTGTCGCGTCAGTGATGAGTTGTATGAGCTCGTTTGATCTGACCTTGGCGGCAAGCTCCTCGAGAAGGGCCGACGCATCGCGGCCGTCAGCCGTTTGCCCCAGCAGGCGCAGGCAGCCTCCAGGGGCCGCCTCACGCTCGACGATGCTGCTGGTGACCCCTCGCCGTGAAAGCACGAGCGCAGCACTCATGCCGGCAAGGCCGCCGCCGATTATGAGAACCTCCGGACCGGTCCGGCCCTCGCCTCGCGTGTGCCGGGGCGCGCTTGCCGTGAGGGCCACTGCGCGCGCTGCCGCCGCACGTGCGCCTGCTGCGGTGCCTGCTGTATCGGCCGGTCCTGCTGCCGGGCCCGCCGCGAACACTCCCCTGCGAGATGTGCCGCATGGCAGAAGGCCGGTCGGCCGTACAAAGCCCTCCGCGTCGGTCTCGACACCAATACGCCGGGCCATATCGACAAGACCGCGCGGCGCATCAAGGCCCGTTGACAGCACTACAAGCTCAAACTCCTCCTCGATCGTTGCGCCCGCATCATCGACGTACTTGAGTATAAGGTCACAGCCGGGCTTTTTCTCCCGCACCGCCGCAGGCAGCGAGCGCACAAATCCGACACCCTCGCGCCTTGCCGAGGCGGCAAGCGCCTCACCGGCGAGCTCGACGGCCATCAGGTCCATGTGAAATATCTTAACGCGGCACCCCGGCACAAGCCGTCGCACCCGCAGGGCCTGCTCCATCGAATGCCTGCAGCAGACCGCCGAGCACCACTCGCGTGCCGGCAGTCGGGCGCTGCGCGAACCTGCACACTGTATGAACGCAGCCGATGTGACCACTCTGCCGTCAGAAGGGCGCACCGGCGGCGTCTGCGACGGCATGCGCTCAAATTCGCTCCTTGTCACCAGGTCGGGATAGCGGCCCCACCCGTACTCTCCCAGAGACGCCGCGTCAGACTCGACAGCCGCACCGGCGATGATGAGCGCTGCAGCGTCGAGCGTTTCCACCGTGCCGCCGCACTCGCCCGGCAGCGCATAGCCACACTCGTTCAGGCTGCATCCGCGCGTGCGCGCGGACCCTCGAAAGGGATTGAGATCAAAGGCTGCCTCCCTGGCCTCCTGCAGGCGGCCGTCTCGTGCGAGCTCGAGCGGACCAGGGCGGCGCAGGGGATAGCTTCCTGTGCGCAGGGTGACCTTGAGTGCCGGGGGGGCACCATCGAGGGAGATAATGCTTGAGCAGGCGCGAATATCGACATCAGAGCGCAGCAGCATGTCCATTTGCGCATCAAATGTCTCCTCCGGCCCCGCTGCATCGACGCGACAGCCCGGATACAGGGCGCTGTCAGAGCACGTCCCCGCCCCCTCCTCCAAGAGAATCACCCTGAAACCCGCCTCGACTGCGGCGACCGCCGCTGTCAAACCGGCCAGGCCTGCGCCCGCGACGACTACGTTTCGGATGTCTGCGGAGGGTTGTGTCATTCGAAACCTATTATCTCGTCGATAAGGGGAAAAACCGGCGTCAGGTGTCTCTTGAGCCATTTTTCGGTCTTTGGAAGGTCCAGGGCGATTCCGACCAGCTCGCTGAAGTAGAAGACCGGCACCTCAACTTTGCGACGCATGCGCCTTGCGACTTCGAATTGGCGTATGTCGAGGTTCCAGTGGCACAGGGGGCAGGCCACGGCGATGCAGTTTGCCCCGGCGTCGGTGGCCGCGGTAAGGATCCTGCCGGCAAGCTCCAGTACCACCTCCTCGCGCGGAGTGCCCAGCGCCGCTCCGCAGCACTCGGTCTTGTAGGACCAGTCGACCGCTTCTGCGCCGAGCGCTTCAATGAGCCGCTCCATCGAGAGTGGATTGTCGACGTCCTCGCCTCCGGCGTACTCGGGGGGCCTTGTCAGCAGGCACCCGTAATAGCATGCCGCCCTGAAGCCGGACAGCTCCTCCCTTGCAAGCGACCTGAGGCGCACGAGCATGTCGGGCCGGGCCAAAACGTCCAATGGCGAGAGCACCTCTACGGCGAGTATTTCTTCGGGCGTCACCCCGGCAAAGCCTTTGGGAAACTCCCCCTCCCAGCTGCCGGCCGCCCAGGCCGCGGCG
>SLPQ01000238.1 GCA_007131925.1 Candidatus Brocadiia bacterium | reverse complement strand
CCATCGAAAGGAGCATCGCCAGAAGCAGGAGTACTCCCACATAAGCAGAGAGCACAGGTCCCCAGTCCGGATATCCGTAAGTACGCACCGCCACTAACTGCAGCAGCGAAGGCGTCATGAGGCAAAACAGATATGTCGTTGCACCGAGGTACTTGCCTATGACAACCTCCCAGTCCGACACGGGTGCGGTCATGAGCATCTCAATGGTGCCGCTCTTGCGCTCGTCAGCCAGGAGGCCCATGGTCAAGAAAGGCACGGCGAATATGCCGATTATCCCCACGTTGGAAATGCCGTTGCTCAATACCTCGTTGGCATCGTGCGCATCTATGATGCCGATGTAAAAGAAAAGCGTATACAGCCCTATGAACAGAAAACCAACTATGTAGCCGACGGGGGAAAGAAAATACGAAATCAGCTCTCGTTTGCTCAGGGCAAGGACATGACGCATCTCTTAACTCTCCAGTGCTAAACCGCCGCTTCGTAATCCCGTCCTACTATCTCCACGAAAACGTCTTCCAGCGTACGCTGCCGCCGTCGCAGCTCGCGAAGCCCCCACCCAGACTGAACGACATGGCTGGCAGCCGCCTCGGCAGCCGCCGACCCACCCGTCGTGAAAACGAAGGCCACAACACCTGCCTCCTGTCGGTGCGTCGCGTGAGAGCGCACATTTTCTATTCCTTCGATCGAGCCAAGTACCTTCTCCAGGTCATTTGCCGGCGCCTTGGCCTCGATGTAATACTCAACCCGCTCGGCGGCGCCGGCCCTCAGGCCGTCCACGCTGCCCTGTACGGCGATGCGTCCGTTGTTTATTATCACGACGCGATCGCAGACCATCTCCACCTCTCCGAGGATGTGAGTGCTCAAGAGCACCGTACGGTCGCTGCCCAGGTCATGTATGAGGCTGCGTACCTGGCGTACCTGGCTTGGGTCGAGGCCGATTGTGGGCTCGTCAAGGATAAGCAGCTCCGGATCACCTATGAGTGCGTCTGCAAGCCCGACGCGCTGGCGGTAGCCCTTGGAAAGAGTGCCGACTGTCTGCCGCGCCACGTCCTTGAGCCAGCAGCGATCGATCACCTCGTCTATTCGGGTGCGCCTTTCACTGCGTGGCACATCCTTGAGCTTGCCACGAAGGTGCAGGTACTCATTGACACGCATCTCCTTGTAAAGCGGGACATTTTCGGGCATGTAGCCGATGCGGCGGCGCACGGCAAGCGGCTCGTCGATGATGTCGTGACCGGCGATCGTCGCCGTACCCCCCGAAGGGGGCAGAAAGCACGTGATTATTTTCATCGTGGTGCTTTTGCCGGCGCCGTTCGGTCCGAGAAAACCGACTATCTCCCCTGCCTCGACCTCGAAGCTGACCTCATCCAGCGCCAGGTTGTCGGCATAGTACTTCGTAAGCTTCGAAACGCTTATCATCTGACTCCCCTGGTCATAAACCGACCACCGTTTCCAGACGCACTGCCACACCTGCAAACACACGCCGCCACTTTGACCGTGTTTGGATACATGATATACGAAAATCCGCCGCAATTCTCAAGGGAAAAGGCCTCATTGCAGGGCACATGGCTTTGTGTGGACGCATTGCCGTCGGCCAAGCCCGCGAGCCTACTCCTCAAGGGCAGGCTGCTCAGCCGGAAAGCGCCTTTCGAGCTCCCTTCTGATCTCCTCGAAGGTCTCAAACGGTATGAACTCCAGTCCTTTTTCCCACATGTATTTCTTCAGATAACGCTTGGCGAAAACAATATCGGCGACTTCGGACGGGTCACGATCGGTTATGCCGTCTCCGATGTACACGGTTGTGAAGCCCTGTCGGCTCGCTCTACGCACGTAACCGGGCTTGTAGACACCCTCGCGGTCCCTGTAAAATTCATCCACCACCGAGCCGCGCTCCGGAAACTCGATCTCGAGTCTCCCGTCAGGCCCGCCGAGGGCGTTTGCATGCCACTCCACACCATTTATGCCGTACTTTTCAAAGACCGTTTCGATTGATTCGCGAAGGCCCTGGCTGAGGATCACCACTTCCCAGCCCCTGCTGTCGGCATAGTCCAGAAACTTCTTGAAAGTCTTGTCTATATGCACCTTTTCGCGGATGAGGTCTACAACAGCCTTTCTGGATACGTTCAGCCCCGCAAACTCCGCCGACATCCGCTCGATGTCACCGACGTCCTCTGCATCAAGCCGGTGCGAGGTCTCGCGCCAGTCTGCCGCACCGTATGTGTCGAGGACCAGATCCACAGTGTCTTCAATCGTTATCGTACCGTCATAATCGGCAAAAATTGCAAGTTTCAACTCTCAAACCTTTCTTTCACTAAAGCATATCGAACGCCACAGGCGTCTCCGAACCGGTTAATTATGCAGATGTACGGTGCTTTCGCAAGTGCTGTCGGCTACTAATGTAGACGCAATGCGATAATGTCTTTCCATTCAGAGTGAGAACGGCGTTGTCAGGAATCCCGCGCACATTCTGTCGCGGGCAATCCCTCTATCCGGTCTCATGGCGCTCATCTGCAGCAGCCTGCAGGGCAAAGGTGGACACGAGTCGCACGCCTGCAGTCAGCGTGCATTCGTACAGGGGGTGTAGATGCACCGTGAAGCGGGAAAGGAATCAACCATGGCATTACCGCCTCAACATGCCACGCACCCCGCTCAAGTACCGCTGCGCCTCGGCCGGCCTACTCCACCCAGTCGGGGTAGCTGTCCACAAGCTCGAAGAATTCCGGAATATTGTCGTGGGAGTCGATGAACTCCTGCCTGCTGTCGTAGTTGATCGCCCACGTAGTGTACATCATTCCTATGATATTCGGCACACCCTCGGAGCGGGTCATCCACTGCTGTATGTTCCGCTTCATCCCATCGGTGCCCCTTACGTCGTAAAAGCCGCAGATAATCTGCTTGTGACCCCGGTCGGCAAACCAGCGCACCGCGTCGTTGTCGCGTGCGTGCCATAGCATTATCTGAACCTCAGCCGGCAGCCCCTCCCATGCACCACCCTGCACGACCGTCGATACCGGCCCTTCCCAGCGGCCCTCGACGACAACCTCGTCCGGCAGAAACTGCTCCCACTCCGCATAGCTGCCGTTGACGAGGTAGTAGGCGCTGCCCTCTGTCAGGGGGCGCGCATTGTGGAATGGGGTGTACATGTCAGACCATGTGTATATGGTAGCGTCTGGAGCATGCTCGCGGACGATGTCCACGGCCTTTCGTGTGTAGTCGGCCAGCATCTGGCTAACGGGCTGATCCGGTCCGTCGGGTCCTTCTTCCCAGCCGGCCAGGCGGATCTCGTCGATATTCATGAAGTAGCCCTCAGCGTCCCAGACCTCCTTTGCGGCCTCCATCTCGGTATCCATCATTTCAAAGACAGCAGGGTCGGAGATGGTCAGGTTTATCTGGCCGCCATGGATTCGCACAGGGTGATACCACGAGACGAGCACAGTAGAGCCGTCGCGGATCCTGGAGTTGGCGGTAAGCCTGAGAGGCGGTCCGTCGCGGGTCTCGCTGAAGCGGCCCTGAGGGTCCTCTATGCGCTCAAAGTCCTTGCCTTCTTCATATACGACAGTACCGTCGGCGCTCGTCACCCTGACAGGCGTATTCCTGCGGCGAAGAACGCCTGTAAGACCCAGCGGTTCGATCGTCACGTCATCAAGCCATGCAGTAGCGCCCGGAGAGGCTCCTACTCCCACGGTCAGCCGCAGCTCGGTCGCATCGAGAGTATTGAATACAACGACTGTCCTTGTCCAGTCGCTGGCGTCACCCGGGCGCAGCTGCGGGAAGATGTGCCTGCGCCTTCCCTCATTTGAGGTGATGGCGATATTCGGCCTGGCTGTGCTACCGTCCGGCCCATCACTCTTGATCCAGAATGAGACGCGGTAGCTCTTGAACGGTTCGACGGCAAGCCGCTGTGACAGAGTCACGCTCGCGCCCGCTGGGCGTTCCTGGTCAGTGGCGGGCGGGCTGACCACCCTGAGGCTGGCTCTGCCGCTTCGCGCGGTCTGGGTGTCCACAAACGTTGTCTCGCCGGCGCCCTCTTGGCCGGACCAGCCGGTCACGGTATTATTCTCAAAATCCTCAAAGGCGCCATTGACAATCTCAGGTACTGACGCGGGGTCGGGGGTGGCTGTGCCGCCTCTGACCAAAAAGGGTGCGTCCGTCACCCGCAGACCGGCGGCAAGGTTACTGTCGAAGTTTAGATAGCGCCCGCCATAGCCTGTGGGGAATATCGTCGGTATCAAAGTCATATTAAGAGACGCCGCTTTCTCCTTGACCCGCTCGATGCCCTCCCAGTAGGCCCAGGGCATCTCGAAGGCCACCAGGTGACTTGAGTCAGTCAAGAGGGCGTGCGTACATCCTGCCGCCGCCGACTTTTCGAGTAGATATAATGTCCTGTCCACGCCGTCAGCAGTTCGCAGGTTGCTCGTCAGGAATATCCACTTCTGCTCAAACTGAGCTGCCGATGCACAATGCGCAGCCCCCAGTATCAGACAGACAGCCAACAGACTACTCAGACTTCTCATAAAACACCTCCAGCCTCTCCGCCAGCATGGACTACCCTGCAGACCAATCATAAACGTCCAAAGCGCCCCTTGCAATAGAGACTCCTGCAAAAAGAGGCGCATCCACGTGTGCGCGCCTGTGGCGGGGGGTGGCGGGGCTTTCTTACGCACGACGCCGCAGGCACAAATGACTGGCGGCGATGGGTCGTGGCATGTAAGATTTTACACGGAGATGTCGTGGGCCGGCGGCCAGGCTGCAGGCGGGCCGATGCGATGCCGGGCAAGCCTGGGGACGCGGCTGCGGGATCCATGCTACCTGGAGGATTGGAGGTGGACCATGTCTAAGGCGCTCTTAGTTGCCCTGCTTTCCGGTATATGTGTCATATGGACTGGTCAGGTTGCGGCCGAAACGCATCATGTCAGCGACATCGAAACGCTGGTTGAGATCCTCGAGACGAGGGCCGATCCCGGCGATGTAGTCGAGATCGCCGCAGGGACCTACATGATGGACCGGCGGACCATCCATGTCAGTCGAAGCGGTACGCCCGAGGCCCCCATCATCATCAGGGGTGTCACCGAAAACGGCCGGCGACCTGTATTTGACGGGTCAGACTACAACATCCGGCGCGGGATATTCACCTTCGACGCCGATACGAGCGACGTGATACTCGAGAACGTCGAGCT
>SLPQ01000101.1 GCA_007131925.1 Candidatus Brocadiia bacterium | reverse complement strand
TTGGCAGGCGTTTCCAGATCCTCTCGACTTCACGCGCCACGACACCGCGCATCGGAAATCCAAACGGCCCCTCAGCGTCGCCATAGGCTGCTGTCTTCGAGGCGTACTTAGCCATTAACGTGCTCCTTTTCCATCGGCGGCAGGCCGATCTGTCGACGCGCCTCGTTTATGGTCATCACGCCTGCTGAAAGGTGCGCCTGCGGGGCCCTGAGCTCCTGGTCGCGGTCTTCGGGCACGGGGTTGTCAAAGGCCAGAAACAGCCTCTCATCAAAGAGGGGGCACAGCCGCTGGGAAAGGCGCTGTTCGAGGCGGCGGCAGCGGGGCAGTATGGCGTTTCTGGCGAGCTGGTAGTGGCCGGCCTCGGCGTTGGCGCGGTTTGTGTCTTTTGTCTGCAGGAGGCTCATAGGCACGCCGAAGGCATTAGCGATGTCCTCCTTGGTCAGGTGTCTCAAGAGGGCGTTTTGCACGTCTCGGGGAGAAAAGCTCAGCTGCTTGACATCGACCTCGTCAGATATGACAAGCACACCTCCGGACCTTCCCCTGGCAAACTTGCGCCTGAATCGCTCTTCGAGCCTTTCGGCCTCGTCCTCTGCGAGCCCGCCGTAGTCGCCGCGGGCGCTGACAATGACATCGGGGCGTGCGCTGTTTTCAAGAAGCGCGTTTGCATGGGCGCGCTGGCGCTCCTCGAGCCCCACCGCCTCCCAGGCGGCCCGCAGCGGTGCAAAGCCCTGTGCGTAGGGGCTTGCCAGGTCCGGCATCCGAAAGGCGAGGACCTCATTGTCTGCAAAGCGGGCTCGCTCGACGCCGCTGCCGTACTCCCACGCCTCCAGATGGCCGTTACGGGCACGAACGGGCCTGACATACTGCGACTCGAGCACCCAGATGGTATCGATCATACCGAGGGGGTTTCGCGGAATGTACCAGTAGGCCGTGCCGACTGTCTCCATGTAGAGCTGGGTAAGCTCGATTAGCGAAAAACCGTCGAGCTCGGCATTGACCTTCTCGAGAAGGTCCAGCAGCGGATGGTCCAGCACCTCCTCGACGGCTGCCGCGCGGGCTATCTTGGCGGCAAAGGCGGGCCTGGCCTGGAGGGTCTTCAGCCTTACCTCATCAACTGCGCCAGTGCGACAGCGTGGCCGCGGCTGCCCACGGCCGGTCTCGACATAGAGTCGCAGCGGCAGGCTCGCCACACCCTGCGCGCAGAGATTTGCGCAGGCGTATGCGGTACCGCGGTAAGAGTTTACAAGCCTGGCCGCACCCGGCTGGCTGCCGGCCCCCCAGACGTCGGCTGGTGGGACATTGCCTGCCGGTCCCTGCGGCGGCAAAGCCTTGCGCAGGACACGAAACGCAAGCGTCTTCAGCCAGCCTTGACGGCTCCTCCTATTCGTCATCGCGCTCTCCCGCTGTTACAGTCCATATCAGGGGGTTGTCAAAGGCGCACCACGGCCTTCGCCCGCGTGGGGCAGCCTGCGAATCTGAGCCGTCGGCATTTTCACCGGCAGCCGCATCATCACGACCCTCTGCACGGGCGGGCTTTACCGGCGCACCTGAGGGGTCATCCTGGAGCGTGTCGTGTTCGAGTGTTTCAGGCGTATTCATTTCAGGGGCTCCTGAGCAATACGCCCGGCGGCCACGCGGCCCCGGTCGATACCCATTACGAGATAACGCAGCGCGTCGCAGGCGTGGTTGAATTCATCAAGCGGTTGTTCTGAAGCGCCGTCAGGGCCATACTGATAGGCGCTCATCTCGGCGGCGAGCGCACGGCAGCGTCTGGAGATGAGCAGCGTGCCGTCCTCGATGCGTGCATTTATGGCGTTGATGCCTATTACAATGTCGTTTGCGGCCGGGCGCACGCGGTGTCCGGCGCGACGAAGCTCGGCGATCTGCTGAGGCGCCGAAGGATCGGCCTCCCAGAGGTGGTCCGCCGGCAGCGCGGCGGCGTGGTCGCGAAGGAGCGTCTTTGTCCGGTAGCGCTCGTACCAGACGTATATGGTGCCCGCTGAGCCGCCCGCAGCAAAGTACACCCCGCCCAGCGCGGCAAACGGGTTTGTCCATCCGAAGTCAATCCCGCCGGTGAGCCTGCCGGCAGACGGATCGAAGTGGTCTCTGAAGGCGCTCTCCCAGGCCGGGTATACCAGCCCCTCAGCCGCCGCCCACACCCCTTCGAAGAGTCGCGAGCGCCGATGGCCCGACAGCTGCGCAAGCCCCTCGAGATACTCACTGGTCAGAGAGGGGTTGTCCTCGTGGCGGGAAGGCAGCCTCGTCATTTTCTTTTGCCGGGCGCGCTCGATGAGCCAGTGGCGCGGGTGTGAAGGATTGCAGTCGGCGATCTGCTGCTGAAAGGGCAGGACGTGGTTTCTCAGGCGTGTCAGCAGCATCTCCCAGTCGTTTTCGGTGATTTCGGTGGCCTCGAAGACAACGATAATGTCGTACTCCGAAGACATGATGCGCTCGACGTTGTCAAGGCCGCCGGTGACCACCTCCGCGCCATTTGGATAGCGGTACGAGTGCCTGTACCAGCGCTGCGGCCCTTTCGAGAGGTGAGATCCGGCGGGCAGGACCTTTTCCTCAAAGGTCACAAGCACGCTCTGGGTCATCGAAGTGCGCGTCTTTCTGACCAGAAGCGCCCGCAGTTTCGGTATTTCCTGCGCAAGCAGGTGCACCTTTTCGAGGCAGGCGCGCGTCTTGCCTGTACCGGCCGGGCCGTCGATCAGGACCTCCCGGTCACGACAGTAGAAAAGCCTCTCGGCTGCGCCGCGCGGCCGGTAGGCCCGGGCGTCGGCGGGAAAGTGTGTCTGCGTATTACTCATCGGTCTTTCCAGTGACATCGGCCATGGTGACGTTTACGTAGGTCTTGAGCGGCTGCTCAGCCTCACCCGTGCCGGCGGGAGCGCCCCCGTCGAATCGCTCGATGATGAGCCTTGCGTGCGTGGCGGATGCGTTATTTTTATCACCGCATGCCGCTGCAAATATCCTCCCCCACAGTCGCGCCATCCTGAGCACGAAATACCGCTCCCACTCATGGCGCCACCACTGGCGAAACTCCCGCCTTTCGAACCACTTGTAGTAGCTGCTGCGCGCCATGCCTATCGCCTTTGCAAGGTCGGTCACCGAGTAGTCCCAGCTGGCCTCGCGGGCGTACTCAAGCGCCATCTTCTGTCTCTGGTTCGGGCGCCACTTCGCTGGCTTTCTCAATCGCAGCAGCCTCCAGGTGCCGGTCGAGTCATGCGGCGAATCTCTACCCAAGGGGAGGATGTAACGCGCCAGAACCACCGCGAAGGCGGAAACCAATGGGCAGACGCCGGGCGCGACGCCCTCAGGCCGCCAGAGGCGGCGGCTTGCGGCATTTTGAAAAAACCTGAGACAGCGGGGTGATTTTTGAGAGAGGCAGGTAACCTCGCCGCGCGGGCGGCGTGCCGGCGGCTCTTACATCAGCATGTGCAGGCTGACGGCCATTACGGCCATCCCGCCGGCGGCCGAGACTATCGCGAGATGCCCGTGGCCGTATTCACGTGAAGCGGGCACCAACTCGTCAAGTGCTACATACACCATCAGGCCGGCGACCGTACCCATAAGCGCGCCCACGACCGCTTCGCTCAGAAACGGGTACAGGATGATCGCCGCCACGATCGCACCTGCCGGCTCGGCAAGGCCCGATAGAAACGCCCATAGAAATGCCTTGCCCCTGCTGCCGGTCGCCGCTGCGATCGGCGCCGCTACGGCTATACCCTCCGGGATGTTATGGATACCGATGGCGATGGCAATGGCGATACCCAGCTCCGCACTGTGAAGGGTGCCGGCGAAGGTCGCAAGCCCTTCGGGGAAGTTGTGAATGCCCAGCCCCAGCGCCGTCAGCAGGCCCGTGCGCATCATGCGCGCGTCGCCATGCGTGCTGTACCTCTCGGCAAAGTAATCGTGCGGTATCGACACGTCGATAAGAAACATCGCCGCCAGGCCGCCGAAAAAGGCGACGTTGGCCCAGGCAAACCCCAGCCCGCCAACAGCCTCGTCGAAAAGCTCGACAAACGATATGTACACCATCACGCCGGCGGCAAAGCCGAGCGTAGCGGCCATCGCACGCGGTCCGGGCCTTTTCAATATGATTCCTAAGAGCCCCCCCACCGAGGTGGCAAGACCGGCCAGCGTAGTCAGCAAGAGCGCAAAGGCGATGTTTGAGTTCATTAAGGGTCCCTTGACGTCAAGCTCTTACGTACCTTAGACCGACCGCGCCTGAGGCGGGTTCCGAAGCCGCAGCAGAATGCCCGGGCAAGGTCGTCATCCCTGCACCGGGCGCGTTGCTTCTCAGTCCAGCAGATCGGCCAGCGACCTGTAGTCGGTCTTGCCGGTACCCAGCAGGGGCAGCTCATCTACACGGACCACCCTGTGGATACTGTGAAGTGCTGAGAATCCCTCTTCCCTTAAGGCATTATTGGCTGCCGAGCGCTCTATGTCGATCGTCGCGAAGAGGACTATCCGCGGCCTCTCATCCCTCTCAAATGCCTCCACGGCCACCTGTGGCTCTTGTGCATCATCCGGCACGAAGCGCTCGGCGATCACCTCCTCTATGGCGGGCAGAGATATCATCTCGCCTCCAACCTTTGCAAAGCGCTTCAGCCGCCCCGCAAACTCCAGCACCCCGTTACGTTCGCGCACGATGTCGCCCGTGCTGTACCACTGCCGCCCGTCATACTCCACAAAGGGCGACGGGCCTTCATAATCGAGATAGCCGTCAAAGACGCTCTCGCCGCGCACCATGAGCACGCCCTCCTCCCCAGGCTTGACCGGCTTCTTGCTCTCCGGAGAAAGGATAACGTATTCAAGCGATGGCAGGACGCGTCCTATCGTGAAGGGCACGGGTGCTGCCGGATCGTTTACCGAGATGACCGGAGAGCATTCACTGGCGCCGTAGCCTTCTATGACGATAGCAGCGGGGCAGCGCTCCTGGAGGGCCTTGTAAAGGCTCTTGGGGCATTTTTCCGCACCGGTGACGATCAGGCGCAAGCTTGAAAGGTCGGCCCCGCCCCTGCGGACTATGCCTCTTAAGAAGCTCGGCGTGCCCAGGAGCAGTGTGGCGCGGTAGGCTTCCACGAGGCGAGCGATCATGGGGCCATCGGTGGGATTTGGGTGGTGAAAGACGCGAAGCCCGGAGACGAGCGGCAGTATCATCGTACAGGTGAGCCCGTACGAATGAAACGGGGGGAATATGCCAGCCATCGAGTCATCGCCACGCACATCTATGACGCTGAGGACATCGCGGATGTTGGCAAGTATGTTTTCGTGTGAAAGCGGTACAGCCTTCGGCGTGCTCTCCGAGCCGCTGGTGAAGAGGATTACGGCAGTTTTGCTTACCTCGGCATGCCGCAGCGCTCGCCAGGAGAGCCTGGCAGCCAGCCACGCGCGCAGCTTTGCAATGGGTGAGAGCGTCTTCACAAACTCTTCGAGAAATAGCATGCGCCGCTTGAGAGCGCCCAGGCTGCCCTGCTGAAACTCGATGCGCTCAATGAGGGCGCCTGCTGTGATGATGGTGTCGATGTCGAGCATATCAACGGCATGGTTCATACCTCGCCTGCCGGTGGTCCAGTTGAGCATGACCGGCGTCTTGCCGGCAAAAAGCACCGCAAGATAGACAATGTCGGCAGCAACTGATGCAGGCAGCATTATGCCCATGTAGCGGCCCGGCTCCTGCTGGAGCCTCTTTCGGAAGATCATGATGCCGGTGATAAGATCGAGGTAAGTCTTGACACCTGAGCGCTGGTCTGCCACTATCGCCCTGCCGGGTGCTGCCGCAGCGCGCACCAGAAATGCCTCCGTGATGGTAGCGCCGTCGACAGCGCCCTCTTGTCCCGCCTCAAACCAGCGCGCCCCAGGCCGCTCGACCGCGCCGTCAGCGACCGCGCCCGCCAGACCCGCAGCGGCAAGCATCACGTCGCCGACCGTCTCGAGCGCATCAGGCGCGATCTGCACGCCCGCAAACTCCTGCTCCAGCCACGTCACCAGGTCCACTATCGCCAGGCTGTCGAGCCCAAGGTCGCGGCCGAGCCTCGAAGACTCATCGAAATCGGCCATACCGGTCATCTCCTCAAGCTGACTGCGCACAGTCTCGCGCACCGTCGCGCTCACCGTCGATAAGTCTGCATGGCGGCCGGGCGTGGCCGGTTCCGGCATTGCCCGAGGGCCGCCGCGCTCCCACAAAGTGTAGGGTACGTAGGTGTTGGGAGGGGCATCGTCATTATAGAAGTTTTCCAGATACCGATTCATCTGCTGGCGGCTGCCGTGGCGGGGAAAGTCATTTGGCTCGCGCAGCTCGACGGTCACTCTGCGCTTTGGCGCAAAGAAAATGAAGCTTGCCAAGAGGCTCCATGCGGCCTTGCGCAGGCATTCGGTGACGACTGGGGCGCGTCCTCGCGCGCGCGAAAAGATGCTCCCCCAGAGCCCTCTCGTGCGCACAAGGACAATGCGGACGTCAGGCACTTCGCGCACAATCTTTTCGAGTGCACTCTTGCCGCCAAGGTCCTCATACCGGGAGCGGACAAGGTGTCCGGCCGGGTAAAAGAGCAGGTTTTCGCCCGCCTTGAGCCCCTCGATACATTCCCTGAGCGCCTGCTCGATCTTTTCGGCCGCATCGGGGTACCGCGATGCATCTGGTATCGGCCTGGCGCCCGCGCGTCCTGCCAGGCGGCGGATAAAGAAGCGGTCGATCTGGTCCTTGTCGGCGAGGCTGGCCGGCCGAAAGTCCCGGCCGAGGATAGAAAGAACAATGAAAGGATCGATAAATGCCGGGTGGTTCGGCAGAAAGAGGATTCCAGAGGTGCCGCGCGAGGCCACTTCATCGAGCCCATCCACCTTCACCCTGTAGCGAAGCGCCAGCGCGCATTTGACGAAGATCCTCAGAAAGAGGTCGAAAAGGGCGTCACCCCGCCTCACGATTGCCCGCACGAGCGGATGGCGGCGGGAGCGGGAGATATTCCAGACGTAGGTCAGCCACAGGCTGACCGCCAGCATGAAAAGCCCGCAGATGAAAAAGCCCGTCGTAGGCTGGACTCTCTCGTTAAGGAAATTTGAGGCCGGCCCGGAGAGCAGTATGCCGGTAAATACGGCGAAGTTTGCCGCCGCTATCACACTGCCCTTGATGTCTGCACGCGGGCGCACCTGTATGAAACTCTCCACCGGTACGAGAAGGGCACCACCCGCCATGCCCATCACCACCAGCAGCGCAAATGCCGTCACCCCTCGCGCGCCTGTCGGCACCAGCGGCAGCAGCCCCATGAAGCACATCAGCACTCCCAGCACCATAGACGCAGGGGGCAGCACACCGTACCAGCGTCTCCCATATGCGATACGTCCTGCGATAAGCCCGCCGGCGGCCACTCCCAGAAGCTCGGCGGTTATGAGAAGACTTGTCCTGCCTTCGCTCATGCCAAGCTGCTGAAGACCCATCGGGTTCAAAAGCAGTATCTGCAGCGACGCGATAAACCAGAAGAGGGTATTGACCGTGACCGCTATGGTCAACAGCTTGTCCGAGCGCACGCCAGCAAGTGTCTTGAGAGTGTCAAGCGGGCCCCTCCATGGAAAGCGCATCCGGGGCGCGGCCGCCGGGCGGTGCGGCACCCCCAGGGAGATGACCACGCCGACAAGTGCCGCCGACACCACAGCCAGCGCCACCGCCATGCGACCGGCGGGAAATGCAAGTATCTGGCCACTCCTGTCGAGAGCCGCACCCGCAAGGGCAAAGCCGGCAAGTATGGACCCGGTGACTGTGACTTTCAGTATGGCGTTGGCGCGCACCACGTAGGCAGCCGGATAGAGCTCGGGAATGGAGCCGTTGAGCGCCGGCGAAAAAATCGAAGACTGCATGCCCATTACAGCTATCATGGTAAAGATGAGAAACCAGTTTCCCGTGAGCATGCCGGCAGCCCCGATCAGCATAGCGACAAGCTCCACCACCTTCGAGGAAATGACAACGTGCCTCTTGGCGAAGCGATCAGACACCCAGCCCACCTGCGCCGCAAATAATAGATACGGCAACGTAAAGATCACCGTCGCGTAGCCCTGGTACCTGACCAGGCCCGCCCCCACGGCAATGAGCATGGCGGCCTGCTTGAAGAAGTTGTCGTTGAAAACACCAAGAGAATACGTAGCGGCCATGGCAGCGAATCTGCCCCTGGCTTTCTTGATCATCAAAGCGTATTCGCTCTCGTCCAAGACTTGCCCCTTACCGCCTGGAAAGCGCCTCGCAGCATGCGCACTGCCGCGGCGCCGCCCGCGTGCCGCAGCGCAGGTATGCGCAGGCGCTGTGATCGCCCTTAACGAATGTCTTGCCCTTGCCGCCGGCCCTGTCACGGGCCACCTGGAGCGGCAGTTACGTGCTCACTTTAGCGGCCATCTGCATTTATGTCAAACATCACTGTCCAGGCACTCCCCGAAAGCAGCGTGCCGACAAGGGCACCTGGGGCGTCTTTCCTTGGCTCTTAACGCCATAAGAAATCATGGCGTCGATGACGGATACAGGC
Organism: Candidatus Brocadiia bacterium; assembly: GCA_007131925.1. GTDB lineage: Bacteria > Planctomycetota > DG-23 > SLPQ01 > SLPQ01 > SLPQ01. The sequence continues at coordinate 9,606 of SLPQ01000101.1, read as the reverse complement.
CGAAAACTTCCACCGCGGAGAGCCTTCGCCGTCCACGCTTCCTGCAGCACTGCCGCGCCTTCTGGAGCCCGGCATGGAGAAGATATGCGAGACGATATTTACGAGAAGATGTACATGATAGAGGATCGCCACTGGTGGTTTGCCGGCAAGCGACGCATCATATACAGCCTGCTCGAGCGCTACCTGGCAAGTCGCACCCATATGGGGCCGCTGCGCCTTGTGGACCTGGGCTGCGGCTGCGGCCGCACTTTGCAGGAGCTGCCCGCAGAGATCGACGGCGTTGGCGTCGACTCATCCTCAGTGGCGGTTGAGTTTTGTCGCAAGAGAGGCGTCAAGGCCCGTCTCGGCAGTCTTACCGAACTCGCGGGCATGGAGCAGGCAAGCTATGACGCTGCGCTGCTTGCGGACGTGCTCGAGCACGTCGAGGACGACGCGGCGGCCGTTTCGGCGGCGGCCCGGCTGCTGGCGCCTGGAGGGGTGATGATTGTTACGGTGCCGGCCATGGCAAGCCTCTGGAGCCGCTGGGACGAAATACACGGCCACCTCAGGCGCTACAGCAGGAGGGATCTCGCCACAGCTCTCAGAAACGATGCACTCGAAGAGGTGTTTGTATCATACTGCAATATGTTCATGCTGCCGGCCGCGCTTGCGGCAAGGCTGGCCGCGGGTGGCGCCTCTGACATAACGGCCGCACAGCTTGCGGTGCCTGTATGGCCGGTCAACGAAATCCTCAAAGCCATCTTCGCCGCCGAGAGGCATCTACTCGGACGCATACGACTGCCTGCCGGCCTTTCGCTTGTGGCCCTGATGCGAAAGGTCCCTCAGCGGTGAGTACGCCTGGCAACGGCGGAGATATCCAGCAGCAGGTCGAGTGCATCTCCGGCCAGAGCACCCGAGACAGCGATGATGATCGCGCCAAGCAGCATGCAGACACCCGCAATAAGATATATCTGCGCCGGAATGCCGACGACAGGGGTGGGCGCCGTGACCGGCCTTTCACCCTCTACGGCCTCCCATGCGGCCGGCTCCAGCGTACGCGGTGGCGGCGTTGGCAGCGTCTTAGCCCTCCAGACGAACGCTATCCCCACAACCAGCATCAGCGCAGCGATACTTGTGAAGAGACTCTGAAAGGTACGGCCGCTTCTACGTTTGTAGTTTTCAGGCAGCTTGCGCGCGCGCAGCCTGTCGAAAAATGGTCTCTTGGCGAGATCCGCAGGGCATAGCACCTGCCCGTCTACGAGCCTGCCCTTCGCGACATCCACTTCGTTCTGGCACTCACTGCAAAATACCGGCTCCGCCTCGCGTTCAGGCACATTTGTCATCGGGACCTCCCTTTCGTATCAGACCTGTAAGACATATTCTTTAACAGACGCAGCGTCTTTTGTCAACACAAACCTCACGGCCGCGTTTCGATGATACGTCCGGAAAAAGCGTTGCACGTGCGCCGACGGACCTTATAATTTTGCACTGTGCGGCTCGTGTGAGCCATCGAACGGCCGCAGGTGCAGACATTGAGGAGACGCTGTGAATACCTGTGCTGTCACTACAGAAGGAAAGTCCGACGCGCTCTATGGCGTCGGAGCAGAAGAGGACCCCGGACCACAGCGCACACGCGCGGCGGCTCCGGCGATCCGTCCGATCGTTGTCATGCCCTGATTGACGGCTCGCCTCGGCCTTCCGCGGCGTGTGGGCCAAGGAGGCGAACCGTGAGAAATCCCCTGCTCGTACCTGAATTGCGCGAGCTCCTCTCGACCGATGACACTACTACACTGCAGGAGTTCTGCGAATCGGGCCACCCCGCTGACATAGCTGAATTCCTCTCACGGCTGGATGCGGACGAAATATGGGACGTTTTATCCCGCATTGATAACCGTCTGGCCGCTGAGATATTCGTAAACTTCGACGACGATATCCGGGTGGACGTCGTCGAAACGCTCAAGCGTCCTGAGTTTGTCCGTCTTGTCACGGCGATGTCGCCCGATGAACGCGCCGACCTGGTCAGGCGCCTGCCCGAGGACAGGCAGGAAACGCTACTGCCCGCACTCGCTCACGCGGAGCGAGAGGACATCCGCCGCCTCACCTCGTATCCGGAGGATACCGCCGGATCGGTCATGACCAGTGATTACGCCACCCTCTCGCCAAACCTTACCGCCTCCCAGGCCATAGCCAAGCTGCGCCGCGAAGCCCCAGACAAGGAGACCATCTACTACGCATACGTCGTGGATGAAAACCGCCGGCTTCTCGGCTTTGTCTCCCTGAAGGACCTCATCCTGGCCCCAGGAGAAAAGCCGGTCGGAGACTTCATGCACAAGGACACCATTTACGCCCTTGCCCATGACGACCAGGAAGACGCGGCCCGGAAAATCTCAAAATACGACCTCATAGCGCTGCCCGTGGTCAACGACGCCGGAACCCTCGTGGGCATCATCACCTACGACGACGCCATCGACATCATCAACCAGGAAAACCAGGAAGACATGGAAAAGTTCATGGCAATCGCCGGGCGCCACGAGGAGCACGCCTATATTCGCACCTCGGTTTTCAGCCACTTCAGAAATCGCTCCGGATGGGTCATGGCCCTGGGGGCGCTGGGCCTTGTATCCGGGCTGATCGTGCAAAGCTACGAGGGGCTGCTGCTGGAGTTTGCGGTACTGGCGACATTTATCCCGATGCTGGCCGACACCGGCGGAAATACAGGCAGCCAGTCGGCCACCCTGGTGGTACGGGCGCTGGCTCTGGGGGAGATCTCGCCGCGGGACATCCTCAGGGTGCTCGCCAAGGAATTTGCCGTGGCACTTATGATATCGCCTCTACTGGGAATCATCGCTTATGGCCGCGTTTTTCTCTTTGCTGCCGGCGCGGCGATGCCGCCTGGAACCTCCCTGCACAGCGTGGGCTTTGCAATCTCACTGGCACTGGCGCTGCAGGTGATCAGCTCCACGCTCATAGGGGCACTGCTGCCGCTGGCTGCAGCCAGGCTCAAGCTCGACCCTGCTGTGGTGGCCAGCCCGGCCCTGACTACCGTCGTGGATATAACGGGGCTTTTGATTTTCTTCGGCACCGCGCGCATACTTCTGCCTATCTGAGCGGGCACCCAGGTAAAGCAGAGGGCAGGCAATGCGGGGCGGCTTTTTCAGCCGTCCTTGAGCCTGAGGGCCCAGGGAGAGTCGTCACTGCAATAGACGACCTTACCCTCGACCATCGTGAGCTTGACATTGAAATCCTTGTCCATGACGACGAGGTCGGCATCACTGCCGGGGGTGAGCGTGCCCTTGTGATGCTGTACGCCGAGTATCTTGGCCGGCACGAGCGAAGCCATCTTCAGGGCCTCTTCAAGGGGCACCAGTCCCGTCGAGACCACATTTGCAACCGCTCTGTTCATCGTCAAGACGCTGCCGGCGATGGTGTCGTCATCGAGGTACACAAGCCCATCTCTTACACGTACGGACCTGCCATCGGCCTCAAAGGTGTCACCGGGCAGACCGGTGATCTTCAGCGAATCGGTGATCAGGGCGATCTTGTCATTGGGCTTGACCTTAATCAGAAGCACGACGACCGCCGGATGCACATGAAAGAAATCGGCGATGAGCTCCACGGTTATCTCGTCGTTGATCAGTATCGTACCCATGACGCCGGGGTCGCGGTGATGGGTTCGCCTGAGGGCGTTGAAGACGTGCGTGACGTGGTTTATCCCTGCGTTTATCCCGAGGATCATCTCTTCATGCGAGGCGTCGCTGTGGCCGACGGCCGTGCGGATGCCGCGCTCGCGGCACATCTTTATAATGTGAATGGCTCCGGGCAGCTCCGGCGCGATGGTGATGAGACGGATGTTGTTGTCCGAGGCCGCCACCAGTTGCAGGAAAGCCTCCTCGCTCGGCTCGATGAGGCAGTCGCTTCGCAGCGCACCGGCCTTGCCGGGATTGAGAAACGGGCCTTCCATGTTTATGCCGTGTATACGCGCGCCCGGCGACTGCTCCTTCATCGCCGCCTCGACCGCATTTATCGCGCCTATCATCTCCTTCCACGGACCGGGATATATCGTCGGCAGCATCAGCGTAGTGCCGAAGCGCACATGCGCGCGGGACATCCGGACTATCGCCTCGCGGTCCCTCTCGGAGGTGTCGGCCCCGCCGCCGCCGTGCACGTGGATGTCGATAAAGCCCGGCGCCACTATATGCCCGCTGACATCGATAACCTCGGCATCATCACCCGGCAGCGGCGCCTCGGACGCAGCCAGCACATCACGGATATAGCGCCCCGAGATCACCAGAGATCCACCGTCGAGGCGCATACGGGAGGTGTAGACTGCGCCCCCCTTCAATATGATGGTCCTCTCCATGCTTCAAGCGACCCTCTTGGAGGAATGATCCACGGCCGTCGAAAGGCTCCACGCCCACTAAGGGAGCAGGTAGGTTGAAAACCCGGCACTCTCCAGCCTCGCCGCATGGCTGCGCGCCTCTGCCCACGTAGAGAGGCGCCCGCTGCGCGCAGCATATCCTGTAGTGCCGTCCATGTCTATCTCGGCCATCTCCGCCTCAAAACCGCCGGCGCGCAGCTCTTCAAGCCTTCTCTCAGCCAGCCGCCTGTCGGTGAAAGCACCCACCTGTACCGTAAAGCGCCCTTGGGCTACGCAGGGCAGCTTGGCGCGAGCCAGCCTGGCAAACTCACCCTGAGGCCAGCGGCTCACAACCTCCCTGAGGTAGTCCGAGGCGTCCTGCCACTGTGCGCGCCGCGCCAAAGAGATGCCGAGCCGGTATGATGCCTCGTCCTGAGGCACATGCCCCCTGTGAACACGAAGCACTTCCATATAAACCCCCTGCGCCTCCTCGTAGCTCTCCTGCGCGAAGAGGGCGTGAGCCAGCCCGAGCGTCGCCCGCGCGCGAACGGCTCGATCGCGCGTTATGCTGCGCGCGTTCTCAAAGTCGGCCTGAGCCAGGCGCCAGCGGCCCAGGCCGTAATAGGCGTTGCCCCTTCCCAGGTAAGCTTGTGAAGCCTCCGCCGAGCGGGGCTGGCTGCCGAGAAAGTCCGTATATTCCCGAACGGCACTGTCGTAATCGCCCGCCAGGTATGCGGCGGTGGCGCTCTCAAGAAGGTCGCTGGAGGGGCCGGCGTAGCTCGCCGACCGGCAGCCGCTGGAAGGCACCGTTACCAGACATGCTGAAATGACCAAAAGCAACACGAAGGCGCGCATTTTTGAAAATACCCTCCTTTTCCCCGGAAAACATGAGGTAAAATAAGGTAACAGGGGTGGCGCTTCCCGTCAAGGCATTTTGCGCGCCGCATGGAGCGTCACAAAGGGTTTTGCCGATACAACCATCAGGACAGACGAAAGGCAAGTCAAGGAGGGTTATCGTGTCTGACAGTCTGGGGGAAGCATTTCTGGCCACTGCCGAGGCAAACGCCGACAGGACAGGCGTTGTGGGCGTCCAGCGAAGCTACACGTTCAGGGAATATGCGGGTGCTGCGCTCTCTGTAGCGCGCACGCTCGAAGAAGAAGGTGCAGCAGAGCGCGTCGCGCTGCTCCTGGGCACCTCAGAGGCCTTTGCGGTGATGTACTTCGGCACTCTGCTTTCGGGGCGGGTGCCGATACCGCTCAACTTTCTCCTCTCACCGCAGGAGCTTGCCGCGGTCGCGGCCGACGCAGGCCTTGATAAGGTTTTCACCGTCGAGCCGCTTGAAAAACTCGCCGCCGCCGCTGGCATCGAGTCGGTCCCTGTCGAAAAATGGCTGCCAGGGGCCATCTCAGGCGGACCCGGCACGCCCGCACGTCCAAACCGCATAGCCACCATTCTCTACACCTCCGGGACGACCGGCGCGCCAAAGGGAGTCGTCCTGACGCAGCAGAACCTCCTGAGCAACATAGCCGCCTGCACCGAGCATTTCTCGTTTTCACCGGAGCACAGGCTTCTGGGGGTACTGCCTCTTTTCCACACGTTCGCGCTGACGACTACTCTGGCGCTGCCTGCGCTTGTCGGCGCCACCACGATCCTGATGCCGCGCTTCGAGCCGCGCACCGCCGCCGAGGCGATCACGGCTCACTCTGTAACCACCCTGGTGGCGGTGCCGAGCATGTATCGCGCCATGCTGCGGGCGATAGAGGGCATGGATGTCGACTTTTCCACCCTCCGGCTGCCGATATGCGGAGGCGAGCCGCTGCCTCAACAGTGCTTTCAGGCCTATCGTGACCGCCACGGCGTGACGCTGCTGGAAGGGTACGGTCTGACCGAGACCTCACCTGTCATCTCGGCCAACACGCCTTCGGCCCTCAGGCCGGGCACCGTAGGCACGCCGCTTGCCAATCTCGAAGTGCGCGTCACTGATGAGGCCGGACAGGACGCCGGCGTCAACGTCGACGGTGAGATATGGGTGCGCGGACCGAGCGTCATGGACGGCTACCTGAACCGCCCCGAGGAGACCTCCCAGGTGATCACCGGCAATGCCTTTCTCAAAACCGGGGACGTCGGAAGGATCGACCAGGAGGGCTTTCTGACCATCACCGGCCGCATGAGGGAGATGATCATCTCGGCCGGGGAAAACGTCTTCCCGCGGGAGATCGAGCAGGTGCTGCTTTCGCACCCAGCGGTAACCGAGGCTGCTGTCATCGGCATACCACACCAGCAGAGAGGCGAGGCGCCAAAGGCATTCGTGGTGCTCAAGGAAGGGCTCTCGGCAGATGAGGAGGAGCTCAAGGACCTCTGCCGCTCGCAGATCGCCCGATACAAAGTCCCGACCGAGGTCGAGTTCAGGGACCAGTTTGAGCGCTCACCCATGGGCAAGATATTAAAGCAGCGCCTTGTCAGAGGCAAAAGCGAGATCAGCAGGTGAGAACAGCTGAGGCTGTATTTTTCGCCGCGGCGCCCACTTTTTTCCTCGGGCTCGTGCTTTTCGGCCTGAGGCGCGAGCTGCGTGACAACTGGCGGGCTATACTCGTCCTTGCACTGGCGATAGCGCTCTTCTGGCGGAGAATCATCTTTCTGGCCGAGGGGTTGTCCCAGAGCGACGCCAACCTCCTGCAGCTGCACTTTTTCACCATCTACAGGGAGGCTGTAACCGCCGGCGAGCTTCCATTCTGGAACCATTACCAGGGTACCGGCGTGCCCAACCTCGCCCATCCTCTCTCAGCGATGTGGTACCCCCTCACTCCGATATTTCTCGTCGGCAGTGTATACAAGGCATTGAGCATCTTCGTCTCGCTGCATTTCTTTCTGGCGGGCCTTTTCGCGCTTATTTTTGCCCGGCGAGTGCTCCGCACGAGGCATGCAGCCCTTGCCTTTGCGATCCTCTTTGCCTTTAACGGCTGGGCAATTACCCGAGCCGCTCATCAGCCCGCCATAGAATACCTCTTCGCGTACGCGTGGCTGCCGATGGTGATGCTGTTTTTCGAAAGGGCGCTCGACGGAAGGGGCCTGCTCTCTCCGGTGGCAGGCGCGGGGGCGGGGCTTGCCTGGATGGCCATCGCCAGCCCAAACGTCATTGTGCATGGGCTTGTCTTTCTGGCCCTGGCGGCTATCTTTCGCCTGGGGTGGCTTGTGGCAGGCAGCCGGCCAAATGCGGCGGCGATGGGGCTATTCAGCATCTTTGCGGCGGGCGCGGTTGCCATGGCGCTGGCCGCCGTCGAGATAATCGGCGCGTTCGAGCTCTCGCTCGTGGCCACCACCGGAAGGCTGGGCGAAGCCTTTCCGATGGGTTGGCGCGCGGCTGCCCTCTCGCCGTGGGAGATGCTCAGGCTGTTTTTCCCCTGGGCACCGGGTCGGCCGTTTGCAGTGTACTACTCACCGGGACTCCTGGCTCTCATAGCGGCGATATATGCACTGGCGAGGGTCACACGGCAAAAGGAGCACCGCTCGCTGGTCTTAGCCCTTCTGGCCATCATGCTGGCAGGCGCGGCGCTTCTCTCCAGGAGCCCCCTGTACTATCTCCTTGGCAGTGTGTTCAATCTGTATGCTCGTGCAAGCCTCATACCTGCGGGGCTCATCCTGCTGTTTGTGCCGGTACTGGCGCTGGCGGCACTTGGCGTTGAGATGTTTATTGAAAGCCGAAAGAGGCTTGTGGGCGCAGCAGGCCGGCTGGTTGTGCTTGTCATCTTTGCTGAGCTCTTTGTCACCTTTTCCGTCGTCTATCCCCGCCACGGAGAGCGTCGCCTCACCTGGGACTACCGGCGCGGGGTGGCGGACTTCCCGCACCTGGACAGGGTTGCAGCAGTGGAAAACCCCGGCAGGCTCGCGGTTTATTCACCTTACAGGGGCTACGTGATCGCCCCATCCTATGCGACGACAGCTCGCAGCCTGGGGCGGCTCAATATCAACGAAAGCATCTTTGCGCCGGACGCCGCCACAAGCACCATCGCCACGGCAGTGGAGACGCTCGAAGCCGCAGACCTCGAGACGCTCGGGGTGGGCTGGGTCGCCTCGCCCGTGGATATACCAGCCATCGATCCCACCGAGTCGATCGAGTGGCCAGGATCGGTCGAGCACATGGAAAACAGCCTCTGGTGGCCCCTGCACAACCAGCCCGGATGGCTGGCTTGGGACAGGAACGTCAGGCTCTACAGGGTGTCGCGTACTCCTGGTGTCGTGCGGATAAGCTACGACGACACACTGCAGTCGGCGCTGGCCATGGATGAGGGGAGGCCGGCGTACTATGCGGGTTTCCAGGCTGTCCGGGGCGAGATGTGGTCACCCAACGCTCTTGCAATAGACCTGCCGGAGCCACGGTCGCAGGGGGTTGTGGTGATATTTGCGGCCATTACGGCGTATCCGGGCTGGCGATGGAGCGTGGATGGACGAGAGGTCCGATGGGAGGTTGCCGGCGGCGGATTGATGGCCGCAGAGGCACCCGCCGACACGCGCCGCGTGGAGCTGCATTTCCGACCGTCAGGCTGGGGCTTTGCGCTCGTGGCCTCAGCGGGTGCGGTTGTCCTTGCCACAATCGCGGCGGTAATGGACATGCGCCGCGATCACTCGTTGTAGATTTGATCGCCGATGAGCCTCACAAACACACAGGGGCACATCTCCCGGCGCCTGAGACCCTGCGGCGTACGCTCCACGAGCGTGAGCATCTGACTGTGGGGGCCACCGACCGGTATGACAAGCCGGCCTCCCGGCGCGAGCTGGTTTTCAAGGGCTTCGGGTATCTCTTCGGCGGCGGCAGCCACGACAATTCCGTCGAAGGGAGCCTCTTCCGGCAGGCCCCTGGTGCCGTCGCCAACGTGGAAATGCACATTTTCATAGCCGATCTGCTCGAGCCGGATACGCGCTGTTTCGGCAAGCTCACTGATCCGCTCCACGGTGTGGACGGTGCCTGCAAGCTCGGCAAGCACGGCCGTCTGGTAGCCCGAACCGGTGCCGACGTCGAGGACCTTGTCATTTTCCTGTGGGTCGATCGCCTCGGTCATGAGCGCCACCATGTAGGGCTGTGAAATCGTCTGGCCGCCGCCAATGCACAGCGGCCGGTCATCATAGGCGCTGGCGGCCTCGCCGGGCGGCACGAAAAGATGCCGGGGAACCTTGAGAAACGCCTCGATCAGCCGCGGAGCCCTTATACCCCGGGCCTCGATCTGCCGCTCGACCATGCGCCGGCGCTGCCGGAAATATGAGTCGTTGCTGT
>SLPQ01000018.1 GCA_007131925.1 Candidatus Brocadiia bacterium | reverse complement strand
GATTTTGTCACGGTGGAATGCTGCGGCAGGCCCCAGACGGGCCGCGTGGTGGATCTCGATGCACACTTCGGGCTGGTCCTGCAGATATCCGGAGGCGCTACCCGCGTTTTCGCACCGGCCGACACGACGCTGGTGTCTTAGCGGGACTTTCGCTTGTCGGCCTTGATATATTTTTTCATCTTCTTACGCGCAGTGCGCTTGGATTTCTTTCTGGCGTCGAGGGCGGCCTTCTTGCGTTTTCCGGGTGTCATGATGATGGCCGACTTGTCGGGCTTGAGCTGGAGTATCTCGTCGCGCAGCCGCGCTGCCTCCTCAAAGTCGAGCCTGCCGGCGGCCTTGTACATATCTTCTTCGAGCCTGCCCACCACCTCCTCGACGTCGAGCTCTTGCTCGCTCTCGCCGTACACCTGCGCAACAATGCGCCGCGCGGCAATCTCCTCTGATATGTCGCGGCGCACGGCCTTTTGCACGGTCTCAGGCGTGATCCCGTGCTTGCGGTTATACTCCTGCTGGATCACACGGCGCCTGTCAGTCTCATCCATGGCGCGCCGCATCGACTCGGTCACAGTGTCTGCATAAAGGATAACCTCGGCGTTGACATTGCGCGCGGTGCGCCCGATCGTCTGCACAAGCGAAGTCTCCGAACGCAAAAACCCCTCCTTATCGGCGTCCAGTATCGCAACGAGCGACACCTCCGGCAGGTCCAGCCCCTCGCGCAACAGGTTTATCCCAACCACCACGTCAAACTTCCCCTCACGCAGATCTCTCAAGATCTCGACACGCTCGAGGGTGTCAATCTCGCTATGGAGGTAATGACACTTTATGCCCACCTGCTTTATGTACTCCGAGAGCTCCTCGGCCAGACGCTTGGTAAGCGTAGTGACGAGCGCGCGCTCACCTGCAGCGATACGCTTTCTGATCTCGTCCAAAAGGTGCTCAACCTGGCCACGCGCGCTCTGGACTCGGATCTTCGGATCGACAAGTCCGGTCGGCCGGATTATCTGCTCGACCACCACGCCGCCGGTTCGCTCCAGCTCATACGGCCCGGGTGTCGCGCTCACGTATATCACCTGGCTCACCATCCCGCTGTATTCCTGGAAGGTCAGAGGCCTGTTGTCCAGCGCGGACGGCAGGCGAAATCCATGCTCCACCAGCGTCTCCTTGCGCGAACGATCGCCACCGTACATGCCCCTTATCTGTGGAATAGTCACATGCGACTCGTCCACGATGGTCAGAAAGCCCTCCGGGAAATAGTCGATAAGGGTGTAGGGGCGCTCGCCGGGCGCTCGGCCGGAGAGGTGGCGGGAGTAGTTTTCGATTCCGGGGCAATAGCCCATTTCAATCATCATCTCGATGTCGTACCTGGTGCGCGCCTCGAGTCGCGCCGCCTCGAGCAGCCGGCCGTCCGCGCGCAGTTGAGCGAGGCGCTCTTCGAGCTCGGCATTGATGCCTGATATGGCGCTTTCGATGCGTTCCTCCGGCATGACAAAGTGCTTGGCGGCGAATATCGTAAGAGAGCCCGACCTCTCGATGACCTTTCCAGTAGTCGGATCGATCCGCTCGACCCGGTCGATGACATCCCCGAAAAACTCGATGCGATAGCCGCACTCCTCATATGCGGGCACGATCTCTACGGTGTCGCCCCGCACGCGGAAGGTCCCACGCGCAAAGTCCACGTCGGAACGGTCATACTGGAGCTCGACGAGCCGCCTGAGAAGATCGTCCCGCTCTATCGTGAGCCCCTCGGCTACAGGTACGGTCATGTCCATGTAGTCTTTGGGCGAGCCGAGACCATAGATGCATGAGACGCTGGCGACGATAATGACGTCTTCGCGCGATAGAAGGGAGGAGGTGGCCGACAGGCGCAGCCGGTCTATCTCCTCGTTGATGGCGGTTTCCTTTTCGATGTAAATGTCACGCTGGGGGATGTAGGCCTCTGGCTGATAATAGTCGTAGTAGGAGACGAAATACTCGACGGCGTTTTCGCTGAAGAAGCCCTTGAACTCGCTATAGAGCTGCGCGGCGAGCGTCTTGTTGTGCGAGATGACAAGGACAGGCCTGCGGTAGCGCTCTATGACATTGGCGATGGTAAAGGTCTTTCCCGATCCTGTAACACCCATGAGGATCTGGTGCTTTTCACCACGCGCGAGGCCGCCAGCGAGCTCGTTGATAGCTTTGGGCTGGTCGCCTGCGGGTACAAAGTCGCTTGTGAGCTTGAAATCGGCCATGCAGTTTTCCTCGCCGCCCGGGAGGGTGGCCCGTACAGATGCGTCGCAAAAGGGATATTATACATTTAAAGGTACGCGCCGAAAGGCCCCCGAGCCGGGCCCATTGCTGTGCGTGACCTTCCCTGAACCGAAAACGACGGGTGAAAACAGGGCTTAGAGGGCAGTTCGGGAAAAAGGCACAGACGCTTGTATGGCTGAGTAGAGGGGATTGCCCTGGCGCACCCGGCGCCACTTGGCATCAGTCATCAGCAAAGCGCTCGAAGGTTACATAATCGGCGATGGCCCCTGAGATGGCAGGGCCGATACCTGAGACATTCTCGAGATCCTCGATGTCAGCAAAGGGGCCGTGCTCCTCGCGGTGCGCCACTATCGCCTCGGCCCTGTGCCGGCCGATTCCCGGGAGCAGCGCCAGCTGCTCCCATGATGCTTCGTTTACGTTGATTCGAAGGGCATAAAGGCCTGCATCACCCTCGATGAGAATCGGCTCGGCCGAAAGGCGCCTCTGGTGCTTCGTAAGAAAAAGGCCCAGCCCCAGCGCCGCAATGAGCACCAGTAGCACTGTCGCCTGAATCCTGCTGAAAGGGGCCTTCCCCTGCTCTAAGGGCTGCGCAGCTCCGTTGGCCGCATGGGTGTGTGCACGGCAGGATGCATTAGACCTTTGAGCGTCTGGTCCTTCCGGCGGTAATGATGACATTTGAATCGATACCCCCGAGTTTGTGCAAGCTCATTGAAAACTAACCGTTACAGGCGCGCCGGTCAATACTGCTCTATCGAGTGCGCATCTTTCTCAGCCTTCAAAGCCCCCAGCGCAATGTCCGCAGTCAGCCGACGGGCGCGCAGCCGGGCGCTTCGCATAGAAACGCGTGCGCTATACATGAGGCGCCGTGGTGCCGATGCCACATGAGTCCATCCTCGCTCGAAAGGCCTGGAGCTGAGCGCCGGCGCACTGTTGTGCTATTCTATTCCCTCTGCGGATGAAAGGAAAGCTGAAAGCACCGCGTCGCATGCAACAGCGGATGTATTGTGGGCGCTGGTAGTATGGTCTTGTCTTATCCGGAGTGCCATAGGCGGCCCATGTCAACGGCTGCGTCTGGCCGGCGAAGGGCAGATCACCGTGAGGCAAACACTAAACGGCAGCCGACCCTCCGGCACCGCTCGCCGAAGCCTCGGACGACATGTCGCAGGCAGAAGGCTCGAAGCGTGTGTTTCACGAGCGATAGATAAGAGCGCCGCAGTTAAGTGCAGCTACGTCTCATGCGCGGCAGACACTTGCCAGAGACTTGAACTTGCCAGAGACTTGAATTTTGAGCACGTTTGAAGATAAATACTGTTTCTGAAGTCCGACTCTTATCTGGGGGACACATATGGACAAGATACGAACCGTCGTAGTAGGTGCCGGATACTTCGCCCAGGCGGAGCACCTGCCCGCGATGAAGGCCAACGCCGATATCGAGATAACCGCCATCTGCCGGCGCAATCTCGAGGCTCTCAAGCCCGTGGCGGCCGCCTTTGACATACCGGGCGTTTACACCGATTACCGGGAAATGATCGACAGGGAAAAGCCTGACGCCGTGATGGTGATTACCTCGGTGGCTGCCACGCTCGAGGTCTCATCTTACGCCATGGAAAAAGGCATCCCCACAATGCTCGAAAAGCCCCCCGGCAGGAATGTGGCCGAGGCGAGGGCGCTCGTGGAGGTCGCGCGACGCACCGGTACCATAAATGTCCTCGCTTTCAACCGCCGCCACGCACTGCCGGTCGTAAGAGCCAGAAAACTCATACAGGATGAGGGCCTGCCCATCCGCAGCGTCTACTGCACCATGCTGCGCTACCGCCGCTTTGACAAGGCCTTTGTCATGGGTACAGGCGTTCACGGCATCGATACCATGCGCTACCTCGCAGGAGAGGTCAAAGAGGTGACCACCGTCGAAGCCCCCTCATCCGCGCAGGAGGGCGGCGCCAATCTCTACTCCATACTTCAGTTTGAGTCTGGTGCGGTGGGATGTCTTTCTCTCCACACGGTGGTGGGGGTATCGGATGAGCGTTATGAGATCCACACTGAAGACAGGTCTCTTTTCCTGAAAGTGCCGCAGGGAGGCTTTGCGACAAAGGACGGCGGATTTACCTACTGGCATGGGCCGATCTATCCGCTGAAGAGCTCAGACTCCGACATGATTACACCATATCTCAAGCCGCGAATGCTCACAGGCATATACGAGGAGAGCGCCGAACTGGTCAGATGCATACGGGAAAACACCCACTCGCCGAACAACGTCGAAGACGGCTTAAAAACCATGCTGCTTGCAGAGGCGATTGCAAAGGGCGGCCATCAGAAGGTCGAAAAGGCCTGAGCGCGTCGCCGGGCGAGGCCCGCACGGCGGTCTCGGCGGCGTGATACACCCAACAGGAGGGCTTACTATGAAGAGGGCATTTGTTCTTGCCGCGGCGCTGGTGGTGTGCCTTGCAGCCGGCGGCGTCGGCCTCGAGGATCTCGAGGTTCGCACGGACCGACCGCGGATATGGTTTACCCCTGAGCGCCTTGAAGCCCTCAGGGGCAAGTTCGAAACCGACCCCATAGCAATAAACGAGCACGACGCCGGCGCGCGTGCACTGCGATACGTGCTCACCGGAAACGCCGAAGACGCGCGCTACGCGATCGATTACATATTGGACTTTGACGTATCGGAGGAGGTCCTGCGGGAAGCCCCCGCAAGCGACGAGTACCGCTGGGAAGCCATGGTGCCGGTCATTTACGACTGGTGCCACGACGAGATGACCGGCGAGCAGAGGCGGCGCTTTCGCGAGCGGTACGGACACATCGCCATGATGATGAACCGCAAGCCGTGGGGTGGCCCCACCATGCCCGGCAACAACTACTACTCCGGGTACATGCGAAACTCAGGCATCTTCGGACTGGCAGCGTACGGGGAGTCGCCGCTTGCGCGGCTTTTGCTCAAGGACGCTCTGGTGACGCGCTGGAGGGAGTCTTCACTGCCTCATTATGCGCGTGGCGCGCGCGGCGGTACTACAGGCGAGGGCAGCCAGTACGGGCGTTACAACATCGGCTACGTAACGTGGCTTGCCGAGGCCGCCAAGACCGCCTCAAACCGCAGCCTCTACCGCGAGACAAACTGGTTTCGCGAGTTTGTGTACTATACCATATACTCCACCACTCCATCGCCCATGTATGCACGCGGAGTGGATGACACGTATTTTCAGCGCTTTCCGAAGGGAGACGACCAGTTTTCGCAGGGATATCCCCGGGTATGCAGCGTGATAGGGGACTCGATGCGGGCGCTGGCGCTTGAGTTTGCCGATGAAAGGGTAGGCGGCCACGCTAAAGCCTACCTTGACCGGGTGGAGCCTCCGAAAGGGCTTTTCGGCTGGGTGGTCGAGGACGACCGCCGGGTGGATCCGCTGCACCTGGAGCGGCTGCCTTATGACTACTTCGCGCCGGGGGCCGGCGTAGCATATCTTCGCAGCGACTGGTCACCCGGCGCCACGGCCATAATGCTGCAGCTCGGTACGCCCACAAAGACCGCCCACCTGCACCAGGACCTGGGAAGCTTCCAGATATTGCGGGGCGGGTCATGGCTTTCGAAGGAATCAACAGGCTACAACCACCAGTTCAAGGGCACCAGGGCCAGCGAGGCAAGAGCGCACAATGTGCTGCTCTTCGACGGGCGAGGCCAGGCGAATGCCCACGCTGACGGCCCGCCCAAGCTGCGCGCGATGCAGTCGGAGGAGATGTTTTTCCACGCGGTGGTCGGCATGACAGCCGCATACCGCGCGCAGGAGTCGCCTCGGCTTGAGCGTGACGACAACCCCTCGGCCGGCATGGTGGTGCGGCAGTTTCTTTTCATACGTCCGGATCTCCTGATCATCTTTGACAGGATGAAGTCGACGGCACCCGAGGTCGAAAAGACCTTTGTCCTGCATTTACCCGAGAGGCCCGAGGAGACCGACCAGAACACCTTCATCTACTCAACGGCCGGCAGCCGCCTGGTGGCGCAGTTCGTCTACCCGCAGGACCTGCGCTTTGACCTGGTCGACGGGGGCGACATCGAGGGAGAGATAACAGAGCCCGGCCGCTACCAGTGGCGCGTGGAGGCTACACAGTCCGGCAGCATCGAGGGGCACTTTCTGACGGTGCTGACTGCGCAGGAGCGCTTTGACATGGAGCCGGTAGTAGACCTGTCCGAGACGGATGAGACCGTCGACATAGTGATACATCAGCCCGGCCGGCGCGTAGAGCTGAGCTTCAACAAGGTGCTCTCTGACAATTTCGGCCACATGCTCATCCGGGCGGCCGGCGCCCACGGGCACCTCGACATGGACCTTCGTGAAGCGGTTCAGCCGATATCCGTCGACGCAGACGGCGTGCACTGGGGCAAATTCGAGGTCCTCTGGTAGCCTCCCTCATCCTGAGTCGGGCCGCAAGACAGAGCTACCGGTCAGAATAAAGCGCGCTGGCCATGACAGGCGCAGGCAGGGCCCCCGGCACTTCGCCCCGGTCAAGTAAAGCCCTGCTGCCAGACACGAAGGCTCATCAGTTTGTGAATTGCACAAAAGGCATTAGGAGCGGCATATGAGCGAAAGGCCAAGACTCGTAAATATCACCATGGTACGCAGGCACCTGACCCGCTTCCTACGCTGCGCGCCCCCCGCGCCTTACAGCATCCGGCTTTTCCGGGAGGGCGACGAGAGGGCCTTTGACGAAATCTGGCTGGCTGCGGACACCGACGGGCAGGCCGAGAGGGGGCTTTTCGAGAGGGAATTTGGCGCGAAGATCGAGCATATACCGGAGCGGATGTTTTTTGCGGTAGACGAGGGCGGCGAGCCGGCGGGCACGGCGACGGCGTGGTTTAACGACGACTGGAACGGCGGCCGGTGGGGTCACGTGCACTGGGTAGCCGTAAAGCCTGAGCACCAGGGCAGAGGCCTTGCGCGTGCGCTGATGTCGCGTGTCATGGAGCAGCTTGCAGCCCTCGGGCATGACCGCGCGTACCTGGTCACACAGACGGTGCGTCTGCGCGCGGTGGGGCTGTATCTCTCCTTCGGCTTTGAGCCCTTCATCAAGACTCCTGAGGACCAGTTTCACTGGCAAGAGGTACGCGAGGGGCTCGGTGGGATGGCCAGGTAGCGGCCTCAGCGCATGTAATAACCCGCCGCGCCATCACTGGTAGTCGTGACTCCACCAGATGTTCACAGCACCTTGCTTCGGTACCGCTCTTTGACAGAGTCCCGAGGCCAATAGCACTGGCAGTGGGCCAATTCGCAATATGCCCGCCTTATGAATAGCTGCTTATACTTCTGAATCATGTCTCGGACAAGGAAAACACGGCTTCACAGGAATCGTCAGATTCTCCGGCTGCAGAGGCGCCCCTTACCCCTGCCGCTTCATGCGCTCGATCTCCTCGTCCACGATCGATTCGTCGAGTTTCTTAAAGAGCGGTGATGGCTTCGCCAGGGGCTGCCCGGCGGGCACCTCCTCGCGGCGCCAGCGCCTCTCGGCTGCCGCACCGGAGAGCCCGAGGAGCTCGTGGCATTGCTGTGCAGTCGTGGGCATATATGGAAGCGAAAGCGTCTTCATGCCGGATATCGCCTGGATGGCCGTCCAAAGGCTCGTGGCGGCGCGCGCGCGGTCGGTCTTTATGACCTTCCACGGCTCGGCCCTGTCTATCCAGACGTTGGCTCTGTCCCAGAGCACCATCAGCTCGCGGATAGAGTCCTTGAAGCGGCGCGCGGCGATAAGATCGCCCACCTTGAGAAAGGTCTCGTCCACCTTTGAAAGCAACTCCACATCTTCACCGCTCAAGTCGGCAGGCTCAGGCACCTTTCCCTCGAAATGCTTGTAAGTGAAGGATAGTACGCGGTTTACAAAGTTGCCCCACTTCGCCACAAGCTCGTCGTTGTTGCGCCGCACAAACTCAGACCACGAAAAGTCGCTGTCGCGCGTCTCCGGCGCATTCACCGTAAGGTAAAAGCGCAGCGGGTCGGGGTCGTAGCGTTCCAGAAAGTCCGGCAGCCATATCGCGTGTCCCCGAGAGCCCGAGAGCTGCCGCCCCTCCATCGTCAGAAACTCCGTCGAGACTACGTCATACGGCAGGTTGAAGCGCCCCAGGCCGTATCCCATGAGCATGGCCGGCCAGATGACGGTATGAAAGACGATGTTGTCCTTGCCGATGAAATAGAAGGACTTGACCTCGGGGTCTTCCCACCATTCGCGCCATGCCTCAGGTGTGCCCCGCCGCGCCGCCCACTCCCTGGCCGCGCTCATGTAGCCTATTACCGCGTCAAACCAGACATATATGACCTTGTCCTCGTAACCCTCCACCGGCACCGGCACGCCCCAGCTTATGTCACGCGTAATGGCGCGCGCGCGCAGCGTCTCGGAGAGCAGGTTCAGCGTAAACTGGTACACATTGGCCCGCCAGATGTCGTGGTGCTCATCCACGTACGCCTCAAGCCGCTCGCGAAACTCCGGCAGGTCCAGAAAGAAGTGCTCCGTCTCGCGAACCTCCGGCGTCGCACCGCAGGTCTTGCAGCGCGGATCGCCCAGCTCCAGCGCCTCAAGAGGACGGCCGCACTCGTCACACTGATCGCCGCGAGCGTTTTCATATGAGCAGAAGGGGCACCGCCCCTCGACGTACCTGTCGGCCAGAAACCGCGCACATGTGACGCAATAGTGCTGTGTCTGGGTCTTTTTGTGAATGTATCCCCGTTCGAGCATTTTCGAGAAGAAATCCTGGGTCGTCTCATGGTGGTTAGCCGTTTCGGTGCTGGTGTAGAGGTCATAAGAGATGCCGAGTGTCTTCAGGTTTGCGTCGAGGATGTTGTGGTAATGGGTAGCGACCTCTGCGGGGGGCTTATTTTCCTGCTCTGCGCGTACCATGATTGGCGTGCCGTGCATGTCTGAGCCGGAGACCATCAGGACGCTGTTTCCCGCGAGGCGGTGATAGCGCGCGAAGATGTCGCACGGCACGGCAAAGCCCGCCACGTGCCCGAGATGCCTGTAGCCTGATACGTACGGCCAGGCAACGCCGATGAAGATCTTCTCCATGTACAGGAGCCCCCTGGAGGTAGCCGTGTCGTTCAAAAGCGACTATTCTATTGCGCGCGCGGGCAGTGCGCAAGGGCCGCCGCGTGCGCGGGGTGCCCGAGTGGGTCGGCATGCCAGGCCGTTCGACACCGCAGGCACGGAGAAGCCGCGCAGCAGGGATACCAGCGGCTATCTCCTGCTTGCTTCGGCGGCGGCGGCAAAGACCGCATCCACCATCTTCGGGATATTCTCTTGGGGCACCGAGCAAAACGCTATGCGCAGCGACTGCCTGCCGGAGGCCGCAATGGGCACCACCCCGACGCGATGGGTGGTCATTAGTATCTCAGCGACCTCTTCGGCCTTTGCAGACACGAGGTCCACCAGCGCGAAAAAGCCCGAGTTGGAGGCAAGCGGTTTGAGGACGGCCAGGTCGGCCTTTTCCATCTCTCGGTTATATACTTCCCACCTCTTGGCCAGCACGTCAATGACCCTGGCCCGCTCTGCAAGAAGGGCACCGAGCTTGTCGCGGATGCCGTCTGCGACTATCTCCTGCACGGGGTGGTTGCAGTTGGAAATGCTGGAGCGGATGACGGCGCTCAGCTTTTCCTCGAGCTCACCCGTTACAAGGTCCTTTCTGGGGACCATCGTCTCGGGCAC
Source organism: Candidatus Brocadiia bacterium (assembly GCA_007131925.1). GTDB lineage: Bacteria > Planctomycetota > DG-23 > SLPQ01 > SLPQ01 > SLPQ01. Next base: position 8,230 of record SLPQ01000018.1, on the reverse strand, counting down.
CGCAAATGTGATGCAGCCGACGCGACCGCCGTACCAGAGAAATTCCTTTGATATGCCGTCAAGCTTCACCGCCAGCACGCCGCGTTTGCCTGCTATCTCTGCGAATATCGAATGCTGCAGGCAGTCGCGCGTATATGTGAAGCCCTCATATGCATCGTCGCACATCGCGATGACCCACTTGCCGCTCTCGACGGCGCTCTGCTCGAGCGCCTGTGCGATTTGCTGAGCGGTCGCAGCAGTCGGCGTGAAGCCGGTGGGATTGTTGGGAAAGTTCAGCAGCACCACCGCTTTGCCCTGAGAGGCAAGCGACTCGTCAACCGCCGTCTTCATGGCCGCAACGTTAAAGTCCTTTCCATCGTAGAAAGGATAGGTTGTGATTCTTGCGCCTATGTTACGGACAAGCACGTTGTTGTAGTTGCCCCAGTAGCGGTCAGGCAGCGTGATGCTCTCGCCTGGCGTGACAAAAAGCCCGGCGACTGAGGCAATGCCGCCGGTGATGCCGGAGGCCACAGCGGGAGTGGAGATGAGGTCGGCCAGCTCACGCCCCGAGGGTCTGCACTTCTCAAGGATCCATTCTCGCCAGGTCTGCCTGAAGGAAGCCACGCCGAGGATGGGGGCATATGAAAAGACCTGCTCCGGCGAGATGCCCGCAAAGCCTGTATGCAGGCTCGGAAGATAAAAGGTCGTGGATGCGCCCTGTTGGCCGATCTCGCCGGCAGGACCCCAGGCGGAGCCGATAGTGGCGTTTATGTCGGCCTCCTTTTTGGCTCTGCCCGACCAGTAAAAGATCCCCGGGGGCAGAAACTGTTCGCGCCCGCTTTCACTCAGGGCATCGAAAAGCCCGCATTCCTTAAGCGCCGTCCAGTCAGGCATCCATATCTCCTTGCTCTCAGTATCCCAGGCCCTTGTCAACCACATTCAAAAGCTCTTCGCCGGCCCTGTACCGGCGGATATTTTCACAAAACAGTGCCGTCGCCCGCTCCCAGTAGCGCGGCGAGAGGCCCGAAACGTGCGGAGTGATGATGACGTTGTCGAGTGTCCAGAGCATCGAGTGCTCCGACAGAGGCTCCTCTTCGAAGACGTCCAGGCCCGCTCCCGCAATGGCTCTTTGGGCGAGCGCATCCGCAAGGGCCTTTTCATCGACCGTGCCGCCCCTTCCGAGGTTGATGAAAAACGCCCCCGGCTTCATCGAAGCGATGACCTCGGTTGAGATGATGCCGCGCGTAGCGGGGGTGAGCGGCAGGAGGTTCACGAGAAAGTCCGACTCTCGCATGACCCGCTCCAGGGCATCCGGCCCTACAGCCTCGTCGGCGGCGCCATTATAGCCGCCGGCGCTTCGCTTGAGGCCCAGCACGTGCATGCCGAAGGCGCGCGCCCTTTCAGCGAGGGCCTCTCCGATGGCGCCGAGGCCGAGGATGCCAAGGGTCTTTTGCGAGAGCTCGGCCATGTCGGACATTCCAAGCGACTTATCCCATTTGTGCTCTTGCTGCATCCTGATGTAATGATGAAAATGCCGCGCCAGCGCGACCATCATGCCAAGCGCGTGCTCGCTCATCTGTACAGAGTGGATGCCGCTGGCGTTGGTGAGTATGACTGGAGCGGATGCAAAGGCTTCTGTAAGCGCATGCTCCACGCCGGCGCCGGTAGCCTGAACCCACCTGAGAGCGCAGGCATCCGGGAGGATGGCGTCGTTGAGCCTGTTGCCGTACATTATCTCAGTTTCCCGGATGTGCTTTTTGACATCATCGGCACCGCGGGCGTGAAATACCTCCCATGAATCACCGGCTGCCTCACGGACGTCCTGGACGTATTGCTCGTCAAGATTGAAAACGGCTATGGTCAACAGGTTGGGCAAAGGTCTCTCCAGTCATCAGACATCGACGCGCTGTATCGATGCGCCAAGGCGAATGAGCTTTTCCTCAATATGCTCATAGCCGCGGTCGATGTGGTAAATGCGGTTTATCTCCGTGATGCCGCGGGCGGCCAGGCCCGCCAGCACCAGCGCCGCGGAGGCACGCAGGTCGCTGGCCATTACTGGAGCGCCGGAGAGCTCCCCGACCCCCCTGACAACAGCGCTTGCACCCTCCTTGCGGATGCTTGCGCCCATGCGGTTGAGCTCGGCCACGTGCATGAACCGGTCCGGGAATATCTTCTCGGTAATGACTGATATGCCATCTGCGGTTGCCAGAAGTGCCATGAACTGCGCCTGCAGGTCGGTCGGCAGCCCCGGGTACGGCAGCGTCACAACGTCGGTCGGCAGCGGCAAGCTGGCGGCACTGACATGGACGGCCCCGCCGCCTGGGGTCACCTCGACGCCTATCTCCTGGAGCTTGTCAACGGCTGCGCGCAGGTGGTCAAGCCGGGCGTTTTCGATCTTTATCGAGCCGCGCGTAGCCGCCGCCGCGATCATGAAAGTGCCCGTCTCCACCCTGTCCGGGATGACCTCGTACTCGCCGCCTGAGAGCCTCGAGACCCCCTCGATCTCAATGCGCGGCGTGCCGTGTCCACTGATGCACGCGCCTGCGGAGTTGAGAAAATCGCCCAGGTCCGTCACCTCCGGCTCGCACGCAGCGCCTTCTATGACAGTCTTGCCCTCTGCCAGCGCGCCCGCACACATGAGGTTGGCCGTGCCCAGCACCGTCGAACCGAAAGCCCCCCCAAGATAGACCTCGGCACCCTTGAGCCGGTCGGCTTTTGCGATTATGTCTCCGTGCCTGATCTCGATATCGGCCCCAAGCGCCCGCAGCCCCTTGATGTGCAGGTCCACCGGGCGCACACCGATGACGCACCCTCCCGGCAGCGCCACGCGCGCGCGGCGGCGCTTCGCAAGAAGGGGCCCGAGCACGCATATGGAGGCGCGCATCTTGCGCACCATGTGATATGGCGCATCGATAAGATCGGGGTTTACCGTCTCTATTCGCAGCAGGTCCCCCATCCTCTCGACCTTCACGCCGAGCTCGGCCAGGATGCCTGCAAGGGTAGCGACGTCGCGCAGGCGCGGTACGCCCTTGAGCGTAACCGGCTCATCGGCAAGCATCGTAGCGGCCATTATCGGAAGGGCGGCATTCTTGGCGCCGCTGATACGCACAGTGCCGCGAAGCGGCGCTCCCCCCTCGATGACAAACTTTTCCAAGACAACCCTCCTCGCAGAAATCTACCCGCCGAGCTGATAGGTCTTGCCGGTTCTGGGAGCCACCTTCCGCCGCTCAAACCTCACATACTCGGGCAGGCCGTCGGGGCCGACCTCGATGGGTACCTCACCTTTCAAGAGCGGCAGCACGTAGTCACGGCACTCATCTGTTATGTGGTTTCCGGCCTCGTTCATAAACTCACGCGGGAGAAACTTCTCGCCGTTGGCCACCGCCGCCAGCGGGGCAAGACCCGTGCCGGCCCGATAGGGATTGTTGCTTTCGCGCACTATGGTGACCATCTTTCCGGAGCCGCCTTTCACGGCGTGCCGCACTGCCTCGGCGCCCACCATGTATGCCTCGTTGGAGTCGGTGAGGCTGGCAAAGTGCATCGCGTTCCGCTGCGCGGTGCCAGGCTTGTTGTACCGGCACTTGAGGCCGACCTCCTGCTCGACGATGTTCTTGAGCGTTTCGGCCACGCCACCGAGCTGAACATGCCCGAAGGAGTCCCTGGCCAGCTGGCCCTTCTGGGTGGTAATGTACTCACCGCTATCGTCCTTGAGGCCCTCGCTTGCAAGCACGACAACCATGCCGAGCTCCTTGTGCGTCTGCTTCACGTCGGCGACGAAGCGCTCGATCGAAAAGGCAATCTCCGGCACATATACGAGGTGCGGCGCGTCGAGCGTATTTCTGTGGGCGACGCCGGCCCCGGCGGCTATCCAGCCGGCGTTGCGACCCATGGCCTCCACGATCGTGCATGTGTCGAAGGTGTACAGCGCCTCCGTGTCGCGGCCCGACTCCATCGTCATCGTGGCAAGGTACTTGACCTCGCTGCCATAGCCGGGGGTGTGATCGGTCTCAGCCAGGTCATTGTCAATGGTCTTCGGCGCGCCCATTACGCGCAGCTCATAGTCGATCTCGCCGGCGAGCTTTGCCACCTTGTCGGCAGTGTCCATTGAGTCATTGCCGCCGATGTAGAAGAAATACCTGATGTCGTGCGCCTTGAAGACCTCCAGTATACGGTCGTAGTCCCGGCGGTTTTCCTGTGGGTTCTTGAGCTTGTAGCGACAGGAGCCGGCCGCGGCCGAAGGCGTGCGGCGCAGGCCGCGTATGACCTCGGGGCTCTCCTTTGTGATGTCAAAGAGATCCTCGGTGAGCACGCCGATGATGCCGTTGTGAGCGCCATAGACCAGCTCGATATCACCGGACTTGAGGCACTCCTCTATGATACCACAAAGAGATGAATTGATGACCGTGGTGGGCCCGCCCGACTGGGCGACAAGGGCATTTCCCCTCAGCTTAGCCATGTACTTCCCCTCAAATCGAAATGATCCTTTCGGTGTTTGCAATGATAAGGCGTCGCCGTGCGCCTGTCAACCGCCGCGCGATACGATAACAGCCCTCTACGGGCCGTCAAAAAAAGGAAACAGTCGATACAGCTCGCCGCGGCAGGGGCGCCGGCCGTACTCGCATATCTCGAACGCCTCGGCATGCCTGGCTCCCGCGGCGCGCTCAGGGCCGTAAAAGGAGGCGATCGACTCCCTGTGCTTCTCTGCCACCGAGGCAAAGCGGGGGGCCTGGCGCTCGGTCAGCCAGCTCAGCCGCTCTGCATGCCCGTCAGGCACCTGCCCTTGCGAACGGTTAAAGGGCAGCCACTCGAAAAACTGCGACTCGTGGCACGCGAGCATGCGCATCTTGTCGTCCAGCACGTCATCGATTACTACGGTCACATCCGCCTGAAAGGCGCACGGCTTCGTGAAATCATCGCTCATATAGGCAAAGACGCAGTTTTGCTCGAGCGCAGGCGTCAGGGCCGCGACATTCGGTATAGTGATGGTGTAGGCGGAGTCCTGCACGATCTGGGAGGTGTAGCGGTGGTCGGGATGGTAGTCGTTTGGACGATGGGTGATCACAATATCCGGTGCAAACTCCCGGATGATGCGCACGATCTGCCAGCGGTTTTCCAGCGTCGGCAGCAGCTGGCCGTTGTGTATGTCGAGGACCTCGTACTCGATGCCCGCTGTCTCAGCCGCTTCCTGCGCCTCGGCGAACCGGCGCCTGGCAAGCACGCCGCCGCCCATCTGGTGATGCCCGGTGTCACCATTGGTTGCAGACACAAACTTGACCTGGTGGCCCGCCCGCGCATAGAGGATCGCAGTGCCGCCGACCTTTACGTCGCAGTCGTCCGGGTGGGCGCCGATGGCCATTATGCGCAGTTTGCCTGATGTCACTACCTTCCTCCCGTGATCAGCATCCTCAAATAAATGCCCCCGCCACTGTCATGACGTCCACGGGCGGCGCCGGCCCGCATGGCGCTACTGCCTTTCGAGCACGACCTCTATCGAGAAGCTGTTTGGAGTGAGAAAGTGCGGCAGGATCCTCAGCGCCTCGCGCTGGTAGCCTATTTTGGAGACGATCAACTGTGCACCGAGGTACTGAAAGCCCGTAACCACCCGCTCACCGCCGGTGAGCGCCCTTCCATGGGCGTCGGTCGTCTCTCGTCCGTTTATGACGCGGCCGATGCCGTCAGCGGTGCTGAAGCTGTAAGAATAGGCTACAATGGCGTCAGGAATCGGATTACCCTCTTCGTCGCGCACCTGGACGGCATAAGGGCCGGCATTTGATGTGATGCGGTTGGTCTCGGCGCGAAAGCCCATCAGGATCGGGTTCGCCGGCGGCTGGTAGTAGACATCCCGGGAGCGGTTTTCACGCCACCAGCTCTTCCACCTGTCTACGGCTGCCCTTCGCTCGGCGGCATCTCCACCAGGGCGAAAGCCGAAATCGCGCCCGGCCACCTGGACGAGCACGCTCAGTGCAAAACGCCTGTTGTCCTCATCCGGATCCTCAAGCATCTCGACGGCGGTAGGCACCACGCGGCTTTCCTGCGGCAGCCCCATCAGAAGCAGCCCCGCATAGCGGATATCGCCGTCCTGATCGGAGAGCATCCGCCGGGCTGACCGCTCGATGTTTCGGTTATGAGCGAGGCGGTCGGCCGCAGACGGGATATCCTCGAGGGCAAGGTGCAGCATCCTTATCAGCATCAGCCGGCGCTGGGGATTGTCGGCCAGGCGGATCTCCTCGAGAATCGCATCTATCATCTCCGGACCCTCAGAGAGGACGCTCGCCGCGGAGGATTCCAGCCGGGCCACCTCGCCCGGTGAAAGCTCGTGGATGGGCTTGTCGAGCTCGAGGTCGGCCAGCATCGGGCTGCGGGCTGGAGCCGCCACGGACACAGAAGCAGCACAGCCGGCACACGCCAGCAAGGCTGCCAGCACCACCAAGACGCGTGTCATCTTTCAGCTTCCTTTTTGAGAAGGGCCTGCCTGAGCGCTTTCTTGAGAGTCTCGGCGCGAAACGGCTTGTAAAGCACCGCCTCGAGCCCCTCCTGTCTTGCCCGCACGATCGAATGCGTAGGGTCATAGCCATAGGCGGTCATGAGGATGACAGAAGTATCGGGCTGCCTTGACTTGATGGAGGAATAGACTTCGTAGCCTGTCATCTTGGGCATCTTGATGTCTGAAATGACAATATCAAACTTCTCCTCTGCAGACATTTCGACCGCCTCAGAGCCGTCATGGGCAAACTCCACCTCGCAGCCGCTCGATCGCAAGATGTCACCGAGAGACTGAAGTATCCCCGGCTCATCGTCAGCCACGAGTACGCGCTTGCCCGAGAGCACATCCTCAGCCTCCACCACGCCCGCTTCGACGGCGGCGCTGACCTTGCGTGCGCCCTTGAGGATGGCGTCCTCGATCGTCGATGCACTCGCGCGAATGCTCTCGAGGCGCGAGGTGACAGCGATGGAGTCGCCGATATTGAGATCGCGAAGCTGGTTTATGCTGTCGCTTATGTTCTTGAGATGTCCGGCCACCTCCTCCACGACGCTCTCTGCCACCCGCTCCACCAGCACACTCTGTCCGAGCCCTACCAGGTCAGCCGTATCGAGCGATGCGGTGATGTATCCGGCAAATATCGTAGCCAGGACCAAGTCATAGTAGTCGAAGGCGAATCTTTCCTTTTTCTCGATTGCAAAGGTTCCTATCACCTTGCCACCGAGACGCAGCGGCACCACCACCGCACTGTGAATACCTTCGAGGTCGCCTATCCAACGTGGCTCGGCCTCGGCATCCTCGACGAGATATGGCTTACCCGTTGCGGCGACATATCCAGCTACGCTGCCGCCAGTGGTACTTACATGCAATGCCCGCTTGGAAAGCTTCGCGCCGGCGCTGCTTCGCGCAAGTATGACACTCAGCTCGCCGCTTTTCAGGTCTATGGTCCGCAGGACGAAGTCGTCATAATCGAACACGCGCTTGACGGACTTCTCCACAAGGCCCTTGATCAGCTCCACGCGCTCGGCGCTCGGCAGCCTGACAAGCATCTCCGGATCATCAGGGAAAAGCTCCAGCGCCGCCTCCGCGATGCGCTCGACCCGCTCGTACAGAGGCGCTTCGCCGCCCCTGGAAAATATCGCTGCCGCAAGGTCGGCGCCGCCCGCCGGCACGAGGGTGACTTCAAAAGTGCCGGATATCATCTTGACGACTGCGCGCGCAATTACGCGCTTGCTGATGGCAAGATTGAGATCCTTGAGGAATGGATGCCGCGTACCGCCCTCAAAGCAGGATGACACATCCGCACCGACGACCGGTTCAAAGCAGAAGTTTTCCGCCCTGGCCGCATCGTTGGCCCACAAAAGCCGCCCATCGACACTGACAAGCAGTACACCCTGGCTCATGGAGCCAAATGAGGCCTTTATCGCCTCAAAAGTCGCGCGATCCAGCGGGCGGCTCCCCCCTCCCAGAAAGACCGCCCTCTCAGGCTCAGCCTCAAGCTGCCTCATCGCCTCCTGCAGATCGCCGACCGTTACGGACTCATGCCGGCTGTAGCGATCATCAGCCTTGAACTCAACCTCGAAAGGCGCCGGCACCAGCAACTTGACCATCTGCAGTCCTTCTGGAAGTTCCCGTTATTGCCATATATCAAGTATAAGAGCCTGCGGAGTGGGGTCAACAGCTCAAGCCGGTACGCCTTCAAGGGCTGCGGCCTCGTCGCGAAACGATATCGATACCTTTCTCGATACCCCCTGCTCCTCCATCGTAATG
>SLPQ01000003.1 GCA_007131925.1 Candidatus Brocadiia bacterium | reverse complement strand
TCCGGATGGTCGGCCAGACCGAGGTAGTTGTTTGAACAGAGTACAAGGACCTCGCCGTGCCCCTCGATACTTGCGCGCGCACGCATCGGCCCGTCGATGACCTTGAGCACCTTTTCGGTGCCGGCCTCGCGGATGCGGTCCATCTCTTCAGTGAGTCCGTCGTGAAAGGCGCTGTTCATGCCGACCTCCATTTTGCTCGAACACCCCGGCAGGTGCCGGGCGCTACCGGCCTTGACGGCCAGCCTGGTCAGACCCTCATGGTCACCTTGACCGCCTCTCCTGCCAGAAGCGCCTGGAATCCCTTCTCAAAGTCCTCCATCGCGATGTCGTGCGTAAGTATCGGGTCTATGTCGACTCGTCCGCCGAGGAGAAACTGCTGCGAGCGGTACCACGTGTCAAACATCCGCCTGCCGCTGACTGCGTGGATCGTGATCCCCTTGAAGATGATATCCTCCGACCAGTTTACCGCCACGTGCTCGGCCGGCAGGCCCAGGAGTACCACGTCGCCGCCGTTCTGCACGAGGCGAAAGGCGCTCGTGAGGCCGGCTGTAGCGCCTGACATCTCAAACACCACCTCGGGGCCGAGGCCGTCGGTTGCCTCCAGTATCGGCCCGTCTATGCCGTCATTGAACGGGTCAAAGACAATGTCCGCGCCGACCTTCAGGGCGATCTGGCGCTTTGTGGCGTTTGGCTCGCTGACAAGCACGCGCGACGCGCCGGAGGCACGTGCGACCGCTACTGCAAAAAGCCCCACCGCGCCGGCACCTATTACGAGAACGCTGCGGCCTGATACCTCGGTTGCATTAACAGAGTGCATCGCATTGCCCAGGGGGTCGAAGACCGCCGCGTGACGGTCGCTGATCTCATCCGGCACCGGCCAGAGATTATCTGCAGGCATCGCCATGTATTCGGCGAAGCAGCCGTCACGGTCTATGCCGATTATCTTGACATCCCGGCATATGTGCCCCCTGCCGGTGCGACAGAAGCGGCAGTGCCCGCACGTTATGTGCCCCTCGCCCGAGATGCGCGTGCCCGCCTCGATGTGAGCTACGTCCCGGCCGACCGCTTCCACTACGCCCACAAATTCGTGGCCGACGATCACAGGCGGCTTTATGCGCCCGGCCGACCATGCATCCCAGTCGTAGATATGCACATCGGTCCCGCAGATGCCGACAGCATTCATCCGTATCAGTGCATCTCTGGGGCCGGGCTCCGGCCGCACCCTCTCGGCAAGCTCCAGGCCACGCCCCGCCCTTGCTTTGATAATCGCTCTCATCAGTTTCTTGTGCTTGTCACACCTCCCGTTTAATATAGTGAACCGATACTTCACATTGTATAATTGCAGCAATGGGTATGCTTGTCAATAGCCTATGTTTGCTATCCTGAAAAAGTATTCACAAGGAGCGCGCAATGGTGAAGACTCCGGCCCTGCCGCCGCTCGGCAAGCACATACTGAAATATCGAAAGCAGGCAGGCCTTTCACTTGATGAACTTGCAAGGCGCAGTGGAGTTTCCAAGGCCATGCTCTCCCAGGTGGAGACAGGCAAGGTAAATCCCTCGGTTGCAGTGGTCTGGCGGATAGCGCACGGACTGGGCGTATCTGTGCAGGACCTCCTGGAAGGCAGCAGGGGCGCAAAGAGGATAGAGGTCTTTCGCAGGCATCAGTACGCGGTGCTCAGCGAGTCAGAGGGATGTGAGATCCAGGTGATAAGTCCTATTCACATGGCCGGGGAGCTGGAGCTCTACCTTGTTGAGCTGAAGCCCGACGCCTCGCTGGACTCCAAGGCGCACTTTCCGGGGTCGGAGGAGTTTACTACTGTGATCCATGGCCGCATCGAGCTGGTATGCGGAAAGCAGAAGGAGATAATAGAGGCTGGCGACACAGCGCATTACGATGCCGATGTCGAGCACTGCCTGACAAATACCGACGAGAAACCCGCACTTCTTTACATGGTGTTGCGCTACGCAAATGAGTAGCCGCAAGACCTGCATGAGCGTTCGTGAGCACGCTCACCGGCCGCGCGGGCAGTGAAAAGTCAGCCGCGGGCCATCACGCGCAGACTCCTGATGTGCCCCTTGCGTTGCCGGAGGCTTGGCGCCCCTGCCTTTATTGTGTCCGTAAGCCTCTGTCAAAGAAGAAGTTACGTACCACGTCACCCGATGTAGACCGCCATTGCAGTGGCCTCTGGGGAGACATTTTCTTGCGAGCGGTGGGTTTCGCGCTTGAGCAGCGGCACTTTCAGCGATAACATAAGGTTGCCTGCAGCAGCCTACGATGGCCGGGGTATTGGAGGGTCGGCTTGGCCGGCAAAGAGAAACGCAAGTTGCTTGAGCTCAGGGGCTTTCCCATATCGCCGGGGGTGGCCATCGGCAAGGCGGCCGTCTTCGACGAGGCGGGGCCAGAAGAGGTGCCGGAATACCGCATACCCCCCTCTCGCGTGGATGCGGAGATATCCCGCTTCAAGCATGCGCTCAATCAGACGCGAAACGACCTTGCCACTCTGATAAAGCGAATAGAAGAGGACCTCGGAGAAAGCGAAGCGGCCATCTTTCGCGTGCAGCTTTCGGTTATGGACGACCCGACGGTGCGCAGCGACATCGAGCGGCTTATAGTCGAGGAAAGGTACAACGTCGAAAGCGCCCTCTCTCTGACAATCGAGAAGTTTTCGCGACTTCTCTCATCAGTCTCCAACGGGGTTCTCAAGGAGCGCGCCAGTGACATCCGCGACCTGGGCAGGCAGCTTCTGGCCAAGCTCATGTTTGATGAGTCAGCGGACCTCTGGAACCTGGAGGAAAAGGTCGTCGTCGTGGCGCGCAACCTCTCGCCGGCCATCACTGTCAGGCTCGACCGCGACAAGATACTTGCCTTTGTCGCTGACTCCCTGGGCCCCACAAGCCACGCGGCCATCCTTGCGCGCAGCCTCGAGGTGCCCGCTGTCGGCGCCGTGCGAAACCTCGCCGGCCTTATAGCACCGAGCGACATCCTCGTCATCGACGGATCGAGCGGGCTGGTCTTTGTGAACCCGCCGAAAAAGACGCTCGACCATTACCGACAGGTCAAGCAAAAGGCCGATGCGCGAAAGCGCCTGCTCGCCAAGCTCGTCTCTCTACCCAGCGTTACCGCAGATGGCGAAGAGATCCAACTCATGGCCAATATCGGCAAGGCCTCCGAGGTCGCCGCCGCCATCAAGGCCGGCGCGGCCGGCGTGGGGCTCTACCGCACGGAGTTTCCATTTCTCTCTCACCGGGAGATGCCAAGCGAGCATGAGCAGTTTGCAATGTACCGCGAGGTCGCAGAGCGGATCGCGCCCGCCGGAGTCACCATCCGAGTGCTTGACGTCGGTGGGGATAAGTTTCCTCCATATATGCCGGTGCCCAGCGACACAAATCCATACTTGGGCTGGAGGGGCGTAAGGCTGCTGCTGCGTCATAAGGAAATCTTCAAGACACAGCTCAGGGCCATCCTGCGTGCATCACACTACGGCTCGGTGTCTGTCTTGTACCCGGTGGTCTCAGGCGTCGAAGAGCTGCGCATGGCCAGGATGCTCTTTGAAGAGGCCGCGGCCGAGCTTCATGACGAGAAGATCCCCTTCGGACAAGTCCTCCAGGGCGCCATGGTGGAGGTCCCATCGGCAGTCGTGATGATCAACCAGCTTCTCAAGGAGCTTGACTTTCTCTCTGTCGGGACCAATGACCTCACCCAGTACATCCTTGCCATAAACAGAAACAGTGACTCGCTGGCACCCTTTTTTGATCCCTTCCACCCCGCGGTGCTGCACGTTCTCAAGACTCTTGTGCGCGCCGCTCTGCACGCCGGGAAACCTGTCTCCATATGCGGCGAAATGGCCGGCGATCCGCTGGCGGCCCCTCTGCTGATCGGCATGGGATATCGCTCACTTTCGATGGCGCCCGCTTCGATCCTGCAGATAAAGGATATCATCAGGAGTTCCAGCCTCAAGGAGTGCAGGCGCATCGCACATGATGCGCTCAAAAAGGAAACTGCCTGGGAGGTAAGGAGCCTCTTGGAGGACTCCACCAGCGAACTCACCGCTACCACCACGCCCAAGGACTCCTCAGAATGAAAAGATGTGTTATCCTCGGCCATCGGGGTATGCTGGGTTCCTGTCTTAGAGGCCACGTGCAAGGCGCCGCTGCGGGCTGGAAGGTCGACGGGTATGATTACCCGGAGATCGACATTACCGATGCCGACTCGGTGGCAGGCCTTTTCGACAAGGAGCCGCCGGACATCCTGCTCAACTGCGCCGCCTGGACAGACGTTGACGGGGCCGAGTCGCACGTCGAAGAGGCCTTCCGGGTAAACTCGGTCGGCCCGGAGCTGCTCTCTCATGCAGCCAGGCGCACTGGAGCGATCCTCGTGCATGTCAGCACCGACTTTGTCTTTGATGGCGCTAAGAAGAGCCCGTACGTAGAGGACGACCCGCCGGCGCCCGCAACCGCATACGGCAAGTCCAAGCTCGCAGGCGAGCTGGCCGTAGCCTCCATCGCTGCGCACCATCTCATCGTAAGGACTGCCTGGCTATACGGACCCGGAGGAAGAAACTTCGTCGATACCATATTGCAGGCTGCCCGCGAAGGACGCGATCTGAAGGTCGTAGATGACCAGCGAGGCAGCCCCACCTTCACCGGGATGCTTTCGCGAACCATCTGGCGACTTGTCACTGCCGGCGCGCGCGGTACCTATCACGTTGCGGGCCGAGGTGCATGCACATGGTACGAACTTGCATGCAGCGCCCTGGAGCTGGCCGGCATAGAGGCAGATATCACCCCTGTGGGCACGTCTGAGTTTCCCCGTCCGGCGCCCCGCCCGCCCAACAGCGTTCTCGACTGCTCCAAGGCCGAAGCCTTTCTCGGTGGGAAGCTTCCGGGCTGGCAGGAGGGCCTGCGTGAATACCTCATCGGCTGATCAGCCGCACACATCCGCACACATCGGCCCGGTCAGTGTGATACACCCCCCTTCAATTGCGAACTACTCGGTGCTCCTGCCGGGCACGGTCTGATGCGCCGCCTGTAAACTGATACTTTCCTTGATCAGCCGAGCCGGATCATGATCTTCCCCCTGGATACTGCTCTTTCGTTGGGAGAGTGCCATACATTTCCGGTACGCAGAGCACATGACTATACGTCATCCGGTTTGTATTTACTTGTGCTATACCACAATATATTGTTCAATTATGCAGTGTACTTTGGCGTGCAAGGCTGTACTCATGCCTGCGCAGCCCGTAAGAGGTTGTGGTGGGATGTGTGCGTCCTCATTAATCGCGGATGAGACCAGAGGCACCCCATCCGGCCGGCACGCATCGCGATAACGATGAACCCGGGTTGCTGAGTAGCTTCGGGCTCAGTAGCCCTTGTAGAGGCGTTCGGCGAGGATCATCGGCAGATCCGCATCGATAATCTTTCTGGCGGCCTTTTCAACGTCGTATGGGACGCGTTCGAGGCGCATCTTTGCGACGCTCGTATCGAGTATGGCATAGCAGGCATCGGGATTTCCGTCGCGGGGCTGGCCAACGCTGCCGCAGTTGAAGATAATCTCCCTGTTGCGGCGCATGTAGAACTCGCTGGCCTGGCTGGAGTCGACCTTGTCGGGGTCACGGTAGAAGATCGCCGGCACGTGAGAGTGGCCGATAAAGGTCAGTGGCGAGTCAATCGCACCGAAGGCATCCTCTGCCTGTGCTATTGTGAAGATGTATTCGAAATGGTCGGGCTTGTGGGGGGAGGCATGCACAACGGCGAAGTCATCGGTCGTGATCGTAAGAGGCAAAGAGCTGAGAAACTCGAGGTCAATCGGCCTTAGCTTCTGCATTGCATAGACAGCAGCCTGGCGGGCTGAGGAGTTAAAGAAGACCAGGTCAAACTTTCCCACGACGGCGAGGTCGTGATTGCCGGCGACGGTCACTATTCGCCTGTCCCTGATGCGGTTGAGGCATAGAAGAGGGTCTGCCCCATATCCAATCACGTCACCGACACAGTACAGCTCATCGCACTTTTCCGCGTCGAGGGCGGCCAATACGGCATCAAAAGCCTCGAGATTGGAATGGATATCGCCAAGAATACCGTATCGCAAGGGTCCTGGGACCTTTCTCAGCCGAGCTCTCTATCCTGGAAGAGCAGCACCGCGACTGCAATCGCGGCCACTATATAGAGAAGGCTGTAAACAACCGCCCACGCCACAAACCCAGGCTGTACCGGCCTGCCAAGGCCGATCGCGCTGTACACCTCGGTATTTCCGCTGAGGTTGGGCAGCACGTAATAGACCGCCCTTAAGATTTGAACCATACCATGGCCGGACTCCCTGACGTAGTCCATCAGGGGGGCGGATACGCTTGCGAGTATGAAGGCGGCAAAAGAAATCGATACGTTAAGTATCATAGGCAGCCGCGTCGAGAGGGCTACACTGACCGCTACGAGCATAAGCGCCTGGAGCAGCCCGAGCAGCAGGCCCGGGAAGATCCCGGCGACTTCCGGCCACATGGCATCGTACGTGGTGTGCTGAAGGACTATATCGCCACCGGCGACCTTCCCCACGATCACCGCGACGAAAACCGCCGTAAGCAGCGCACCGAGGAAAAAGACCGAGAGGGCGATTCCCAGGTACTTTCCGAGGACAAACTCATATCGACGCAGTGGCTTTGACATGACGGTCATCGCCGTCTTGTTTTCCAGCTCGCTGGTAATAAGGTTTGCCGCGCTGAAGATTCCCAGCAGAAGTATGCAAAGCGTGTAGGTGCCCAGACCGATGTCACGGACAAACTTCACCTCTCCGGCGTCCAGCTGAAAGGTCGGCATAAGGTAGGAAAAGACCAGAAGCAGCACGCCAAGGACCAGGATTGCATAAAATGCAGGCTGCCTGATCGATTCCTGAAACGTACTGAACGCCACCGTCAAGCTGCGCATATGTGCCCCTCAATACCTTACAAAAAAGCCGCTATACTCGCCCGTGGCATCAGTCCAGACCACATCCAGGGAGTCGATATATGAGCTCATCTCTCGTCGGACGTCGTCCAGAAAGGCCTTCGTTTCGTTTCTTGTGCCCTCGGCAACGATCTCAACGGTGCCGTCCGGAAGATTTCGCACGTAGCCGGTCACCTCATGGCCGCCTGCAGCCCGGCGCGTAGTGTACCTGAAGCCCACGCCCTGAACCATGCCCGACACGACAGCACGCGCCCGTATCCTCTCGCTCATTCGCCACCCCTTGAAGACAAGGCGAATTATAGGTGTGCGCCCGGCACAATCAAGGCGATTTTTTTTGCCGCGAGGCATCAAGGCCGTATAATGTTCCACGTGAAACAACCGGGGATCACGATGCAGAAGATCATAGCCGTGGCAAATCAGAAGGGTGGTGTCGGCAAGACCACCACCGCCGTCAACCTCGCATACGGCCTTGCGCTTGCCGGCCGCGAGGTGCTGCTGGTCGACCTCGATCCACAGGCCAACGCCACTTCCTCTCTTGGCCATTCCTTCTCCACCGTGCCGCCCCAGGGCCACTGTCTCGTAGCTGGAAAACCACCGAAGGCCGAGTCAGCCGGACCGCCGAGGCTTGCCCTGATGCCATCCGCGCCCAGCCTCCAGGCCGTCGCGCGTATACTGGCTGGTGCACCCGACCGGGATTTCCGCCTGAAGCGCGCACTCGCGGGCGAGCGAGAGCGGTATGACTGCATCCTGATCGATTGCCCGCCGGCGCTCAGCATTTTTACAACGAATGCGCTGGCCGCCGCCGACAGCGTCCTCGTGCCGCTGCAGTGCGAGTACCTTGCAATGGAGGGGCTCGCGCAGATGGTCGGGGTTATCCGCTCTGTCAAACGCGGGCTGAATCCCTCACTTGGGATTTACGGAATTCTCCTGACGATGTTTGACGCGGATGTCGATTTGAACAGGGAGGTGGCTGCGGAGGTCCGCGGCCATTTCGAGAGGGAGGTGCTTGACACGGTGATTCCTCGCGATGAGGCCCTTTCAGAGGCATCCAGCCATGCCAAGACTATCTTGGAATATGCGCCGCGCAGTCGCGCTGCCTTCGCCTACGCACAGCTTACACTGGAGGTCCTGAGTGACAGAGCAGAAAAAACTGGGTCGCGGGTTTGAAGACCTCGCCGACGACGGCATGAGCTTCGCCGCCGATGAGGTCCTGCAGGTGCCGCTTGACTCCATTCGGCCAAACCGCTTTCAGCCGCGAAAGGAGATTACAGGCACTGCATTTGAAAACCTGAAAACATCGATCGCTCAAAACGGCATCCTGCAGCCGGTCGTGGTGCGGCCGGGCGAGTCCGGCTACGAACTCATCGCGGGCGAGCGACGCTGGCGAGCCGCCTGCGAGCTTGAGCTCGAGGTAATCCCGGCCATCATACGCCAGGCAGATGACGAAAAGGCGCTCGAGCTGGCCCTCGTCGAAAACATCCAGCGCGAAGACCTGAACCCCATCGACCGCGCAATGGCCTACCGGCAGCTTATGAATACCTTTGGCCTTACGCAGGAAGAGGCTGCAGGCCGCGTCGGTCAGGAGCGCTCCACCGTGGCAAATACCCTGCGGCTGCTGGACCTGCCTGAAGATGTCCGGGAGATGCTCAGAGACGGCCGCCTCCTGATGGGCCACGCCAGGGCGCTGCTTGCCCTCAAAGACTCAGATGCGATAGTGAAGGCGGCAGGCAGGGTAGTTGAAGAGGGGCTCTCCGTACGTGAGACTGAGGGCCTGAGCGAGCCAAGGCGACGCGGCCGGCCGCGGGTGCGCCGGCAAAAGCCGCCTGAGATACTGGACCTCGAGAGTCGCCTCAGGATGCGCCTCGGCACAAAAGTGGAGGTCAGGGCAGGCAGGCGCAGGGGCCGCATCATTATCGAGTACTATTCCCCGGATGACCTTGACCGCATAATCGACAGCTTGGAAGGTCGATGATATTACTAATGGTAATACACGCCAGGCCGCCGGCCAGCCACTGTAATCGCAATGCGCGCAAGCCGAGCTAAGCGATGATATGTATCGAGGCCGGGCTGAATGGCCTCCCTGGAGTCTGCCCCAGCCGGAGCGCCCCGGCCTTCAGCCGGTCTTGATCTCTTCGACAAGTCTCATGAGCCTGCGGCCGTACTCGACATATTTATCGAAGGCGTCCTGGCCCTCGGCCTGCCCGCCCAGGTGGACCTGCGCGGCCATGTGCGGTTCGATCGAGATGCCGCCGTCATAGCCTGATTTCAATAGGTCCTCAATAACCTCGCGAACCATGCCTTCCCCCTCGCCGGGATAGGTGTACCGGGCATCGGCGTCACCGGCGCGCTTTCCGTCCTTGATGTGGACGTATACGGTATTGGCTTTGGCGGCCTTGTACCATTGCCACGGATCTTCGCCGTGTCCGACGGGGTTGCCGGTGTCGTAGATTATGCCGAGTGCCTCGGAGGGGAGCTCCTCCATCAGGCGCTGCATGTTTTCCGGGGACTTGCCGAAATAGCCCGAGCAGTTTTCGTGGCCAAGTATGATGCCGCCGTCTTCGGCGATTTTCACCAGCTCGATGAGGCGGCGCAGGGCCTCATTGCCCCACTCCTTTTCGGAGACCTTCGATTCGGGGTTTGTCCAGGACATGATACGGATTATGCGGCAGCCGCATTTCTGCATGCGTGGCACGGCGCGGCGGAGATCCTTGAGGTCCAGCTGGAAGTCGCCTGTTATGGGCCGGGCCCAGTTTCCGATCGCCGATGCGAAGGAGCTGACGGCGATGCCGGCGGCGTTGAGCTTCTCGATGGCGGCTTCAAAGGCGTCTTCGCTCACCTCGGTGAAGTTTCCCTCCGGGATGTTTCGCATCTCGATGTGGGTCCAGCCGAGTGCTTTGTGGGCCTCGATCTGCTTTTCTACCGGCAGGCCGGCTTCATCCGCTATTCCGCTGAAATACATGTGGATCTCCTTAGACTCTCGGCCAGAAATTATCCCTTTCGGCGGGCAGGGGCAGTGCCCCTCTCACGACGCCTTGCGTGCACCTGAGTATCCCCTTTTGCCTGTCGCTGTCAACGGCAAGCCTGAAAGAGGCGTGGCAGGTCCCGGCCGATAGCCATGCCAAGGCCGTGAGAGCCGCCAGAGCTCATCCAGAAGTACCACAACGCGATGAGAAGCTTTAGAGATGCGTAACTTCACTGTTGTGCGCGAGGCGAGCCCGGTCCGTGCACTCAAGCTACCCGAGCGCGTGCATGGCCGCGATAGTGGCCAGGGCGACTGCAGCGAGGCTGATAAGAAATGTCTTGATAAAGGCCAGGCGCCAGCGAAAGCGCTGCCTGACCTCGTCGGAGTGCTCGGCCTTTTCCAGAAACGCAATGCGCGACGCGATGCTGCCGTGACGCCACGAACGGGTGTGCGGGCTCACTGCGTTTATATGGGCTATGCGCTCCAGCGCCCTGGCGAAGGTTCCGAAGTCCACGGCGGACTCGGCCCCAAACAGATCGGCGTCACGCTCGAAGGCGCGCGACACGTAGCCGAAACCCGCCCCCCAGTAAAGAGCGAAAAAGACTATCCATACCGCAATGTACGATATCTGAGCCTCTATAGGCGCGCCGCTTATCATCTCGAAGATCACCGCCAGCATCATAAAGTCGCCTGCCAGCAGGAGATAATAGATCATGTGATGGCGCTTGGCGTGGCCGAGCTCGTGCGCGAAGATCGCTTCGACCTGTTCGGGCGACATCGTCTCGAGAAGAGAGCGGCTGACGATTATGTAACGCACCTTTGCTGCTATGCCCATGACCGCCGCGTTCGCAAAAAAGTGCCCCGGGGTCTCCCAGATGCGTATGTCACGATAGCCCACGCCGATGCGACCGCAGAGATCGTCAAGTCTGCTGCGCGTGGGTCCAGCGGCCATTTGCGAGGTCTTCCAGACGCGCACAAGCAGCATCGGCGCGACCGTGTAACCGGTCAGTACCAGCAGAAGCGTAAGCGGGCCGCTGACCCACGGCAGGGCAAGCGGATCCTTTACCGCCGACGGCAGCAGCTCGAAAATATCATAGAGGCTCAGAATGAGCGCTACCGGCACTGTCACAGTCAGCACATTGTGGCGGACCTTGAAGGAGAGCCGCTGGGCGAGGGTGGGACTGTCGGCGCCGATAGCGCTCTCAGCGTAGTGCAGGATGACCCACACCGCCACAAGCGAGATCAGAAATGGCACAAAAAGGACCGCGCCGGTCGGCAGTGCCCATCGGGACAGCCCGGCGGCCTCCGGGATTGCACTCCAACCGGAAAAGAGAGCCGCCGCATATGAGGCCGCGACAAGTGTCTCGGTGATTCGTGAGGCCCGGCGAAAAGTCGCGGCAAGAGCGGTCATTCGGAAAAAATAGGACTGGGGGTCGGCGCTCAGGTCTCGCCTCTGGCGCTGAAAATGAAAAAACATACCGACGGCGACCGCAGCGGGCAGCACCGTAAGTGCAAAGGTGGTAAGGGCAGCACCAGGCGGACCAAGCGCCGCAAAGCGCCACGTGGTCGACAGTGCCGCAAGTATCATCGCAAATATCACGGTGAAAAGCATGGTTTTACCGCCGGAGTTCCATTATGAAACATGCGGCACTGCCGTTTCAGCTTGCCGCCTGCACCATCTGAGGTTACCGGGCAGGTCTGCAATGTCAAAGGTCGACTGGCTGCACCGCCGGATGACTAAGGCGTAAAATCCATCCCCGGCTCTATAGCCATGACGGTCTCGGCCAGCAGCTTGACGGCGTTTTCCACGTCGTCGAGCGAGACGACCTCGACAGGCGTATGCATGTAGCGGTTTGGGATAGACACGACAGCGGCCGCGACGCCGGCGCGGCTTATCTGTATGGCGTTGGCGTCTGTGCCGGTCGCGCGCGGCTCAGCGACAAGCTGGTAAGGTATCTTCTGGCTGTCGGCAGTCTCCAGGATGAGACTGCCGAGGACGCGGTTTATGTTTGCGCCGAGGCCGACAATCGGGCCCTTGCCGAGGTATGTCTCACCGTAGGTCTTCTGATCGGCGTCCGGATGGTCCGTAGCAAAGCCGACGTCCACGGCGATTCCGGCGTGCGGGTCGATGCCGAAAGCGCTTGTGCGCGCGCCTCGCAGCCCAAGCTCCTCCTGCACGGTCGATACGGCATACAGCGCCACTGGCAGCTCTTTGTCCGCCAGCGTGCGCAGGGTCTCGGCCACCACAAAGGCCCCTATACGATCGTCAAAACCGCGCGCCACGACGGCGTTGTTGAGCAGCCGCTCGTATCCGCAGGTCCATGTGACGGGGTCACCGATACGGACATATTTTTCGGCGTCCTTTTTGTCCTTTGCGCCGATGTCTATCCACAGGTCCTTCATCAGGGGGACCTTTTTGCGGTCTTCGGCTGACATCTGGTGTATCGGCTTTTTGCCGATGACGCCGAGGATGACGCCCTTTTTGGTGTGCAGGTGGACGCGTGAACCGGCCACCAGCCCCACGTCCACGCCACCTATTGCCGCAAAGTGTATGAAGCCCTTGTCGGTGATATGAGTGACCATCAGGCCGATCTCGTCGACGTGGCCTGCCAGCATCACGCGCGTTTTTGCGTCCGGGTTCAGCGCCGCAATGAGGTTGCCGTGCACGTCGACGGTGAGCCGGTCGGCCTTCTTTTCGAGGTGCTTGCGAATAACGGCCTGGCCGGGCTGCTCGAAGCCTGACGGGCTCGGCACTGAGAGCAGTTCCTCGAGAAAGGCGAGGCTTTGCTTTTTCATAAGATGAGTCCCTCCGGTTGATTCAAAAAAGCCTCCGGCACACCGGAGGCCTTGGTAATGCGGCTGGTCGGCCGCCCCCTTTCTCAGTGAATTATCTCATGAATGTCCCTGAGGACGGTCACCCGGTCGTCGATGATGAAGTCGGCCATCTTCTCCCAGCTGAACTGCTCCATCCTCGGCAGCAGGTCATCCCCCATGGCCTTGCGGATAGTCTCGAAGCTGATGCGGTTTTCCCTGAGAATCTCCATCCAGCCAATCGTACGGGCGTCAGTGACGTCGCCCTTAGCCTCATCTACGGGCTGGTTTGTGAAAAAGGACCTGCCGTAAAGGCGAAACTTCGCGCGCTGGTGGAGCGGCAGCGAGTTGTAGAGAAACTCGTAAAACTCGTCGCTGGCGGTACTGCCGCATATGATAATATCAAAGCGGGCCGCCAGCTCGCCTATGACCTTGCCGTTGAGGGCCTGCTTGCGCTTGCCCCTCTTTTCAACGGCGATCCTGAGAGGTTTGCTCGTGGGCAAAATCGCTATGCGCGCCAAGATCCACCCCCTTGGTCTGCAGGCCTCCCGTTAAGCTGGCAATCGCGTGCATTGTAGGGTGCCTTTGTCGCCCTGTCAACGGAATAAACCGCTATCGCGCGTGCTTTTGCGTCGTTTTGATGCCTCGGCGCGCCGAGCGGAGGCTTCACGGACCTTTTTGATGAGTTTTTCATACTGCCGGCGGTCGATGAGGCCTTCTTCGAGCATCTTCTCCACCTGTGCAGTGGTATATATGCTGTCGGCCTGCTGTGAGGTGTCCTCATCCTCTTCAAGGAGCCACCTGCGAAGAAGCATTATGCCATAAATGCCAAGGCCCACGACTACCCCAAAAACGCCCAGCCATATCGTGAGCATAGTGAGGTCATCAAACAATTCAGCTACCTCGGCCTTGCGGCTATCTCAAGTATGCGAACGTCGAAAAAGCGCTTCGATGCGGCCGACCTCACCAGGCAGACCGTGTCGGCGCCCCAGCCGGAGCCTGCAACCGCCACCACCGGCTCTGCCTCGGGGATAAGGCCTGCGTCGGCTGCCTGCATCACGATCTCGACGGCGACCTTCACGCCCTGGCAGAAGAGCCGCAGCGTCTGCGCGATTAGATACGTTGGATAGAGCCCCTGGTGCTTTTCCATGATGGCCGTCTCGATGGAGTGGCTCAGCATGGTGGCCGTCAGAACCTTGCCGCCGTGCTCCTCGATTGTGAGCTTGAGCTCGGCGTTAAGCTCGAGCCGGGAAGGCTCGCGAAAGCCCGCCGAATGCGTCACGCAGACGAGGTTGACATTTCTGCCGGAGAGAGCCTCGGCAAAGGCCGCCCCGGTCTTTCCGCGGGTCGTAGCGACCACGAAATGCTCAATGCCTTCGTCAAGATATTTCATGGCGGCCTCGATGGCGGCGGGGGAGTTTTCCTCGCCGGGTTTCTCGAAATAAACCGTTTCCTTGCGCATCATCACGGCTCCTTTACCTTCACGAGACAACCTCCCTGTAGCGCTGGGCTATAGGCATGCGCCTGCCAAAGCCAAATGCCCGCCCGGTGACCTTCAGCACCGGCGCGCTCTGCCTGCGCTTGTATTCGCTGGTGTCGATCATCCGTACGGCGGAGGCCACCACCTCCCGGTCGTAGCCCATCCGGATAATCTCGGCGGCGCCCCTTTCCTCCTCTATGTAGAGCCTGACGATCTCGTCGAGGACATCGTAAGGCGGCAGGGTGTCCTGGTCCGTCTGGCCGGGCGCGAGCTCGGCCGAAGGGGCCTTTTCGATTATGACAGGCGGGATGACGACGCCGTTTGTGTTTATCCAGCGGGACATCTCCCAGACAAGTGTCTTAGGCACGTCGCCGAGAACGTCGAGCCCGCCAGCCATATCGCCATAAAGTGTGCAGTATCCTACGCTTACTTCACTCTTGTTGCCGGTTGCCAGCACCATCCCGCCGAACTTGTTGGAGATGGCCATGAGTATCGTGGCGCGTGCGCGGGCCTGTATATTTTCCTCGGCGATGCCGGGCTTTTCATCCTTGAAAAGGTCGTGAAGAGACTCCATGAACGCATCATAGACGGGCGTTATCGGCACCGTGACGGTCGATATGCCGATGCTGGCGGCCAGCGCATTGGCATCGGCAAGCGAAGACTCGCTAGTGTGCATTGAGGGCATGATGACGCCGGAGACATTGCGGCGTCCGAGGGCCTCAGCGGCGATGACGCAGACCAGCGCCGAGTCGATCCCGCCGGAGAGGCCAACTATGGCGCTCTCAAAGGCGCACTTCTCCATGTAGTCCCTCACTCCAAGCACGAGCGCGCGAAAAACCTCTTCCGGAGGCGAGGGCTGCTCGACTTTCACCTCCTCTTGTGAGTGCGTATCGAAAAGGACCAGGTCCTCCTCGAACGACCTGCAGCACGCTGTAATGCGCCCCTTGCCGGATACTCCCAGGCTCGCGCCGTCGAAAATGAACTCATCGTTTCCCCCGACCTGGTTTGTGAACGCAAGCGGCAGGCCGTACTTGGCGGCCGCAAAGGAGAGCATTCGCCTCCTCAGCTCGCACTTGCCCGCCTGAAAGGGGCTTGCCGAGAGGTTCAGGATGACCTGTGCGCCGGCCCTTGCGCAATCCTCGATCGGGTTGTGCTCATAGGTCTTTTGCCCTGTCAGCCGGCTGTTTGTGCTCCAGAAGCCGGCTTCGTTCCAGGCATCCTCGCATATGGTGACGGCTGCTTTCATGCCGGCAACGGTGAAGATGAGCGTCTCGCTGCCGGGCGTGAAATAGCGCCTGTCGTCGAATATGTCATAGTTGGGCAGCAGACGCTTATGTCCGACGGCGATGATCCTGCCGTCGGCGATGACTGCCGCCGAGTTGTAAAGAAGTCGCTTGTCTTCAGTGTGACGCGCCGCCATGCCGACTACGGCGGTAATGCCGTGTATGCCTGCTGCAAGCTCACTGAGCGCGGCGTCCTGGTCATCGAGAAAGGCCTCTTTGAGCAGCAGATCCCTTGGTGGTGAGCCGGTCAGCGCCAGCTCAGACAGGAGCGCCACATCAGCTCCAAGCGCCTTTGCTCGCGCGAGGAAGTCTGATATCTTCGCGACATTTCCGGGGAGGTCGCCGACCGTTGGGTTCAACTGGCATAGGGCTATCTTCAAGACATTGCTCCAAGGGACGTTTCGGATATGGTATTTGCTTCTGCGGGAGGTGTCAAGCACCGGAGGCAGCACTGCATGTGATGCTGTCGCCTGTCCGGCCTTAAAGAAAGCGCGGTACGGGCCGGGTGGTGCGAGGCAGCGGTACTTGAACCAGACGCGGCGCCCTGTAGAATGGTCGCCCTGCTTGTCTGGCGTGACTGGAGGAGGTCGGTGATGAACTTTCAGCAGGTCATTCTGCTGTTGCAGGACTTTTGGGCCGCGAAGGGCTGCGTGCTCGTGCAGCCTTATGACGTCGAGGTCGGCGCGGGGACTTTCAACCCGGCCACCTTTCTGAAGGCCCTTGGTCCAGAGCCCTGGAGCGCCGCATACGTTGAGCCCTCAAGAAGGCCCACTGACGGCCGCTATGGCGAAAACCCCTACCGTTTCCAGCATTACTACCAGTTTCAGGTCATATTGAAGCCTGCCCCCCAGGACAGTCAGGGCGTGTATCTTGAGAGCCTGGAGGCCCTGGGCGTGGATCTTGTAGCGCATGACGTGCGCTTTGTGGAGGATGACTGGGAGTCGCCTACACTGGGTGCCAGCGGGCTTGGCTGGGAGGTGTGGCTTGACGGCATGGAGATCACGCAGTTCACATATTTTCAGCAGATAGGCTCAATCGACCTCAACCCCATATCGCTGGAGCTGACCTACGGACTAGAGCGCATAGCGATGTTCATACAGAAAAAGGACAGCGTGTTTGACCTTGAGTGGGCGCCGGGGCTGGCCTATGGTGACGTACATATGGAGGACGAGAGACAGTTTTCAAAGTACAATTTCGAAGTCGCCGATGCGGCCATGCACTTCAGGCTCTTTGACACCTACGAGGGGGAGGCCCACAGGCTTCTCGACGCACAGCTTGTGCTGCCGGCGTATGATTACGTCCTGAAATGCAGCCACGCTTTCAACATGCTCGATGCGCGCGCGGCCATTGGCACGGCCGAGCGCACGGCATACATCGGCCGCGTACGCAGGCTCGCCAGGAGGGTTGCCGAGGGCTATATAGCGCTCAGGGAGAGCCTGGGCTTTCCGATGTTAAAGGGCTCGCGAGCCGTCTGAGTCGCTACTGCGAGGGCTCGTACCAGATATTAACGAAGATCTGCGGGTCGCGCTGCCCCCCCTTTCCCTCCACAACGCCGAAGGACTGGTTGGTAAACCTGATAGTGGGGTTGGTTTCCTTTATCCAGTCGTTGACGTGCGCGTCGAGGTACTCGAGCGCCTGAGGTGTGCACTTGGAATTGAATGTGCGCAGTAGTATCATTAGCCTGCTCCCTTGCAAAGAGTAGAAAACGGTGAAAAAGACCGACAGCCGGGGCACGCGACACTCCATCCGGACACCGCCGCGGAGTATAACCCGACACCGAGCGTGTTGTCAACCAAAACTTAACCCGTAGATCGCGCCCGGCGCTTTTGCTTGACTGCTTTTGCCGACAGCGGGATAATCAATCCCTTCAACTGCCGTACCACGAGTGCAGAAAATCCAAGAGGGGGGCTGCAGGACTTTGCCTGAGAAAATACTCATCATAAAGCCGAGCTCGCTGGGTGATGTCGTCCATGCGCTGCCGGTCTTGTCAAAGCTTGCCGAGACATTTCCCTCTGCGCGTATATCGTGGCTGGTCGCCGATGCACTCGCACCGCTTGTCGAGTCTCACGAGAGTATCGAGCGGGTGTATCGCTTTTACAGACGCATCGGCGGCCCTCTTGGCAGTGTGCGCGCGGGCGTGGCGCTTGCCGACTCGTTGAGGAAGGCCGGCTTTGACTGCGTCGTGGACCTCCAGGGGCTGCTGCGCAGCGCCCTTTTTGCAAGGGCCAGCGGTGCGCCCATGCGCGTAGGTCTCTCGGATGCGAGGGAAGGTTCGCGAAAGTTCTATACTCATACAGTCAGCGTCGAGGGTGCAGCTCACGCGGTCGACAGGTACCTGAAGGTCGCCGACGTTTTCGGTTTCAACGGCGAAGCGGCGCATTTCAGCCTAAAGATGCCCGAGTGGGCGTACAGAAGTGCAGAGCGCACGCTCGGGGCCGGCACCCCGGCGCCGCTGCCGCGGCCGTATATCGCCCTCTCGCCGGGAGCGAGGTGGCCAACGAAGGTGTGGCCCGCATCAAACTTCATCGAGGCCGCCCGACTGCTGAAGGGACATTTCGGGGGGACCATCTTTCTTGCAGGCACCAGGGCGGAGGCTGGCGCTGCCGGGCGGCGTATCTGCGGACAGGTGGGCGAAGGTGTGATCGACTGTATCGGGCGCACCTCCATCGAGGAGCTGGTAGCGCTCTTCGGCAGGATGGACCTCGTGCTGACAGGCGACACCGGGCTTCTGC
>SLPQ01000246.1 GCA_007131925.1 Candidatus Brocadiia bacterium | reverse complement strand
GCTCCGGAAGGTAGCCTGTGCATTGTCGTTGGCGAGTATGCGCGGTCGTGATATTACTCTTCCCCTGTTTTCGACGAGCAGCGCGCGCAGGAGCAGCGGTATCTGGTCGTCCCTGACTATTGCACCGGTCAGGCCAAGCCCGTCCTCGATTATCCTCTCGCCGGTCTGGTAGTCGAACTCAGAAAACCCGAAGCTTGTCACGCCTATGCCGGCGCGCCTGCCGCTGGCCCACGTTGACAGCTCTATACCGATATCGGACTCACTTGTTCCGGTCACCTGGACTACCAGCGCCTCGATAAGTACCTGCGGCTTGCGCCGATCGAGCTGCTCGATGAGAAACTCTATCTCGCTCTGAACTTCGGGTGGCGCAACCACTATGACGGCGTTCTGGCCTTTGTCTGCGACCACTCGAATACCACCGGCAGCCAGCATCGCGTAACCGGACACACCCACCTCGGTGTCGGGACGCGCGCCTGGCAGCTGCCTGACGCCCGCAGGGCTCTCCTCCATAAGCCCCTTAAGTGTCGCCTCAACCTCCTCTGCTTTGGCGTTCCTAAGCCTGTAGATCTGCAGATTGCGGGCACCCACCGGCGCGGGCACGTCCAGATGGCCGATAAGCTCCATAATCTTTCTGATGTCGCGCGGAGTAGCGACGAGAATGAGTGTGTTTGAGGGTATGTCGAACTCGATCGCCGGCTGCTGAGGACCCGGGGTGCCCAGGATCCTCGCCTCCGCCAGAAGCGCCCGCTGGAGCTGCTTGCCAAGATTCTCAGAGCTGGCGTACTGAAGCTCTACGATTCTCAACTCCGGGACGTTTTCCGGGTCATCGATCATGCGGATAACCTCGAGCACCCGGCTGAGATTGCGCGCATAGTCGGTCATTATCAGAATATTTGACCGCGTAAGGGCCACAAATGCGCCAGCTGCCGGATTTACAAGAGGAGCGATGGCCCCCTGGATCTCGGGAACCCCCACGTGCCGCAGCCTGTAGGCCAGCGTCACCATGGTATCGCCATCGGGAAGGCGGGCAAGATCTTCCGGCAGGTAGAGAGGCATGGGCGCTCGCGCGACCTCCGCAGCCCTTCGGACCTTGATAAGGTTTTCGCCGGTAGGCTCGAGAGCCCATCCCTCGTATTGCAGCATGGCCTCAAGGAGTGGAAACAGGTTTTCCTCCGGGATGCTCGTTGGCGCAAGAAGCGTCACGCTGCCGCGAAATGCGTCATCATACAGGAAGTGCTTGCCGGTCCGCCGTGACACGTAGTCGAGAAAAACCCTCAGGTCCACGTTTCCCGAAAGAGTGATAGTTACGGCCCTGCCCTGCACACTCTCAGTGTCGACAGCCCCCGTAACGATCGGCGATGCGAAGATGAAAAACAGAACAAGCGTGACCTTCAGCAGGTCTGACATGGCATCCGGGCCCCCAAATTGATATCCTCAATATCGTCCGAAGGTATCATAATTATACACGAAGTCAAACTTTCCGCGCCACAAACTTTTCATAATGAAACGCGGGGCGTTTGGGGGTCGGCTAATTACTCATTAGTAGAGCCCTCCGGCCCGCCATTGCCGGCAGCTTTTAGTGCTGCTGCAGCCTTTTTGACGAGTTCGGGGGCGGTTTTGGTCCCTTCTTCGGGCAGGGAGGCCACGCCTATGGCAACGCTCAGGCCCGCGGACGGCGCGCCGGGGGCACTTTCCTCCAGCTCCCTGTGAAATCGCTGGGCAAACTCTCTTGCGCCCTCGTATGCAGTACCAGGCATTATCACAGCAAGCCTTTCGTCTCCGTAGCGAGCGGCCAGGTCGGTCTCACGCACCATGCGCAGTACCACGCTTGCGACGCTTTTCAAGACCTCGTCTGCCCTCTCCTCGCCCTCTCGGCGTATCTGGTCGAAATCCCTTATTTCCAGAAGGGCTACCGACATTGGCTCACCGTATCTCTGGGAACGGTTGAACTCCCGCCAGAGGACGTTGTTGAAGACATCTTCCTTGGCCAGACTCGTCAGGCGGTCGCGCGGAGACAGGTCATCCAGCTCATCGTTGAGGACCTCCAGCCTTGCCGAGAGTCGTCTCAAAGGTTCGGCGAGCTCTTCTGGCAGATCGGCAGGGTCGACAGGCTGACCGTCCACCATGTCATCGAGGAGCTTAGCCAGCCTGGCGGTGTACGGGTCCGACTGCTTATTTCCACTGGGCTGCGATGCTGCGGCAAAGTAGAGCAAGGTCAGGCAGACGAGCAGGATCAGCCCGAATATGATGCCGATCCACCATCCCGCTGACACCATAAGTATGCCGGCTGAGACAACCCCCCCAGACGAGGCCAGCGTAGGCATAACCTTAGATGATGACACCTTAACCCTCCTTTCATCGCCAATGCGCTGCCGACTTTGCCGATGCGAGCTGCATCAGGCGGCCGTCTACCGCGCGCATGGTGACGACGCTAATCGTTCGAATCGTCCCGGGAAGGCTCGCCGAGGCCGCGAAACAGGTCTCCAACGCCTCGGATGGCCTCCTCACCCGGGCGTATCCTGTCTTCAAACCCCCTTAATGCATCCTCCAGTTTTTCGAGCTCCCCCGCCATAATGTCTTCCATGGCGTCGGCAAACTGGCCCGGAATATCACCTCCGGCCGTCTTGACTGCTTCTGAGGCGATAGAGCCAAGCAATTGCTGAAGCACCTCTGCAAGCATAAGCGGCTTTCCATCCTCATCACCGATATCACGCAGCTCTATATCGGGCAAGCTCAGCGAGAGATGCGGTGCGCCCTCGACCTGGTATTCAAAGCGCGCATTAGTTACCCGTATGAGGGCGATATCGATCTTCTTGGAGGCCGCGCCGGGCTGTTGCTCGGCCGGCTCCTCCGCCCGGCGCCCGGCATGTGCCATGACAGTAGAGAGATTTGTGTCAATGCCTCTGCCGACCACCCTGATGACTGGCGCGTCCAGGATGATCCTGCGCACACGGATAGTATCCGAAAGCAGGCTCCGAATGTCGACTGCCATGTCGGCGTCGTCAAGAGTGAGCAGGTAACCCTCCTGGTAACCCTCGGGGTTGGCAATTGCCAGCTCACGCAGGCGCACCGACCCGGCGAAAATACCGAGATCCAGGGCGCTTACGGTCGTGCGCGCGCCCAGCGACGCGGTCGCTCCTCTCTCAAGCCCGGCCTTGGCGATACGACTAAGTGACAACGCCACCGCAAGGACTGCCAGCCCTGAAAGTATCAGGACACCAAGCACTATCTTCCATTTCAGCGCAATGCCCTGTTTCTTCTGTGGCTCGGCTTGGCTCATTTCAGACCTCCTGCGAGCTTTCGCGCCACTCGCGCACAATCCCGACATGATAGTCAACCGGCACGGTAAACAATATGCCTGTGCCGGGTTGCTCGAGGCTTCCTGTAACTTCTTCTACTCCCCTGCGGACTTCCTCTACGGCCTTGTCCTCCACGAGCGTGAATATGGTCTTGTTTGACGGGCGCGCCCCGGCCATCATGTCGACAAACCCCGCAAAGATCGGTATCTCCTGCGAAAGCACTCTGCCCATTCCGATCGTGTCGATGACTGTTGCGCCTGGCACACCGAGCTCGACAAAGCGTTCGAGCACCTCTTCGGTATGTTCTTCTTTGTTGAGAACAAGCACCAGGAGTTTCATCGCCTTCTCCTCATAACCACCGCTACGGCACCCACTCAGCACGCCCAGCGCGCACTTTAAGATCGACAGTGTCAAGTTGCATAGTCAGGCGCACCTTTCATGTTAGCAAAGTTTACCGCCTTTTCACCATAAAAGTGCACGTAGAGCTGCTAAATGACAGTAATAATGGTCGGGCGTGAGGGCGCCAGTGCATTTGCTTTGCGCTCTCAAGGGAGGCTGCATAGGTTGCAGCTGAAGGTAAGCTGGCGGGCCTCGGAAAGATTCGGCCCCGCCGTCAGGACAGGCGCGTCTCCTGCTTATAGTCCTCTCTCTTCTGCTCGCCAATCTTTTTCGCTACGAGACAGTCCCGGCAGTACACCGGCTTACACCCTGTGGGTTTGAAGGGTACGTACGCAGCCCGGCCGCATAAGGCGCAGTCGCTCTTGAAGAGCTCACTTACACTGCCATCGGCCTGAGGTACAAACTGCCTCTCACGCTTCATAAGGGCCCTGCACTCGCGGCAACGCTTCGGAGAGTTCCGGAAACCCATTTCTTCGTAGTACTTCTGATCCCTGGCCGAAAAGATGAATTCCTTGCCACAGTTGAGGCAGTTGATCCTCTGGTCCGTCCGCTCCATTAAACACCCCCTTGTAGTCGAAAACCCTGACTTATTCCCTTAAGCCCTGCCGCCCATCGTGGGCAACAGGCCAAGCCAAGACCCACTGGTACCCTGAAAACGGCTCAAGACCCCCCATAGGGCCGGGTATCTGCCATCCTTTCTCAAGCGTGTCAGACTCGTACGTTGATCATTTATGCCCTGAAAAGAACAGGGTAACATTTATTTCGGCCGCGAATAGTATGGCTAGGTCTGACAAATTTGGCACTAATTACAGATTTGCAGGAAATTTTTTGAAAATATCTGGTCATTGTGCCGTGCAAATGGGCGTGTAATGCCTGCTGCAGCAACAACAGGACACCCTGAGCCAGCAATGCGCGCAACGTATCGGCGCCGCGCCAGACTGGCTCGTACCTAGTCCTCGGCAGGTGCGCTGTGAAGCGCTATAGGCTTGAGCTTAATCTCGCCACCCCTTGAACTTACGGCCAGCTCGATTGCTCTTATGATCTCCTGAGGGACTCTGGTTGTTGTGGAGATTATTGCCATGCTTGGGCGGTCGGGCTTGTCTTCGAGGCTGAACTTCTCAATATTCACCCCAGCGTCGCCAAGATTGGTGCCTATAATGCCGACTATGCCGGGAACGTCACTGTGCGTGGAAACAAGGTAAAATCTGTCTTTGAGCGCCACGTCAAAGAAATAATCGTTTATCGAGTGCAGGATCTCCTTCAGATTTATCTGCGAACCCCTGAAAATGACCTCCCCCTGTGCCGTAACGAAAGCCACCCTGATATAATCCCGGACGTTTTCACTGCGAGACTCGATGAGCCTGAGGCCTGCCTCGCGGGCCAGCTGACGGGCGTTGACCACGTTGGCGCTTTCATACGCATTTTGCAGGTAGCCCTTTAGAAACCTCGCCGTCAGGCTCTGCGTAGCGTGATCGGCAAGGGCACCGTTAAAGCGAAGCGCAATCTCCTGGACCTTGTAGTCACCGGAAAGATACTGATAAGCAAAGTCCCCCATCTTTTCGGCGATCGGCTCCCACGGCTCAAGAG
Organism: Candidatus Brocadiia bacterium; assembly: GCA_007131925.1. GTDB lineage: Bacteria > Planctomycetota > DG-23 > SLPQ01 > SLPQ01 > SLPQ01. Next base: position 38 of record SLPQ01000246.1, on the reverse strand, counting down.
CCGGGTCTCCGGGAAAATAATTTACGGAGTTGACTGTG
>SLPQ01000080.1 GCA_007131925.1 Candidatus Brocadiia bacterium | reverse complement strand
GCTCTGGAACATCTCTCCGAGGATCATAGAATGGCACTTGTTCTAAAGGAATATGAGGGGCTGACCTACGCCGAAATTGCCGATATCCTTGATACAAGTGCCGGCACTGTGAAGTCATGGGTGTATCGGGCCAAGCGGGAGACATTCAAGATTCTGAAAGATATGGGAGTTGCATAGGATGGCCTGCGAGGCATTCAGGGAGGATCTGCAGGCGTACCTGGATGGCGAGGTTGCGCCGCCGCGCCGCGTCGCGCTCGAGGCGCATCTGGCCTCTTGCCCGAAATGCGCAGCGGTATTGGAGGAGCTTGAGGTTGTTTCGGCTTCTCTTGCGCGCTGGAGGGACCGGCCGCCCTCCGACAAGTTTGATTTCATGATGCAGTTCAAGCTCTCCAACGAAGCGATGCCCGGCGAAGAGACCCAGCAAGCTGACTCCGGCCGGCCCATCCGTTCGCAGCGCCCTGGTACGCCTCCTGAGCCGCGTAAGGGGCTGATAAGGTGGATTACCAGTGACTGGCGGCCGGCCGCGGCTGTTGTGGCGGGGCTGGCGCTTCTGGTGGTAGTGGTGGCTATTCGCGACCTGCCAGGTCGGGCCCGCCCGCTCGGCAGGCATACATCAGTGGACATGGTCAGGGCATTCCTCGATGCTGGGCCGGCCGGTCAGATATCCGAAGCATACATTTATGCTGCTAATTCGGGAAAGAGGGCCATCGAAGCCGACAGCCTCATAGCTTCGCGAGCGGCAGCGAGCGAGGTGGTTTACAGCTTTCTGGCTTCAATGGACTCTCCTGCTGAGAGGGGCGCTGGGTGGCGGCTTATTAACCTGCTATCCCAGAAACGTACTCCGGAGGCGCCTTCAGCCAGCGCGCATGCCTCGATGGTGGCTGTGCTGCAAGGACTCCTGTTCACCGAGTTACATGCTGCTACGGGGGAATCGGCGGCGCTTGTGGCCGGACGGCGTTTCGAGCTTCAGGGCCGCCTGCGGGAGGCTCTTGTACGGTACTCGACCGTCGGCGATGGTCCTGATGCGCTGCGCGCGAAGCTTGCCGAGGGTGCGCTGAGGCTGCGCATGGGCGAGCTCGACCGGGCCGAGCAGGACCTCAGGGCTGCCAGCAAGTCAACAGATGCCGTTGTGCGAAATTCGGCCCTGGCGCTTATCGGTGAGATCGAAAACGCACGCAGGGCCCGTGCCCTTGTTATGAATAGCCGTCAGAACGCGGCAACCGCTGAGCAGTGGCACCTCGTAGGGATCATGGAGGTTCGGGCGTACGATTTCAGAAGCGCTGCCAGCTCTTTCATGAAGGCGGCAACCGCCGCTGAAGCCGAAATGGACGAGTCCCTTGCGCGGGAAGCGCGTTTCAGAAGTGCATGGTGTCAGAAGGAGATCGGCCAGATATCGACGGCGGCCTACGGATTTCGCACACTGGCGGGGGATAATAGCGCTACGGATGAGCTGGGCTACTCTGCGGGGATCATCGAGGCGGTGGCTCTCTCGCGGTTAGGCCGATACGAGGAGAGTGTCGAAGCATGCCGACAGCTTCTTGATGGCCAGCCCCCCGATAGGGCCGGCCATTTGGAAGCACTCTGCTACTTTCACATGGGCTACGTCCAAATGCGTCATCTAAGAGACATGGACGCCGCATCTGAGAGCTTTGGCCGGGTCGCATCGGCAGGCCAGGGAAACCTGAGCTTCGCGGCACAGCAGCTGCTGCCGTCAAATACACGCTGAAGACGCTTCGCGGTGTTGACCATTAGCGATTCTCACCTACAATCATGCGCTGTCTGTCCCTTTTTTATTTGAGATATCGGGAGATGTTGGTGAGAGCACCCCTTCGGCAAGTTTATGCCTCCAACTGCCTCCTTGAAGCTCTGGAGTCCCTGACGGCCGGCGCGGCAGCTTGCGCATCAGCTTGCGGGCGACGAAGTGTTGGGCCGCCATGAGTCGGCGTGCGGCACTCGAGACACTCGTTGCGTGCGCATTTCTGGCGCTGGCCCTGCTGGTGACCGCGCCGATGCTGCGCAACATGCGTCGATGGGGCGTCCACGACTGGGCCCAGTTCAACGCATACTACGGGGTCCCCCGCCAGGCGATTGTCGAGTATGGGGAGCTTCCCGGGTGGAATCCCTACTACTACGGTGGAAACGTTCAGTGGGGCCATCCGCATGATCCCACTCTTTCGCCGCTGTTTGTGCCTGTGCTGATCTTCGGCGAGGTTGTCGGGTCAAAGATCTCCCTCATACTGGTCCTTGCCGCCGGCATGTACTGCATGTGGCTCCTGGCGCGGGAGTTTTCGATATCGCGGCCTGGCTGCTTTTTTGCCGCGACGGTCTGGGGCCTGAATGGATGGCACGCCTATCATTTTGCTGTCGGGCACTGCAGTCATTGGACTTCACTTTTTCAGCCGCTGGCGGTTCTCTTCTTTCTGCGAGCGCGGCACAAGCCGGCCTGGGCGGCTGCTGCGGGCGCTGTAATAGCTGGGATGTACCTATCGGGAGGGCCGTACCCTTTTGTGTTCGCGTCAATACTGCTGGCCGTGCTCAGCCTCTTTCTTGCAGGCGCTGAAAACAGTCTGCGTCCACTGAAGGCGATGAGCCTGTCGTTGCTCTTTGCCGCTGGCTTTTCGATGGTCAAGCTCTTGTCCACGCTTGAATATATGTTTCTGGCGATCGGCTCTGAGCCGGACTTTTCCGGTACGCCGCTGTGGGTGGTATGGAGAGCGCTATTTGACGCACGCATGCCGATGAGGCCGGGGTATGAAGGCCTGCCCTGGGGCCGGTGGGAATATGCAGCCTTCATCGGCTACCTGCCGGCTGCACTCTTTCTGGTGGGCGCGGCAGCCAGGCGGGCTGCTGCATGGCCGTGGGTGGCGACGGCGGCGGTCTTTTTCGTGGCGTCGCTCGGATCGGTCTCGCCGGTGGATTTCTTTGCGCTTTTTACAGTGCTGCCGGGGCTATCGGGTATGCATGTGTTTTTTCGCTTTATAATGCACGTCATCATGGTGGTCAGCCTGGTCGGTGCGATGGGGATTGACTTTATCAGGGAGCGGCTCCGCCAGACAAGCATCGCGTCCGCTGCACTTCCGGTGGCGGGCCTGCTGGCGGCGCTGGCGGCAGGCAACCTCGTTTGGATGTACTATAACCGCCCAGTGCCGCTCTACAGCCTGGTGTCTTTCATCCCGGCAGGGCTCATCACAGATAAGGCGCCTGAGGAAGCGGCCGAACTCCTGGAAGGGCATGCTTCGCTGCGTCCGGGTGCGGCCCCTTACGTGCCGGTTACGTACCCGCAGACGCTGATTGTCTATCGCGCTTTTCTCGAGGGTGAGCGGCTGGGCTGGGGATATGACGTCAGCTATCTTCCCAGAGCAGCCTTGATGCCCGAGGATCCCGGGTACAGGGGCGAGGTCTTTTTTCTTGATCCATCTTCCCCTGGCACGCTGGAGATGGAGGCGACTCTCAGCAGGTACAGCGTCACCTATTCAAGCGAGAGCGATGGGGTGGTGGTGCTCAACCAGAACTACCACCCGGGCTGGCGAGTCAGCGGTGCCGCAGAGCAGGTCAAAAACGTCCGCGGCCTTGTCACAGCAGGCGTGCCTGCCGGAAGCGGCAGGCTCATTTTCACGTACGCGCCGACAAGCCGCGTCGCAGGAGCTGTCGTGACGCTTGCCACGATACTTGCCGCCGTATGGGTCTCGCGGAGACCTGAAGACCGCCCGGCAGGAAAGCCTCGTCGGCGGCGCGGCAAAGCCGGCAAGAAAACCTCACGGAGACATTGAGGGCGCTGTGAGCGCCTTCTCGAAAACCAGTATTCCCATGTCGGGCCGTGAATGCGTCGGGTGCAGAAGCAGTGTGTCGGGCACCAGCGCCTCAACCGCCGCAATGAGGGGCGCCTCCATTGCCACCCCCCACTGCGGTATCGGCCGCCTTGGCCGTACGATTATGAGACGACTGCCGGGCGTCATTCGTCCAGCAGTCTCAGCGACGGTCAGATGCGCCTCCTCGCGAAGCTCGTTTCGTGTCACTTCGTAGTCGTTGGCCGGCTTGAGCCAGCGCTCATAATCGATCCATGCCGAGTGCTCGATAGTGTCGCGAGGATAAGTAACAAACTCAGACCGGTCACGCTCGGCGCCCATGTAGTAGTAAATCGGCGCATATTCAAACAGCAAAGCCAGAATCACGTCCCCCCGCCGGGCTGTTTGAGCGACAAGAGCCCCTCGCTCCGGCTGGCGGCCCCTTCCCGGAAATGTCAGCGCCCAGCCCCAGCTGTAAAACGCAAGCACCCCGGCCGCCACGAGCGCCACGGCGCGCCATGGGGGCCTGAATCTTGAAATGCCGATGCCTGCAAGGATGGCCATTGCCGGCAGTGCCGTTATCTCGTACCTGCCCACAAGGTACATGGGGTGTCTTAGAGAAAGCACAAGCGGCGCGGCTATCGGCAGCAACAGCCATGAAACGAGCAGCGCTCTTGCAGGGAAGTTATCGGCAGGCCGATTCAGCGCCAGTGACAATGCCGCCAGTGTAAAGAGGACCGCAACAGCGAGCATCAGGTTCGGATGAACCGAGGCAAGTATTTTCACAACCGCCCGGTCTTCAAGGCCATCCTCGATGGCGTCCACTGTGGCATCGTACCTGGCAATGTCCCAGCGCAGCTGCCTCAGGTATGAGGGATAGCGTGCACCGCCGGGTGTCATCACAAGGAGCGATTGGAGCGGCATCACCGCCGGGTGGGGTCTCCCGGGCATTCGGGCGATCCACTGGGTGGCCACCTCTCTGGGTTGATTGATGAAAATAGGCAGCCACGGCAGAAAGAGCACCCCCGCCGCTGCATGCGCCGCAAGCATGCACCTTACACGCCGGGTTAAAAGGGCCGTCTTCCTCTCGCGATGGAAGGCCAATAACGCCGCAAAGTACCCAACCGGCACCAGAAATATTGCTATGTAGCTGGTGTAGAGGGCCAGTGCGGTTGAAAGCGACAAAGCGCACCAGTCTCGAATGCCTCCCGCGCGAAGCCCCCGCTCGAGAAATACTATTGAGAGCAGGGAGAAAAACATCACCGGCGAATACATCCGGGCTTCCTGGGCGTAGTAAAGCGCAAGTGGTGTAATTGCGAAAATAAAGCCCGCCGTGATCCGGGCGCGCCGGCTAAGCCAGGGCGTTTTCCACATTAGCACTACCGCCACTGACGCGATCGAAAAGAGCGCCGACAGCGAGCGAAGCGCAAAGGGGCTCTCTCGAAACATGCGCATCCAGAAATGCAGCATCATGTAGTAGAGGGGCGGGCCGTTGTCGAGGCGCAGTGCCTGTATGATTTCGGACATTGACCCTTTGGCCACGGCAAAACAGTAGGCCTCATCGAGCCATATCTCGTAGCGTGAGATATGGCCAAGGCGCAGTATCGCCGCCAGTACGATGATGAGAGCGGCTATGAGCGCAAAGGGGACGTGAAAGCCCTCCTCGCTTCGACTCTCAGCCGATGCGCCGGTGGGCCGGGAAATGTTTTGCTTGAGTTGGGCGCCGTTTATGGCCGAATTCCCCATATGGTTGCTCGTATGGGCAGGGTAATGTAAGGAGCCTGGACATTTCGGTGCAGATGAGACCTGAAGGAAAAGGACTGTACAAGACAGGCGAGTTTCTCAGGCGAACAGGCATAAGCCGCCAGACCCTTTACACCTACCTCACTATGGGCCTTATCGAAGAGGCCAGGCGAACCGGATCGGGCCGTCACCTCTTCGACGAAAAGGCCTGCCGCCGGGTCAAGATAATTCAAGAGCTCAACTCCACCGGATATCCCTTGCGGGAAATCAAGAACATCTATTTCAAGGAAGGCCGTTAGGCGCCGACCTTAACCGCCCGACCGGTCGCCGCGCTGCGGTAGGCAGCGATAATCACCGCCAGGCTGCGGCCACCCTCCTCAATATCCACAAAAGGCGTTCGGCCGTTCATTACGCAATCGACGAAGTAGCCGAAGGCACCGCCGTGCCGGCTCTCAGCAGGCAGTGTAAAGTCTATTTCGCCTTTCGGCTCAGCCATGTATGCCTTGAGGCCACTGCCCATGACGACCTCGAGCACGCCCTTCTCGCAGTTCACCTGGTATCCGAAAAATCCAGGCGACTGTGTCCATGAGGCCTCTATCGTACCGAGTACGCCCCTGGTGGTCTCTGCCGTCATGAGGCCATTGTCCTCAACATCTCCGCGCTTGCCATACTTTGCCGTAAGGGCCTGTACGCGCGCTATTTCTTCGCCGGTGACCCATCGTATAGTATCTACGATATGGACGCCGATGTCGGCCAGTGCTCCGCCAAAGGCTTGCGACTTCTTGAAAAACCACTTGCCCTGGGGGCTCCAGAGTGCCGGGCCGGCTGATGCGACGCGAGCTCGGAAACCCAGGACCTTGCCCATGAAGCCTGAGTGAATCACTTCGTGCGCCTTTTCGTTGAATGGCATGAAGCGATGCACCTGCTCGACCATTACTGAAACCCCCGCATCATCGGCTGCGCTCTTCATGCGCCTGACCTCAGGCATCGAGGTCGCACAGGGTTTTTCCACGAGCACATGCTTTCCGGCCTTGCAGCAGTCGACTGTCATCTTAGCGTGAAGGTAGTTTGGCGTGTTGACGCAGACGGCGTCTATATCCTCATTTTTTAGCATATCCTTGTAGTCTTTGTAAAGTGCGCTGACGCCGTACAGGTCGCCCATGGCGCCGAGCGGCTTTGAGGATATGTCGGCAAGCGCGACTATGGCGACCTGCGGCATGGAGGCAAAGGCGGGCAGATGCATCCTTTCTGAGACCTTGCCACAACCTATGATGGCGAGTTTGAGCATTGAGTCTTTCCTTTCAGACAAGCTGCAGCATTCTCTCAAGCGCCAGACGTGCCTTGCGGGCCGTCTCCTCCGGCACAATGACCTCATATTTTGTGTCTTCAAGCGACCAGAGCATCTTTTCAAGCGTGTTAAGCTTCATATTTGGGCATACCGCCAGTGTGGTTACGTAGTGGAGTTTCTTTTCGGGAAACTGCTGCTGCAGCCGGTGCAGCATGCCGTTTTCAGTTCCGATGATGTACTCCTCGTAGTCAGTTTTGGCAAGGTAACGGATGATCCCTGATGTGGATGTCACCTCGTCTGCAAGCGCTCTCACGCCGCTGGTGCACTCCGGGTGGACCACGACAGCGGCTTTCGGATGCAGGCGGCGTGCTTCACGCATGTCCTCGGGCGTGATCCGGTGATGTGTGGGACAGTAGCCCTGCCAGAGTATGAGGTCGCGCCCGAGCCTCTCGCTCACGTACTCGCCGAGTGAGGCATCGGGCACAAATATTATCTGGCGCTGGGGGTCCAGCGAGGCGACTACCTTGAGGGCGTTGCCGCTTGTGCAGCAGTAATCGCTCTGTGCCTTGACTTCGGCGGAAGAGTTTATGTAAGTTACTACAAGCGCTTCAGGGTACTGTTTCTTCAGCCGGCACAGGTCCTCTACCGGCAGCATATCTGCCAATGGACAGCCCGCGCGCACATCAGGCTCCAGAACGACTGCGTCAGGGTTCACGATCTTTGCGGTCTCGGCCATGAAATGAACACCACAGAAGAGTATAAGATCGGCGGCGGCCTGTGCAGCCTTCTGGGCCAGCTCGAGGCTGTCGCCCACAAAATCGGCAACATCCTGGACCTCCCCCAGCTGGTAATTGTGGGCCAGGATGAGCGCGCCGCGTTGGCGTGCAAGGTCTTTTACTCTGCGAGCGAGTAGGGCTTCAGACATCTTGTGCTCCGATGATCTCGCGCACCGTCGAGAGGAAGAGCTCGACCTGTTTGTCCGTGCCGACGGTGATGCGCACGTAGTCGGACATCGCGGGGCGGTCCCAGAAGCGAACGAGTATCTTTCGCGACTTGAGCTTTTCATAGAGCGAGCGTGCGCCGGGAGAAGGTACCTTTGTCCAGATGAAGTTCGCCTGAGAGGGCAGGCTCGAAAAGCCGAGCTCATCGAGCGCCTCGGTAAGCTCGCACCTGGAGCGCCTGATCCTTTCGACGTTTTCGAGCATGTAGTCGTAGTCATCCAGGGCCGCAGCGGCCGCAGCCATGCTGAGGCGGTTGACGTTATAGGAGTCCTTGGCCTTGGCAAACTGGCTTACAAGCTCGACGGGTCCGGCCAGGTAGCCGACCCGCAGCCCCGCCAGTGAAAACGACTTGGAAAAGCTGCGCAGCACGCACAGGTTGGCAGCCCTGCCGACGAGCCTCATCGCAGTGTCATCGGCGAAGTCGGCATAGGCCTCGTCGACCAGCAGGGCCCCGTCAAGGCTGTCGGCCAGCCGCTTTATCTGCTTGACTGGTACCGCCGTGCCTGACGGGCTGTTTGGATTGGCAAGAAAAGTCAAGCGCGCCCCACTGCCGAATAGCGCCTCAGGTATAGCAAAGTCTGGCCCGTAAGGGACCTCGTGTATCTTTGCGGCCTGAAGCTCAGCGAGGGTTTCGTAAAGGATGTATGTAGGGCTCGGATAGGCCACTAAGTCTTTTTCGCCTGCGATCGAGCGGGTAACAATGGTGAGAATGTCGTCACCGCCGTTGCCGACGAGGAAGTTTTCCCGCGCCAGGGAAAAGCGCGTCGCCAGGCGTTCGCGCACCGCGTCGGCCATCGGGTCAGGGTACTGGTTCAGCTCGCCTGCAGCTTCGGCAAGTATCGCTTTGGCCACCTCCGGAGAGGGGGGATAGGGGTTTTCGTTTGTGTTGAGCTTAACCCATGCACTCTCGGTCGGCTGCTCACCGGGCAGGTAAGCCTGCATCCTCGCTATGTTCGGTCTGACGTACATGCCCTCAGTCCTTTTCGAATCTGCGTGCCGCTGCGCGCGCGTGCGCATCGAGCCCCTCGTGACCGGCAAGGCTCAGTATCGCCGGCAGCTCGCGTTGCAGGGCCTGTCGGCTGTATTCGATAATGCTCATGCGCTTCTGAAAATCGAGCGCCGAGAGCCCCTCGGCAAACCTTGCCGTGCCGCCGGTCGGCAGCGTGTGGCTGGAGCCGGCCACATAGTCGCCGGCCGCCTCCGGCGTGTCGGAGCCCACAAAGACGGTACCGGCATTTTCTATCCTTGCGGCAATCTCACGAGGCGCGCGCGTCATTATTTCGAGATGCTCAGGTGCCACGAGGTTTGCGACCTCTACCGCTTCATGAATGTCTGAGACTTTGACGATGGCGCCGTATCGTTCGAGGCTTTCGCGACACATGTCTCGGCGTGGCAACTCGACCAGCTGGCGCTCGATGCATTCGACGATCTCTTCGGCCAGCGCCTGAGACGTGGTCACAAGTATAGCCGAGCCCGGATAATGCTCGGCCTGTGAGAGCAGGTCCGCCGCCGCAAGGTCGCAGTCGGCCGTATCGTCAGCAATCACAAGTATCTCGCTTGGACCTGCAAACATGTCTATCTTAACCGCGCCGCAGACCTCGCGCTTGGCCAGGTTTACGAATGTATTCCCTGCCCCCACGATCATATCCACAGCGGGCACGCTCTCGGTGCCATAAGCAAGCATAGCTACTGCTGTGGCGCCTCCGACGCTGTAAACCTCGTCGAGCCCGAGCAGGTGAAAGGCTGCCATGACGTGGTCATTGAGCTTTCCGGCAGGTGTCGCCACGGCAATCTCCCTGCAGCCGGCCACCTGTGCCGGAATAACATCCATAAGAACCGCAGAGGGATAAGCAGCGGCGCCGCCTGGAATGTAGACGCCCACTCGCCGCAACGGGCGCACCACTGATTCGAGGCGTACGCCGTCTCGTTCGAGGACTGTTGAACCGTCCTTGACCAGCATGCGCTGGAATTTTTCGATATTGGAGGCGGCCAGGCGCAGCGCATTACGAAAGTCCTCATCAACACCTTCCCATGACGCCTTGAAGCGTGAAGGGTCGAGGCGAAAGTGGCCCGGCTCTATCTTTGCACCATCCAGTTTCTCGCAGTATTTTGCGACTGCCTCGTCGCCGCGAAGCCTGACCTCGTCAATTATGCGTCTGACGACAGAGAGCGGCGAGAGCGGCTCACCAAAAACCTCGATCGTGCGCTGTTGGGAGGCTTCTGTGACCTGTCCGTCCTCGACGGAGAGAGAATTGCGAAGGGTGTCGAGATGTATGCGCGCGTCAAGATCACCCCAGTCGATGCGCCGAATCTTCAGCATGAAATGTGTCTCCGCAAGCAGGGCCGCCCCCAGGTCAGCCTGTGACCATAAGACCTCTAATATTATTGGGCCCGGCTGGGCGGTCAAGCGAAAACGGCACACCTGAGAGACAGCCCTTGTCATAGCGGCCTTTACCGGTGATAATGTAGCCGTTTTTCAAAGCAGAGGCCTTGAGTATTGTGGAGTCTTGTGTGAGAGACGCTAAGGAGTATGTGCTTATAGCAGCGGCGACGGCGGCATGTGTAATAGCCATCACGCCGGCGGGACTCGCATGGGGCATCAGCGCTCACCAGATCATCACCTACAACGCCACCTCCATGCTGGACGAGCCGCTGAAGGGTTTTTTCGAGGCAAATATGGAGTCGCTTTTGGCGTTTTCCATCGAGCCTGACCTGCTGGCTGCCACAGATCCGGCCGAGGGAGTAAACCATTTCATAAACCTGGACGCGTTTGACAGGCCGCCTTTCGACCGCATCCCTGCCGATCGGGAGGCCTTTGCTGCAGAGTTCGGCGAAGACGCCCTCTCTAATGGACGTCTGCCCTGGGCCGCGCAAGAGCGCTACGAAGAGCTTGTGAATGCCTTCCGCGAAAAGGATCTGCGAGCGATACTCTCTGAGGCGGGATATCTATCTCACTATCTTGGTGACGCTACGATGCCGCTTCACACTACCATAAACTACAGGGGGCAGTATTCCGGCAATGTCATTTTTGACACGGACGCCGCCTACAGGCATGTGCACGTGCGTTTTGAGGTAGGCATGATCGACCAGCACCGCACGAAGATAAAAAAGCGCGCAGCTCTGCTTGCGCAACCGCTGAGGACGATAGAGGCCCCGGCCGCAGAGGCCCTTGAGCTTGCAAAGGTCGCCTACAGTGATATCGACGCCATACTTGCTGCCGACAGGTCTCTGATGCAGCCGGGACAGGCGCCTGAGAGAGACTACTACGCGGGTCTTCATGAGCGGGTCGGCGACATTGCAGAGAGACAGTTAGCGACGGCAGCCTCGGCGGTGGCTTCCTTCTGGCAGAGCGCCTGGCAGGAGGCCGGCTCTCCAGCCTTTCTGCCGGGAGAGGTTGTTATGCCGGCAGGCTCATTTCTGGCCGAAAGCCGCGGGCGCGATGTTCACATCTATGGCAAGGGGGACCTGGATGATTGATCTCAGAAGCGACACGGTTACAAGACCGAGTGACCAGATGCGTGCGCGCATGGCGGCGGCACCTGTCGGGGATGACGTGTATGGCGAGGACCCGACGGTGAATGCCCTCGAATCGGCAGCCGCGGAGATTTTCGGCAAAGAAGCGGCGCTACTGACGCCCAGCGGCACGATGGCAAACCAGCTGGCGCTCAAGACGCACACGATCGTCGGGGACGAGGTGATAGCCGGCAGGGACATGCATGTTTTCCTGTCGGAAGGTGGTGCTGCGGCTTTCATAGCCGGCGTGAGTCTGAACCTCATAAACTCAGAGAGGGGCATTGTCAAGGCGCAGGATGTTGCCGCGGCGGTTCGCGCCGAAGATATCCACCACCCGCCTACGCGGCTCGTGTGGCTTGAAAATACGCACAACCGTGGCGGAGGCACAGTTTACCCGCTCTCGCTCGTACGGGAGATATCCGAAGTCGCCAGAGCGCATGGGCTTGCGCTGCACATCGACGGCGCGCGCATTTTCAATGCCGCGGTGGCCTCTCGCAGGTCGCCGGCAGAATGCGTAGCGGCGGCTGACACTCTCACCTTCTGCCTGTCAAAGGGACTTGGCTGTCCCATCGGCTCTATGGTGGCAGGGCCGGCCGACTTCATCAAAGAGGCACGCCGCTGGCGCAAGGCGCTCGGCGGAGGCATGCGGCAGGCCGGCATCATAGCAGCCGCGGGCCTATGGGCCCTCGAGCACAATGTCGACCGCATGGAAGAGGACCACGCAAACGCAAGGCTCTTGGCAGAGAGGCTCTGCGACCACCCGCTCGTGCGCATCGACATGCGGCAGGTCGAGACGAACATGGTAATGATCGGCCTCGACGCCCGCGTAAGTCCCGCCGAGCTGGCCGCTGGTGCGCGTGCTGAGGGGGTGCTCTTTCTGCCATTCGGGCCGGAGCGTGTGCGCCTTGTGACGCATCTTGACATAGAGAGGCAGGATGCAGTCGAGGCCTCCGGCATTATATTAAGCGTCCTTGACTCGATGCGATGAGAGGGCCCCGTAAAACAAAGGACAGACGGAAACTCCTCGGCAGGTCGGGTCTCACCTACGCACAGGCTGTCGACATACAGCTGAGGCTCGCGGAGCAGATTGTCACGAGTCCGCCCGCGCGGGCGTTGTCTCGCCACCACAGTCGCTCTTGGAGAGGCGGGGTGCCCGCCAGGAGGGATATCTCGCTGGTGGCCGGCGCCGACGTCGGATATGACAAGGCCAGGGGCGTGGCTGTAGGCGGCATGGTCCTCTTTTCGTGGCCTGGGCTCGAGGTTGTGGATGTCGCAGCAGCGGTGGCGCCGCTCGACTTTCCATATGTGCCGGGGCTTCTCTCCTTTCGGGAGATACCCGCGCTGGAGTTGGCATATTGCCGACTCGCCGGCAGGCCCGATGTGATATTCTGCGACGGTCAGGGTATCGCCCACCCGCGGCGCTGCGGTTTAGCAAGCCATCTCGGCGTCATCCTCGCCGTTGCCACAATTGGCTGCGCGAAGAGCGTACTTGTCGGCGAATATGACGAGCCGGGCCCGGCTCGCGGGGAGTATTCACCGATGAGACATGATGGGCATGTTGTAGGCGCCGCACTTCGCACCCGGGACGGGGTCAAGCCGCTCTATGTGAGCCCCGGGCACATGATGGATGTTGAAACAGCGCTGGAGCTCGTCCTGGCGGCAGGCAGCGCATACCGTCTGCCCGAGCCGACGCGCGCGGCACACAGTCTTGTGGCGCGCATCAAAAGGCGGCTCTGAGGATGCATCAAGTCTGCCGGCCACTGCAGAGATGCCTCCTGCACCGGGCCCCGCTTTGGTGGCGTGAGGATTTGTCGCGCCTCGAGCGCACGTAAAGGGCCGGCGCGCTCGAAATATGGCAGACCCGCGCATCAGCCCTTGAGCGCACCGGAGGTCATGGCCTGTACAAACTGCTTTCGCAGGGCCAGAAAGAGCAGTATCACCGGTGCGGACGATATCATGGCGCCGGCCATCACCGGGCCGAGCCTCTGTGCGCCGATTTCGCGAAGGTTGAGCAGGGCTACCTGCAGTACTGTAAGATCTTTTGTTATCACTAGCGGCCAGAGAAGGTTATTCCAGTAGGCCAGGGCCTGCAGAACCCCGTATGCGGCGATGATGGGTGTGGCCAGCGGCAGGACTATTGTGAAAAAAGTCCTGAGCTCGCCTGCTCCGTCTACTCTGGCTGCGTCCAGCAACTCGTCCGGGATAGACAGCATGTACTGTCTCATCAGAAAGACGCCGAAAGAGCTTGCCAGCCCGGGTACGATCAGGCCCACAAAGTTGTTGTAGCCTCGCAGTCCAAAGACTGTGATCACGAAGTTGGGAAGCAGAACCATGATCCCCGGGATCATCATCGTGGCAAGCAAAGCCAAAAGGATAACGTGGGATCCACGGAAGCGCCTCTTGGCAAAGGCGTAGCCGGCCATAGCGCAGAAGAGCACGTTTCCGAAGGTAGTCACGCCGGAATAAATAAAGCTGTTTATGCTTGCGGTGAGGAAGTTGTCGGTACCGCCGGAGGTCACCACAGCGGCGCGCATCAGAAGCTCTGCATAATGCGAAGTGGTCCAGTACCTTGCTTCCCACGGTGGAGGAAACCACACAAGGTTGGCTGCCTCCATGTAAAACTGCTCCTTGAATGAGGTCAAAAGCATCCAAAAGAGCGGAAAAAGCATGACGAATGCGCCGACCAGCAGCACAATGTGTATAAGGCTCTGCCCGCTCCAGCGCTTAATGGTGTCGCCGGTTATGGGGGCGCGCTGAACGATTCTCGTGTGCGTATCTCTCAACTGCTGCTGTGACATATTTGCCGCACCTCGATTGTCAGACCGGGCTTGATAGCCTGCCGACCTTTGCCTGTATCAACGTTATGACGAAGAGTATTATGAAAATCACCGCCGCCAGGGCAGATGCGTATCCAAAGTCTCGCTGCTGAAAGGCGATATTATAGATCAGGAGGATAGGCACCTGGGTGGCGTCATCCGGCCCGCCGGGGTTTTCTCCGTATGTCGGAAGGATCATTATCAACGCGAAGAGCTGAAAAGCCCTGATGACGCCCGTAATGCTCAAAAACAGTATGACCGGCCGCAGCAATGGGACGGTTATATGCGCAGTTCTGCGCCAAAAGCCCGCGCCGTCAATCATGGCGCTCTCGTAAAGCTGAGGGTCGATCGAACGCAGCCCCGCCGTGTAAATCAATATGTAGTAGCCGAGACCGGCCCATAGCGCCATCAGCGCAACTCCCATCATGGCGGTGCGCGCATCGCCAAGTAGTGTCTCGACAGGGCTGTCCATCAGTCCGATGCGGGTCAGCCATGTTGTCACGTACAGCAGGGGAAAGGAAAAAATCCCCGTTCCAGGGTCGAAGAGTATCTTGAATATCCACGCCGTTGCGGCAGCAGAGACCACCATCGGCATGAAATATGCCACGCGGAAAAAACCCAGGCCCTTGACCTTCTGCTCCATCAGCGACGCGATAATGAGACCGACTAAGAGCGCCGCCACCACAAACAGGACCACGAAGAGGACGACATTTCTCAGCGAAGTCCAGAAAAGGTCGTACTGCAAGACCTTGGCGTAGTTGGAAAGGCCGCTGAAAGTCGGCTGGGAGGCAGGTAACCAAGTGACATCATCAAAAAATGAGAGGCCCAGCGTAAGTAGAAAGGAGACGTACGAAAACACGCCGATCAGAAGCAGTGCCGGCAGCAGAAAAAAAACAGTTGCCATCTTCTGGCGCGACTTCTCTGAGAACATGTCCTGCGACTCAAGGTCGTCGCCGGCGGGGGCGGTTTTCTCGACTGTGGATGATATACCCTCTGGCATCAGCGTGTTCCTCGTCTTACTTTCTGCCCTCGGCTATAGCCTCGGCCTCTTCCTGCGCCCAGCGCGCGGCCTCCTCAGGTGTCATGCGGCGGGAGGGGTCAGGGTGCGTCACAAACTGCGCCATACGGACGATGACCTCCCCTTGCAGGCGCTCCCAGAGCCTGTGCACCGGCACATAGACCCCGTGCTCGAGGTGCGGCAGGTAGTTCTCTACCGGACTCTCCTGCACCACCGAGCGCAGGGAGACCATCTCCTCCGGCGTGCCCTGGAGGACGACCGTCACTTCCTTTCCGGTCATGCGTGCAACATCGCTTGCGAGCTGTTGCAGGCGCCTGTCGTGCCTTTCGGCAAATGTCTCTGCGACCACCTCCTCGGAGGGGTCCAGCTCCCCAGGTTCGTCAAGGATCTCCTCGCCGGGATGCTCGGGGACATCCGGCTCATCATCAAGTGAGCTCCAGGTGCCGAGTGTCACGTTCGCACGGAAAGGTACGTAAACCTCAAGCGTCATCCTGTCGTGGTAAGTTCGCCTGATGCGCGGCTGGCCGATAAAGTCGGCATTGCCCTCTGCAAAGGGGCTTAAGAAGCGCTCTCTTATGCGAATGTCCTCTTCGTCAAAGGCCCTGATAGCCTCCCATGCATCCCATCGGCTTGGCAGGTATCCGTGCCCGTAATAGCCATCGAGCAGCTGGTTGGCCTCGCTGATGTAGCGGGCGAACTTCATCGCCAGCTCCTTGTTTGGCGACTGGCGCGAGACGCCCTGTGCAGTCACTCCGATGGGAAGGCGAAGAGGCTTACCCTCGGCACTTGGCAGGGAGGTAGTAGTCATATTTACCGAGAAAACCTCGCTGAAGATCCAGTTTCCGCCCTCGACCGAAGCGTAATTTCCGGCAGTGAGCCCCTGTATTCGGTCAGCATCGCCATCTGCGATGGCCCCGGTATCCGACAGGAAAAAGTCGCGCCACTCTGTCATGCCGGCGATGACCTCCGGCGTGTCAAACCTGAACGGTCTGTTGGAGGGCGGGCCGCCAAGAAAGTCGTCCAGCGAATTGTCGCTGTGGCCATCTTCATCGACCATGGGGTCAAGATATGCAAGCAGGAAAGGATAAACTGAGAGTATATGGCCGCGCTGTATCAGAAGCGGCCGGCGCAGACGGGTTGCACCTGAGACCTTTTCAGGAGGCAGCTTGCCGTTCACAATCGAGCCGTCAGGCAGTCTCCACCTGAGAAACTGAGCGGCCCATTCGTGATATTCATCGAAAGTACCGGGTATCTCGTCGACGTCAGCGCCGACCTCCTCGAGTATATCTACGTTGAAATACATGAAGGGCCGGATTCCTATAGTGAAGGGGATCGCCGAGAGAGAGCCGTCCTCGTACCTGTCCAGAGAAAGCGCCAGGGGCATGTACTGCTCTGTATCGATAAAGCCTTCGGGGATAGGTTCGAGTGCCTGGTTGTCAATCAGAAGGGCACGTGTGCCGGTGCCTACGACGATTATGTCGCTCAAAGTATTCGAGATCAGCATGGTGTAGACTTTCTGGGCCGCCTCGCCTACCATCGCGCGAAACTCAAAGCGGATATTCTCCTCAGGGTGCATGGCGGCAAAGTCGTCCATCCAGCGAGGAAAGTATGTCTCGAAGTAGCTGGCATACCACTCGAGAACGGTGTACTCCTCGCCAATTATGCCGCAGCCGACAAGGGCTAATAGAGCCCCTGCTATTATCATGATTGCGATGAGAACAGTTATCTGTCTTTTCATGAGTGTCACGTCTCTTGCCCTCTTATCGCATTATCCCTATTCTGCTCAGGTTTTCAATGCTTCAAGGTCGCGTCTGCAGGCAAATCATACATAAACGACCCTGAAATATTCCTCGACAGTCGTCGTGCCTGCACGCACCTTTTCAAGGGCGCTCTCCTTGAGGGTCTTCATGCCGGTATCCCTTGCGACCTGCCTTATGACCTCCCGCGTAGTCTGCCTGAAGATGAGGTCCTTTATCTCCTCGTTACAGTCCATGACCTCGAAAACGCCCGTGCGGCCGCTGTGGCCGGTGTGAAAGCACTCTGCGCAACCCTTGGCCCTGTTGAACTCCGCGTCCTTGTACTTTTTGGCGTCGACGCCCATTTGCTTTAGAAGGTCGGTATCGGGCTTGTACTTCTCGATACAGTGGGGGCAGATTTTGCGGATGAGCCTCTGGGATACGATGCCGATGAGCGAGTTTGAGATCAAAAAGCCCGGGATATCGAAGTTAAAAAGGGTGGTAACCGTCGATGGTGCATCGTTCGAATGTATGGTGGATAGCACCAGCACGCCCGTAAGCGCGGCCCATACGGCGATCTTGGCGGTCTCATTGTCGCGGATCTCGCCGACCATGATCGTATCGGGATCCTGTCTGAGCATCGCCCTGAGGCCCTCGGCGAAGCTGAAATCGACGCGCGAGTTTACCTGGACCTGGTTGGTGCCTATGATCCGGTACTCGACCGGATCCTCTATTGTCATCACGTTGTCGGAGCGTTCATTGATATTCATCAGAGCCGAGTACAGGGTGGTGGTCTTGCCGCACCCTACCGGTCCGGTGGCCAGTATCATCCCATATGGCCGCTCGATGAAGCCCTCAACGAGCTGCATCTGGTCATCCGCCAGGCCCAGCTCCTTGAGATTGCTGAAGGTGGCCCGGGTCGTCATAACCCTCACGGCGACCTTCTCCCCCATGGTGGTAGGCACCGTGGCAAGGCGCATGTCGTGCTCGTTGCCGAACAGGGTCACGCTGAGCCGGCCGTCCTGCGCGTGCCGGCGCTCGACTATGTCCATGTTTGCCAGGACCTTCAGGCGGCTTACGAGGGCCAGCGCCGTAGAAGGGGCGACATTAAGCACGTCGTGGAGCACCCCGTCGATGCGAAACCTCACGACAAGGCCGTCCTCGTGCCAGTCGAAGTGTATATCCGTGCTGTTGGCGGTTATACCAGCTTCAAAAATGTAGTCGAGCAGTCGCGGCACGGGCGCCTGTTCGGCTACATCAATAAGCGCCCCGTCGCTTGTCTTGAAATCATAAAGCGTTTCATTTTCGGGGCCGCTTCCGCCTTGTCTCTTTCTGGCCATCTCTGCCTCCCGAATAGATCCTGCCCGAACCAACAAACCGCCATTGACCGCATTACTATAACTTAAAGATGTGGCGGTTCAAGAATTTTACGCCAATGCCGACATCACCCGCGGCCTGTTCTGGAGTGCGGGATGCCGGCCGCGTGCACGCTCATGCGCAGACCCCCCCCCCGCCCCCGGCGGCCTGCCACGCCTGCGGCTTCCAGCCCCCGCGGCATCACCCGAAGATGCTTTTGTCGACAGATT
>SLPQ01000210.1 GCA_007131925.1 Candidatus Brocadiia bacterium | reverse complement strand
TGAGGCGGCGCCTCGGGGCTTTTTTTATTTGCATTTTCGAGTCGACCAGGAGGTAGGCAAGATGATAGTTGTGATGAAGCCGGGAGCATCGCGTGAGTCGATAGACCACGTGATGGAAAAGATAGAATCGATCGGCCTCATATCGCATCCGATCTTTGGCACGCGTCGGACTGTCGTTGCCGCGATCGGCGACAAGCACGGCAGAACCCTTGACGATATAGAGGCAATGCCCGGCGTCGAGCGTGTCGTGCCTATACTTGCCCCCTACAAGATGGCCTCGCTGGAGGTGCACGAGGAGAAAAGCGTCGTGAAGGTGGACGGCTTTTCCTTTGGAGGGGTCCGGATCGGGGTGATTGCCGGTCCCTGCGCGGTGGAGAGCGAGGAAGTGACGATAGAGACGGCCCGCTTTGTGAAGTCATGCGGCGCAGTGGCGCTGCGGGCGGGGGCATTCAAGCCGCGCACGAGCCCGTATGCCTTCCAGGGTCTCGAGGAGGAGGGTCTCAAGATACTGGCCCGTGCGCGCGAGGAGACGGGACTCTCAGTGGTGACGGAGGTAATCGCCCCTGAGCACGTCGAGCTGGTTGCCAGGTATGCTGACGTCCTGCAGATAGGGGCGCGAAACATGCAGAACTTCCTCCTGTTGAAAGCGGCCGGCGAGCAGCAAAAGCCCGTACTCTTAAAGCGCGGCATGAGCGCGACCATTGACGAGCTGCTCCTCGCCGGCGAATACATCCTCTCGCGTGGCAACCACAACGTCATACTCTGCGAGCGTGGGATACGCACGTTTGAGGATCACACGAGAAACACGCTCTCGATTGCCTCGGTGCCTGCCATGCAGCAGCGCACGCACCTGCCGGTCATCGTGGATCCGAGCCATGCGACCGGTCACTCCGCTCTGGTGGCGCCCGTGGCAAGGGCGGCCGTGGCAGCCGGCGCCGACGGCCTCATTGTCGAGGTGCATCCGCACCCCGAGGATGCCCTTGTGGATGGCGCCCAGTCGCTTGACTTCAGGGGCTTCGAGTTGATGATGAAGGAGTTGGAACGAATAGCAGAGGCGGTCGACCGCACCATGTAGGCGGTGGATGCGCATGAGGTAGCGGGAAAGGACATCACACCCCTGTGGAGAACGACGAGGACAGAGGTCTATCTTTCGGTGAGCTTCTAAGAAGGCTCACTGCACTTGCCAGGCCGCACTGGAAGCGCGCGCTTCTGGTGGCGGTGCTCATTTTCTGCACGCTCGGCCTGGAGCTGGCGCGGCCTCCGGTCATCGGGTGGGCATTCGACATCATAAAGCGGGGCATCACATCCGAGACAGCACGCGAGGAATCGGCGCGAGGCGTCGCGTTTGTCAGCATGCTTCTTCTTCTAATAGCGACGGTGCGGGCTGTCATGATGTTTGCTACAGGGGTGTCCCAGGCCCGCTTGACCCATACCATACTCTGGACGTTGCGCCGCAAGCTCTATGATGCGATGCAGCGGCTTTCGTTCTCATTTTTCGATAACGCAGAGTCCGGTCAGCTCATCTCGCGCGCTACCAGCGATGTCCAGCGTGTGGCAGGCTTTTTCAACCAGGCCCTCTTCGCGTCGCTCGAAGCGATAACAATCCTCGTCGGTATCACGATCTACATGTTCTGGATGAGTCCGCTGATGGCCGTGGTGGCGCTGGCACCGCTTCCCCTGGCGCTCTTTATGGTGGTGCGCACGGCTACCAGGGTGAGGGGGCTCTTCAAGGAGGCGCGCGACGCCTACGGCTCGGTGACCAACTCGATTCAGGAAAACATAGCAGGTGTACAGGTCGTCAGGGCATTTGCCAAGGAAGACTACGAGATCGAGCGCTTTGAGCGCGTCGCCGGGGGCTATGTCGCCAAGATCATAAGATCGATCGACTACTGGGCCTTGCGGATACCGGTCGCGATGTTCATGTATGGCGTGTCGGGGCCGCTGGTGCTCTTTGTGGGCGGTTATCTTGTGATGAGGGGGCCCGAAGATGGGGGTATAGAGCTTGGCGTACTGGTGGCGTTTGTGATATATGTGCGGCAGATGACATTTCGAATACGGATGGTCGGCGGGATCGTAAACGCGACGGCAAGGGCCTCGGCCGGTGCCGACCGCATATACGAGATCCTGGACAAGGACCCGGACGTGGCCGAAAAGCGAAAAGCCGTCAGGCTTCCCGAGGGGGGCGGCGGGGAGGTTGTTTTCGACAATGTATCCTTCGGCTACGGGAGGGATGAGCCGGCCCTCAACGATATAAACCTTCACGTTGAGCCCGGACAGATGGTGGCCCTGGTAGGTCACACCGGCTCCGGCAAGACGACGCTTGTAAACCTGATAGCGCGTTTTTATGACGTGCGTGAGGGCGCAGTACGCGTGGACGGAGTGGATGTGCGCGACCTGCAGCTGGCCGACCTGCGTCGCAACGTGGCCCAGATATTTCAGGAGACATTCCTTTTTTCGGCAACCATCGCCGAAAATATCGCCTACGCCTGTCCCGATGCAAGCATGGAGGATATCGAGGCGGTGGCCCGGGCGGCGCAGGCGCATGAGTTTATCCAGGAGCTCGACGAGGGCTACGACACGATGGTCGGCGAGCGGGGGGTGGGTCTCTCGGGAGGGCAGCGACAGCGGATCGCCATCGCACGCGCGGTCATATCAAACCCGCGCATCCTGATCATGGACGATGCCACCGCATCGGTGGACTCGCAAACCGAGCGGCAGATCCAGGAGAGCCTGCTGGAGCTTTCGCGCGGTCGCACGACCTTTGTCATAGCGCACCGGATCTCCACTGTCCGTCGCGCCGACCTCATCGTCGTACTGGAAAGGGGCCGTATAGTCGAGATCGGCACTCACGACGAGCTGCTTGAGAGGGACGGCGTTTACAGGCAGATATACGACGTTCAACTGGCTGAAGCGGTCGATGACATGGAAGAGATATCGTGAACTGGGTAGAAGACGAACCACGGTACAGACCCTTTGACAAGGATCTGTTTTCCAAGCTTTACCGTTTTGTCTGGCGCTACAAGTGGGCCTTTATACTTGTCATCGTCGTCTGGATCATCTGGACGCTGGCGATGCTTGCTATACCGGACCTGATGAGGCGTGGCATCGATGATTACATTGTCCCGGCACTTGACGGCACTCTCTCGGCTCCTGAGGCATACCGTGGTCTGGCGATAGTATCGGCGGGGCTTCTCCTGCTCGCGGCGCTGGGCAGCGGCCTGCGGATAGTAAGGACCATGGTGGGGTTTCGCATCGGTCAGAGGGTCATAAACGACCTGCGCATGGCGATATTCAAGCACGTGCAGCGGCTCTCGATGAGTTATTTCGACAAGACAAAGGCCGGATGGATAATCGCCCGCGCTGACAGCGACCTGGACACGCTGGAGGGCATCTACACGTGGGCGCCGGTGGACCTTATCTCGGCCGTTATCACCCTTATTGGCGCCATCACCATCATGATCTTGTACAATTGGCGCCTGGCGCTGGCCGTATCGCTGACGATTCCGCCGCTTTTTATCATCACGCTCATCTTTCGAAGAATGATCGCCGACGCCTACCGCCTGGTCCGCCGCTCGGCAAGCAGGATCACCGCCAACATCGCTGAAAACATCTCCGGCATCCGGGTAGTTCAGTCAAACGTGCGCCAGGACCGAAACCTCGAGAGGTTCGACGAGCTCAACATCGAAAACGTCGAGGCCAACGTACGGGCCGCGCGCATATGGCAGACATACTGGCCGTCGATAGACTTCATAGGAGCTGCCGGGACGGTTGTCATAATATGGTATGGCAGCTCGCTTGTGTTTGCGGGCACTCTCACCGCCGGTGCACTGCTTGCCTTCGTGCAGTACCTGGGGATGTTTTTCGGTCCGATACACCAGATGGGCAGGCTCTACAATACGCTGATGGGCTCGATGGCGGCTGCAGAAAGGATATTTGGACTGCTGGAGACCGAGCCGGCCATACATGATGCGCCGCGGCCGCTCAAGCTCGATCGCGTCAACGGAGAGGTCACGTTCGAAAACGTGAGCTTCTCCTACAACTCCCCGGATGATGAGGATTTCAAGTGGATCCTCAAGGATGTCTCCTTTACCGCCAGGGCCGGTGAAAGCATAGCGCTGGTCGGCCCGACAGGCGCCGGAAAGACCACGGTCATCTCGCTGGTACCGCGCTTTTACGATGTGCAGCGCGGGCGCGTGCTGATCGACGGGGTGGACGTAAGGGACGTCTCCCAGAAGAGCCTGCATTCACAGATGGGCATTGTGCTACAGGAGTCCTTTCTCTTCTCCGGAACGGTAATGGACAACGTCAAGTACGCCAAGACCGACGCCACTGACGAAGAGGTTTACGAAGCGGCCATAACCCTCGGGTGCTACGAGCTGCTGGCCGGCCTGCCCAACGGCTTTCAGACAAATGTCGGTGAGCGGGGCGCAAACCTCTCCCAGGGGCAGCGCCAGCTGGTCTCATTTACGCGAGCGGTCGTAGCCAACCCGCGCATTCTCATACTCGACGAGGCGACCGCGTCGGTAGACGTTCAGACAGAAATGGCCATCCAGTACGCTTTGGAGCGGCTCATAGAGCGGCGGACATCGTTTATCGTCGCGCACAGGCTCTCGACGGTCAGAAGAGCCGATAATGTGCTGGTCATACAGGATGGTCGCATCACCGAGCGGGGAAAGCACATGGAGCTGCTCGCCGCCGGCGGGCCGTATGCCAGTATGTATGCGGAGTTCATTAAGCCC
Source organism: Candidatus Brocadiia bacterium (assembly GCA_007131925.1). Classification (GTDB taxonomy): domain Bacteria; phylum Planctomycetota; class DG-23; order SLPQ01; family SLPQ01; genus SLPQ01. Next base: position 728 of record SLPQ01000210.1, on the reverse strand, counting down.
TGAAGAGGCGAAAGAAGCGCCTCGCCCGCCTGCCGGCATTGTCGCGGGCCGGCGGTCTTACGTTACATCAAAGCGCCGGCGACCGATGGCCGGTCCGACTCGGGCTTTACCTGGGGGTCTTGCATGAGAGAGGATGCATCTTCTGATACTCATCATCTCCTGGGCACCGCATGGGTGCTCGGCGCTGCGATGTTTTTCACCGCTATGAACCTCTTTGCCAGGTACATGCGAAGCTATCCCGCTACGCTGCCGGTCCCGAGTGCGCAGAAGGTCTTTTTCCGGCTCCTCGTGCCGGTGGTTATCCTCTTGCCGCTGGCGCTTTTCGGCCTGCAGCGCGTCATAATCGGCAGGCCGCGCCTGCTGGCGCTTCGCGGCGGCCTCGGGGCCGTGATGATCCTTCTCTACTTTCACGCCATAGACAATACGACCCTGGCCAGGGCTACCTTTTTTCTCTACACGTATATCGCGTGGGGCGCGCTCTTCTCATACATCTTTCTGAAGGAGCCGCTGGGCTGGCGGCGCGCACCGGCGATGCTGGTAGTTTACCTGGGGGCGCTGTTGATGCTTGCCGACACGGGCCAGTCATCCGCCGATATCACATGGCACGGTGACCTTGCCGGGCTCGCGTCAGGCCTGGGTGCCGGCGCTGCCGCCACGACAATGCGCGCCCTTCACCGCTACACCTCAAGCTACATGATAGTCTTGACGCTGTGCCTTTTCGGGATGGC
>SLPQ01000012.1 GCA_007131925.1 Candidatus Brocadiia bacterium | reverse complement strand
TGCCGTGAGTTGTCCAATCGGCTTTTCTTTGCGGGCGAATGCCTCCGGCGACTCATGGGGCGGGCTCATCGTGGTGGACGAGGAGGGCTTTACCACCGCCGCAGGCGCCAACCAGGCCTACGTGATAGAGATCTCCGCCGGTGAGGTTCTCCGGGCCGGCCGCGAAAACACCGAGCCCTTCGACGGCCGGTGCGTCTATCTTGAGTTTACCGAGGTCGTAGACGATCCCTGTACGGGCGGCGTGCTGGCGGTGCTCTCGTCGCCGCGCTACCAGGACGCCTCGGCAGACTGACCTTTACAGCAGCACATGAGGGCGGCGTCCCGAAGTGCCACAGGGCGCCTGACTGCAGGCGGAGAAAGGACCGCATGGTGGGCCAAGAGGACTTGCGCGCAGTGCTTACAAGAATCTACAGCGGGACCGCAGTGGTGCTCCTGGGGGCGGTGTTTCTGGGCTGGATGGCGACCGCCGGCGACGTGAGAGTCAATGCCGGCGCAATCGCCATGACCGACGAGCGCCTTAACAGGTATGAACTGCTCGCCCGGAGGCGCCAGGAGGACATATCCCTCATCAAAGCCGACCTGAGGGAGATCAAGGTGATGCTCGAACGTATAGAGAAGGAACTGGAGGAGCGAAGGTGAGCACTTTCCTGACGAATGAAAGGGCAAGACGGCTGGGCGTCCTGGCCGATGTCGACGAAGACCGCCTCAGCGAGCTGGCGGCAGCCGCCTCGGCGCTGGTAGAGCGCCACTGCAAAAGGCGCTTTGCGCTCTCGGCGTACCTCGATGAGGAGTACGAGGGCGACGGCACCGCCACGCTCTTTCTTCGAAACTTTCCAGTCGTCCAGCTCGATTCGCTCAAGCTCGTCCACGCCGATGGGTGGCAGATTGAAATCCCTCCGGCAGGCCTTGTGGTACAGGCGGCTACAGGGCGCATTTCATTCAGACCGGGTACACCGTATGGGCGCTTTGTCAGGCCGCCGGCAAAGGTCATGGTAAGCTACACCGCGGGCTTTGACCCGGTGCCCGGGGAGGTGATAGAGGCTGCCGCACAGACCGCCGCGTGGCTCTATTCGAAGGCCGAGCGAGATCCGGACGCCTCAGCAGAGCGACTCGGCGATTATGCCAGAGACTACACCCGTAATACTGAGCCACTGCCGGCGGCAGCAAGGGCGCTGGTGGCCACCTACAGAAGCGTGAGGGTATGAGCGTGGCTGTACAAGGCGCAGGCCGCATGATCCGCCGCACTGGACACGTCGTCGACATCCAGCGCCCCGCGGCGACGCTCGACAAGATCGGCGCGGGCAGCGTCGAGTGGCAGACCATCTTTGAGGGGGTTCGGGCGTGGGTGCAGCCAGTGGCGGCGCAGATCCAGGTGACCGGTCGCCAGAGGCAGATGATCGTGACGCATTGGGTTTACTTTTGCGAGGACCCCATGCTTGAAACCGGAGACAGAATACTCTTTGACGGCAGGGAGCTTGCGGTGACGGGCGTTGAGGACATCGCCGGGGTGGGCAGGCTCTGGAAGGCCGAATGCATGGAGCAGAAATGATGACATCTCTCATGGCGGCCGTAAAGGCCACCCTCGAAGGCGACTGTGAAGTGTCTTCACGGGCCGCAGGCGGCATACACATCTCCCGCCCGGTCACGCGTGCGGCGATGCCTTACATGGTCATCGTATGCCGCGGCGCGACCGAAACGGAATACGACACCGCAGGCGCCGCCCTCGAACGGATACGCCTCGACGTGGAGGCGTTTGCCGGGACGGCTGCCGAGGCGGGCTCGGCCGGCAGAGCCGCTGTCGCCGCGCTTGAGGGATCGGCCCCGGCGGTGGAGCAGGGTGAGTGCGTGGCGGTGGCAAAGGTCTTTGAGACGATCGAGGTAGAGCCGCCTGTGGGCTCGGCAGAGCCGATGTGGCGTGCTGTCGTGGGACTTGAGTTTCTCACCGAGCGGGGTGCACATTGAGACCCCGGCGCCTCGCAAAAGGATGCGGATCTGTTTCAGGCACAGATGAAAGGAGCAGTAAGGATGGCAGGCGCACAGATGAGACTCAGCGGCGGCATACGAGTGGCGGCTTCGATAGCGGCGCTGAAGGATTTTGACCTCGCCGGGGGCACGGTGGCGTTGAGCAGAAACTGGGGTTTCACGGTTGATTCGGCGGCCCCGGCCAGGACCAGCGACCTCCTCTGGCAGCAGGAGGGCTCCATCGAGGCAGCCGGCGCGGTCACAATTGACCTGGCGGGATCTGAAGCGCATGACCCGAAAGACTACTGGGGAGCGGATGCGCGCTTTGACCGCGTGCACGCTGTGCTCGTCAGAAACACCACCGCAGGTGCAGGTGGCGATGCCTGCATTCTCTCTCTCGGCGGGGGAAGCGACGGAGGCGGCCAGGGGGCTTTTGAGTGGTTTTTCGGCGCAGGCGCCGAGAGTATCCGGCTGGCCCCGGGGGGCTTTCTGGCCGCGGTGCATGGGCGGGATCCGGGCTGGCCCGTGTATGACTCGTCCGCCGACATCATGAGGCTTTCAAATCTGGACGAAAACGCCCCCCTCACCTTTCAGGTCATCATCATCGGTCAGTCTGAGGGCTCGGCGGCAGCCACGACCACACCGCCACCCGAGTGACGGCCGCTTTATTGAAAGGCGCGTGACATGGCATACATAAGTGGCAGCGAGGGCTGCGTTGAAATCGACGGCACAAGGCTCGATGTCAGGCACTGGCGGGCCGAAGAGACCGCCGACTGCCACCGCATAACCGGCACCGGCTCGCCCGGCTTTGCAGAGGCGCTTCCTGCCGCGCGTTACCTGACAGGCACGGTAAGGGCCGACTTTGACCCGGCCAAAGGCCCCAAGGGGGCAGTCGAGATCCGCGCGGGCGCTACCGTGCAGCTCGTGCTCCACACGGGATCGGCCGGCAGCTACACGATGAACGCAAACATCGTGCGCCTTGGGTGGGTGATGCCAGCGGGAAAGCGCGTGAGCTTTTCGTTCGACTTCGAGTCGACCGGCTCCTTCAGCTACGGCACTTGAGGTGCAGGGCGCGCGGCGCCGCAGAAAGGGGATATGTAAATGTCCGACGTACGCCGAGAGATGGTCGCCCTTGGGCAAGCCGCCGAGGCGGCCGCGCGCGCGCTTGAAGGTCTTGGTAATGCCGATTCGCTCTCAGGCGCTCTGAAGAGACTCGATGCCGCCCTCGAGGAAAACGCCCGCACCCTCAGGCAGAACACATCCGAGCTTCGACGCATGGGCGCTACTGTAGAAAGGCTGCAGTCTCATCTTTACGCGGGCGTCGTTATAGGGGATTAGGAGGTGCCATGGGGACCTTGAACTGCATATCTTATGAGGAACTTGAAGGCTCAGGGAGGCTTCTCTACAGCCCGGAGGGCATAAGGGGCCAGCGGATATTCATCGTGGACTGGCACGACAGGATCGCCTTTTCCCAGGCGCTGCTTGGCTACACAAACGCCGTCGGGCGCGTCCCGATAAGGCGCCATGCACAGACCTTCCCCGGATACGACTATCTCTACTGTCAGCACGCCGAGGTGACAGGGCTCGGCGAGCTCTCAGCGGGCGAAGGGATGATAGCCTACCCGAAGGCACGGGTGGCCGCCGAGTACTGCCCCCTGCGGGGCGGCTCGTCCCTGATCGGCATGGCAGAGTACGATGAGCAAGAGCCCGAAGAGCATCGCCACGTCGAGGAGACATGGGACTTTGCCACGGAGATGGTGAGCGTGCCGGGGCATGCCTTCGAGTATGCAGACACACAGGAGCAGCTCAGGGAGCCTGTAGGTGTTATGGTGGCGACGGTGGAGCTGACGCTTGCCAGTGAAAGCGAGCCTCACATGCCGGGCGCGGCCGTAAGGGCATGTCTGGGCAGAGTAAACAGCAGCGCATGGCATGGCGCTGCGGCCGGACATGTTCTATTTCTGGGCGCGTCCGCCCGCAGGGTGGTCACGAGCAGCGGTGAGCCGGCGTGGCGACTTTGTTACCGCTTTCGTGAGCGCCAGGTGCCGTGGAACTCCCGCCTGAGGGGCGCCGAGTGGGTTGAGATAACGCCGGGGCCTTATGGCACGGCGGATTTTTCGGTGCTGGTGCCATGAACAAGCCACTCAGCCAGGTAGAGAGGCTTCGTCGGGGCCAGCGGGTCCTGAGCGCCTCGGATTTCAATGCCGCCTTCGACTTTCTCAAGGCCCTCCAGCGCAGCATCAACGTAGCGGCCCCCCTGGAGCTGGTAAGTTCGCAGGGCGGAGTGCACATCGCTCTTGCGGGGCAGGTCCCGCCTGCCGGGTCGACCGGTGATATACTTTACCATGACGGTAAGTGCTGGGCCCTCCTGGAGCCGCCCGGCTTTGACGCGGTGCTCTATTTCAATCACAGCGCAGGCCTGCCTGAGTGGATCAGAACAAGCGAGGACTGTCCGGAGCTGACCACCACAACAACCCCGTCGCCTACGACTGAGCCGCCCGGGACTACTACGACAGCGCCCCCCACCACTACCACCGCGCCGACTACGACTACCGGGGGGCCGGTTGAGGAGCCCGGCGAGTGTTGCGTCGCAGCGGTGTGTCGTTCTGAGGGCTTCATGCCGTCGGTGTCGCTCAACTGCAGCGACCATGAGGCGTGTACGGCGGGTCTATGCACATATCATTGGGATGAGGACTGGGATAACACGTGCGGGCCGGATGATGACTGGTATTGGTTCTACTACCACTCCAATACCTGCGAATATGCTTAAGAGGGTGGTGCTATGACCGTAGGGGACATCGCAGATCGCGAAAAATATGTTCGTGAGCCTGGTTGCACGTGGCTGTCGGCGAAGGAGCTTGAAAGTACCCCCGTTGAGCCTTGCCAGTGGCGTGCTCATGTGACGGAGCTACCCGATAAGGGCCTTGGCGCAGTATGTACACGTGTCGTCGAGTGGGTCGGACACAGCCATGGGGTAGCGCTCGATCTATGCAAGGTATGCAGGGCCAACGGCAAGGCCGATATCGAGGGTAACGCGTTTCTGCGGCATATGGTATCACATGTGGCTATTGTGCTCACAACACCCGGGATCCACGCGTCCGAACCCGTGCGTCCAGGCGATGAGCAGATCGAGAAGAGCTTGGAGACCATCCGCAGGCTGCGCGGCGAGGACATTGCGAAGGATTTTATCGACCTGCTGGTCTACGAGGAATCAATAACACCGGATAAGGCCGTCGAGCTGCGCGACAGCCTGGAGCGCGAGCCTTGAGCTATCCGCCTACATACCAGGAAAACGGGACGTCGTGGGATGCGTTTCCGATCCACCTGCCGGGCGGCGAGGCGATGGTGCGAACCGTCGGCGGCATACTCTCATTCATCACCGATGCGCACAGGTGCTGCTGTGTGACGACGACAACAACCACAACACTCCCGCCGGATGCCTGTGAGCACTGCGCGGATACCTACTATTGGACACTCTCCGGTACGGCCGCTGCGATGGACTGCGATTACAGCTACAGCCTTCATCGC
>SLPQ01000163.1 GCA_007131925.1 Candidatus Brocadiia bacterium | reverse complement strand
TTGTGATATGCGGGACGACCAGGCCCACAAACCCCACCGGGCCGGCGAGCGCCACCGACAGCCCCGTCACAAGCGCACCCAGGCCAAAGACCTCCATGCGCGTTACGTAGACATTCACACCAAGGTGCAGAGCCTCCTGGTCGCCGAGTGACAGGACATTGAGCCGGCCGCCCAGCCGCCATAGAAGTGCCGAGAGGATGACCACGGCGACACCTGCACCGCCAATCGCCCCGGTGGAGAGGGCCACCGCGTCAAGGTTTCCCATGAGCCAGACTACTATCTGGTAGCTCTCTGCGGGACTGGCCAGGTAAGTTATCGCAAGGACCGCCGCGCCGCATATCGCATTTACCATCACACCCACCAGCAGCAGCGTAGTGGGCATTACGTGGCCGCGCCGTCTGCCCGCGAAAAAGACCACCAGCGATGCGCCGACCGCGCCCAGGAGTGCAGCCACCGCGCGTCCCGAAAAACCAAGCGCACCGACAAGGTCAAGCGCCCCCCCCATCGACGCGCCAAGCATCATAAACGCCGCCGCGCCGAGCGCTCCGCCCCCCGACACGCCGAGGATATACGGGTCTGCGAGGGGGTTGCGCAGGAGCGCCTGAAGGGCGGCCCCGGCCGCACCGAGCGCCGCGCCTACTATGGCCGCCAGCGCCACGCGGGCCAGCCGCAGTTCGACTATCGCCGCGATGTCGTCAGAAACCTCAAGCCCCCGGACCCACCGCAGCACATCAACCATGCTCACATCAGCGCTGCCTACCGATAAGCCCAGCGCCACTGAGGCGGCCAGGATCCCAATGAGCGCCGACATCACAAGGACAAACCTCGCGCTCCTCGTCATTCGCCGCCTCCGGCATTGTCGTCCGGACCGTGCAGGGCCGCCTGCAGCCGCTCTATACCCTGCTGGAGGCGTGGCCCGGGGATTGTCAGAAGGTCGGTGTCGACAAATTCTATACGACCGGCGGCAACCGCCGGTATCGACCGGAAGCGGTTCCAGAAGGCCAGCACCATCGCGCGCCCCCTCTCGTCGCCGGCGTCTTTGAGGGTAAGATCGATTATGCACTCGGGCGCCGAGGCGATGACCCGCTCGAAATCGATTGCGTAAAAGTCCCGCTTTATCGCCCCGGCCGCATTTGTGCCTCCGGCAGCACGAAGCAACTCGTCAAGATACCCCGACCCGCCCACGACCCATAGCGGCTCGTAGCCTATGACTACAAGCGTGCTGATCTTACGGCGCTCTGCCAGGCGCGAGCGCGCCTGCTCGACCGCCGCGGCAAGCCGCCGGGCCATGGCATGCCCCTCGTCGGTGCGACCCGCGATCTCACCGATGCGGACAAAGGAGGCCAGGATGTCATCGAGACTTGTATCGGGGACTTCGGTGTGGTTCAGGTCGAGGCGGGAGAAATGCGTCCGTGCCATCGCACTGATGTTTGAGATGATGATGTCGGGCGCAAGCGAGACGATTCTTTCGATATCTGGATTTACTATGCCGCCCACGGTGGGCTTCTCGCGCCTTGCCTGCGGAGGATAGTCGGCATATGAGCCGATACCTACGAGCCTGTCCTCGGCGCCGAGCGCGTAGATGATCTCGACTGAAGAAGGCGTAAAGGCGATTATCCGCTCAAATGCAGCTGGCGTGGCCTCACCAAGCGCCGTAGATATGAGTAAAACCACCGCAAAGGCGGCCTGAAGACGCTGCCAGTATCGCATCAAAAAACCCCTGCCCGAGACGGACAGGGGAAAAGGCGCACCGGTAGCCCTTCTCCTTACCCCCACCCGCGAGGGGCGCAACTGGAGAAAAACCGGAGGGCAGGTCTTCTGGCTTCCGGGCTTTCGCGCGCCGAGGCCTTCCCACTTTCGCAGTGGCCGCGGGCGATATGGCTTCCCGGTTACAGCGGCGGGGCCGCGCCGGATTTTCACCGGCTTCCCTGTTGGGCCCGTAAGGGCGCCCACCGGCATTGTCAAAATCTCAAAATGGCGCAGGAAGCGCCGACAACAGGTCAATTGTAGTGCTTAAGCGCGTCTCGCGCAAGAAAAAAAGCAGATTCGTGATTCTCACCAGTTGGCCACTACGTGTAGTAAGGTGTGCGCGAAGATGCCAAAGGGACTCTTTGCCCCGCCCGGAAAATGCCGGCATTATTTCCAACGACGGCAGAATATCGCTCATGGTAACGTCCTGGCTTCCGGGTGATGGTCGCCCGCATGACCTGCAGAGCCCCTTGCGATCCGTCACCGTTTTGGGCACAGCGCAGGGCTTCGGACGTCTATCCACCCTGTTCGAGTAACTGCAGCCTTGCGCGATATTGAAATGAAGCAAGATACCAGCGAATGCTGACAACGGCACGACATCTGCGGCAAGCGGGCGTGTGGGGTACCGCTGGCTTACTGGTCGATGGGGCTCTGCTCGATCTTGGTCTTCCAGGCCAGCTTGCTGAGGCGTCGCTGGAATAACGGCCTCAGGTCATACAGAAAGGGGCGCAGGTCGGCATGATGAAAGAGAGCCATTGATCGTCTGTTCATGAAAACGCGCAGATAATCGGCCATACGCGGCGCCTCGGACGGGTACGCGCGGCCCGCCAGCAGGGCGTCTTTCAGGTAAAACCACGATGTGCCGTATCGCGCACGCCCGTTTGAGAGTGGCGGCATGTCCATGTAATCGCGTATCATGTGGTCGAGGACATCCACGCCCGCGACCGCGGCCAGCGAGACCTGCCGCCATGAGCGCGCGTTCAGGTCGAGAAGCTTCCAGACGCCGTCGCGCAGGTCGAGCTTGAAGTCCATGTTTACAAGCGCGCCGCGGTAGTCGAGATGGGCCAGGAGCGCACGGCCCTGCTCGATGACCCCGGGAACTGGAGCGACCACCTCCAAAAAGCCCGTGCCAAGCCCCGGAGGCAGCATACCTCGTCGCAAGGTTGCAAAGTCGCCGGCTATCTCGCCGGAGCGGCGCACGTAGCCGCTGTAGGCGGCCACCGGGGCGGCATCGCCCAGCAGCTCCTGCAAGACTACGCGAATGCCAAGCTCCCGGCAGCGCGACAGGGTCGCGTCAAGCTCAGAGTCGTCGGCGATGACTGCGACCTTGCGCGCGAAGACACGGGAAAACTCTATACAGTAGCGGGGCTTTACCATAACCGGAAAGGCAAGGTTTGCAGGCATTGTGACTGGTCCATCGCCAGCGACCTCCACCGTGACAGGTCCGGCCACTCCGGCGGCCTCGGCGGCGCGGGCGAGCTTGAGCTTGTCGAGCGCCACCCGGCAGGCCCTGCTGCCGGGGATGAGCAGCCTGAAGCGCCCCTCGAGGAGCGCTCGGTTTTCGTCGAGCTCAGCAACGATCTCGTCGCCGGTCGGTATGATCATGGCGCCTGCAAGGTCGGGCCTGGAAAGAAGCCACTGTGTGAAAACGCCGGGCTCGGCCTCCATGTCGCTCAACAGTACTTTTTCGCTTGCTGCACGTGTCCAGAAGCCCGCCACCTCCCTGCGCGAAGATACAGCCACACATCGGGCGCCACGGCGCCTGAAGGCCCGCAGCACTGACATGCCGTTTATAAAAACAGGCGATACCACCACAGGTAGCAGTCGCTCTGATCGGCCCGTGTGATCTGTGCCTCTCTTCATCACCTGAGAATATACCACCTTTCCGCATTCCGGCAAAAAAACGGCGATGCGCGGTACGCCAGTGGAACTCACTTTTCCCAGTCAAAGACAGTTCCCAGCCGCTGCTGTGCCCCCCGTGCGTAAATTTCCCATACTCGAGGTGCGTCTTGCCAGCTCTCAACGTGTGTAAGCACTCCCGCAAGGTCCAGTGCGCCTTTGCCGGCCAGCTCTATCATCAGCGCGCCCGCGGCCTTTCCATCGGCGACGGCCTTGCCGTGAGCCCCGATGACGCTGATGACTTTCGCATGAATGTGGTTGTAGAAATTGACCGTCGCCTCGCCGCGCGGAGAGCTCAGAATCGCGACCCTGCCGCCCTGCGCGACCAGTTCAAATGACTTCACGCACAGCGCCGGCACACCGGTGGCCTCTACAACGATCGACGGCTCTCCGCCGAGACGCTCAGCAAGCTCGTCTGCATCCGATACGGTCGTAAGGCCGCACTTTTCGGCAATGGCGCGCCTGAAGCTGTCCTTTTCTGCGACAGCCACGTCTGCCCCTGATGCGGCGTAAAGCTGAGCAGCGAAGTTGCCGACGAGCCCTGCACCGAGCACTGCGGTCTTTTGACCGAGCGAGGCAGGTGCAAGGTAGGGCGCGGTGTAACCTATCTGCGCCATCCCCAGAAAGGCAGCCTCAGGCACTTGCAGACTTTCGCTCAGTCGCAGGCAGCCTCTTGCGGGGCCGCCATGGGGGCTTGCTATCGAGTACTGGCAATGGCCCGCCGACGAATAGACCCACGTGCCAGGCGGAAAATCGGCCTTCACATCGTCCCCTACCTCCTCGACGATGCCGACATTGAGATACCCGCCCCTGTGGGGGTACTTCGCATAGGTGTTTTTCGGGTCGGCAAAGCCCACGTGCGTCATCATGTAGAGTGCCATTTCGGTGCCGGGCGATATGCCGGTGTAGCGGGTCCTTATGAGTACTTCGTTTGGCCCGGGCGCACCGATCTCTTCGGACCTGAGCTCGGCGTTTTCCTTAGCCGTCCACGCCCAATACTTCGATTTGGTCATCAGATAATCCCCTGTCTGCCGGTAAGACCCCACAATGCCGCGGCGACATCCACCGCTCCGCAGGATTACACTATTGAACCACGAGACGCTGTCAATAACCTTTACCTGCAGCCGCCAAAGGCGCGGTCAGAGCTTTTTTCCTGGAGGATGAAAAATGAGCGAAGACTGGATAGCTGATTATGACATTATATCCGACCCGGCCAAGAGGCTTGCACACGAAGGAGACTTTCTCCTGTGGCTGCTGAAGATTGCGCCTGGAAAGCGGGTTCTGGACATGGCAACGGCCACCGGTGTACATGCACAGTTTTTGGCAAAGCACGGTGCTGAGGTGACCGCCCGCGATATCAGTGAGCAAGCCATCTCCTACGCGCGCACCCACAGGGGCGCACCGGGCATCACTTACGAGGTGAAGGATCTGAGGGAAGGCGTGGGCGGGCCGTTTGACCTTGTCATAGTAATGGGCAATACGCTTTCGCTTCTGGACAGAGAGAGCGACGTCAAGGCGGCGTTTGAGGCGGCCCGGCGGCAGATAGCTCCCGGCGGTGTCTTTTTTGTCCATGTCATAAACTACGTGTCGCTGGAGATGGAAGGGCCGCGCCAGAAGGTGGCGCGTCAGACTTCCGGCCAGAGTGAAAAGGTGATGATAAAGAACATGGTGCCGCTGGGAGAGGGCCGCCCGGCGCTTATAAACTTCGGCAAATTCGAATATGACGGCACCACGTGGCACACTTCCGGAAGCCAGTCAGTGCTGCTCCGACTGGGACGTGAAATGCTTGAGTCGACAGCCTCGCAGACGGGCTTTGAGGTGGAGGGCCTTTATGGCAACTACGACCGCT
>SLPQ01000168.1 GCA_007131925.1 Candidatus Brocadiia bacterium | reverse complement strand
TTTCTGGCAAGCGTGGTCTCAGCCGTTCTCGGCACTGCGGCGCTGCTGCCGTGGCTTCCAGGCAGGGCATTCTCGCTTAAGGGAGCATGGCTCGGTATAGTTGTGGCGGTGCCGGTTGCCTTGGTCGGCTGGTCTTATGCAGGCGTACTTGCAGCCCTGGGCTGGATACTTATAGTACTGGCTGTGACAAGCTTTCTGGCGCTGAACTTCACCGGCTCGACTCCGTACACGTCTCTTTCGGGCGTGCGAAAGGAGATGCGCCTGGCCGTGCCGCTGCAGGTTGCGGCGACCTTGGCTGGAATGACACTTCTTTTTGCCGGAGGACTGGTGTGATTTTTTGGGATTGCTCACGGGCGCGGCACTGTTAGTACTGTTAGTAGTGCAGTGGAATATAATGAATGTCCAGATTTTCATGTGCAATTTGCAAAAGCGAGGAGTACATCCGTGACAGAGCTTAAGTATATACCGGGCGTAGCGACGCTTGAAATCAATGACGCAAGGTGTGTCGGCTGCGGCATATGTGAAATCGTGTGCCCACATGAGGTCATACACTTGAACGACGGCAAGGCCCGCATCTTCGACCTTGACGCATGTATGGAATGCGGCGCCTGCGCAAAGAACTGCCCCACCGAGGCCATCGCCGTTTCCGCCGGTGTCGGCTGCGCAACCGGTGTCATCATCGGTGCACTGCGCGGGACCGAACCCACATGCGGCTGCTGTAAGGACGAGGCCGGGCCTGCCGAATGCTGCTGAGACGGTAAGCTGCCGTTCGGCCACCGCACCCCCCCCCGACACCCGCTGACAATCCGGGTGCTGTAATGTTTTTCCCCAAGGAGCCGCCTTTTTTTTCTGCCGAGTATGCTCTGCGTGTGGCTCAGGCTGACTGTCCGGCCATTGACGTTCCTCAGGAGCGCCTGCCACGGACATTATCGGCGGCATATGTCTTGACACGGCGCACGTTGGAAATAGTCTTTTCTCTTCGGGCGTTTTCGGACGGCTCGCGACAGGCGCATGCTGGAGCGGCTCCGTGCTTGGCGTGGTGCCGCACAGACACCTTGGGGGCTTTTTCCCGCGGGAAAGGAGAGATGGATGAGCGACATCCGTTTTTTGCCGGAGGACTGGCAGCGCATCGAACAGACGTACCAGCAATGGTGGGACCACGAGCTCGACCGCCCGCTGGTCTATTTTACGAGCGTCTATGATCCGCCCGGCGCGCCAAAGGTGCCGGGGCACTCCGGCTTTCTTTCAAACTACGGATTGGACGCTCCCGTCGATCTCATCCTCGACAATTACCAGAGACTCCAGAGCGGTCGCCACTTTCCCGCTGACAGCTTTCCCTTCTGGTTTGTGAACTTCGGTGCGGGGCTTCTGGCAGAGCCGCTCGGTGCACGGCTGCGCTCTACGGCGGAGACTGTGTGGTTTGAGCCGCCAGCCGGTGCGGATCTTGGGACGCTTGAGATTTCCTTCAACGACAGCAGCCCCTGGTGGGCAAAGATGCTTGAGCTCACCGAGGCGGCCGCCGAGCGCTTCGGCGAGACGGTTCAGATAGGGCACACCGATATCGGAGGAAATCTCGATATACTCGCAAGCCTTGTCGGGTCGGAGCCGCTGATGATGGAGCTTGTCGACAGGCCTTCACTTGTCGAGGACGCATGTCGCAGGATAACCGAATGCTGGATCGAGGCATTTGATGCGGTGGACCGGATCATCGCTCCGCACTGCCACGGGCGCGTGGCGTGGGCCCCCACCTGGGCAAAGGGCACGACCTACATGCTTCAGTCTGACGCCAGCTACATGATATCGCCGGAGATGTTCGATCGATTCGTAATGCCTGACTTAGAGGCATGCTGCGAGCATATCGAGTACCCCTTCTATCACCTTGATGGGGTAGGGCAGATAGCCCATCTTGATTCCATGTTCACAATAGAAAACCTGCGCGGTATCCAATGGATACCCGGCGATGGCCAGCCGCAGGCCGAAGACTGGCCCGACCTGCTGCAGCGGATTCTCGACGCTGGCAGGCTCGTGCAGGTCTTTACCGATGCCAGGGGCGCATTCAAGATATGTCGCGAGCTCGGCGGGCGCGGCATACAGATGATGCTGAGGGACTCACTCACGCCGCGCGAGGCCGGGGAAGTCATGGCCGAGGTCCGCCGCCTCTGCGGGTAAGCTCGGCTTATCGGAGCCCTCCGGCAGGTCCTCATGCGCGGCAAAGAGCGCCGTGACAGAGAGAATCCTGAAGGTGGACATGGATATACCCCTTTCCCTCAAGCACCGAGCGGCGGCAGGCTCGGGCAGGCGATGAGGAGCCAATGCAGCGACCCCTGTAGCACAGCGCAAGCGAAATCTTCTATCCGGTCACCTCAAACGCCCCCAGTGCCTGAGCGCTGCCGCGGCGCGCAACGGCGATGAACTTCACGTCGCCTGCATCAGCCTTGCTCATGCCATCGGCTGCGAGGATGCGAATGTCTTCGAAGCCCGCCATGCCAAGGAGCTCACGCATCTCCAGTGGCGAATAAACCCGTACTGACTGCTCGCGCCGCTCCGTGCGTGCACCCTTGGAGAAGACCGTTTCGGCACTCATGCGCGAGGACGCTGCATCCCAATCCCGTCGCGTATCGATCCTCACACCGGCTAATCTGTCGCTCGATGTCTCGGAGAGGTTCATCACAAGCCACGCCTTGTTGACAAGCTCGACGGCCCAGCGCCCCCCAGGCCCCAGCGCTGCACGAACCCTGCACAGAAAGTCGAAATTGTCCTCGTCGCCGAAGTAGCCGAAGCTCGTAAACCAGTTGAACGCCGCGTCAAATTCGCAGTCGAAGGAGATCTCCCGCATGTCGCCGGCCACGAAGCGCGCGTCGAGCCCGTTACGCGCGCACTCCCGGCGCGCGCGCTCGACAAAGCGCCGCTCGATGTCGACGCCCGTGACGCGCAGGCCCATGCGCGCAAGCGGCAGCGACAGCCGCCCCATTCCGCACGGCACGTCGAGGACGGCCTGCCCCGGTCGGAGATCGAGAAGCCCTGCGACAAGCTCCGCCTGCGCCAGCGAGTCGGCCTCGCTGAAGGTCGCTGCGAGCACCTCGCCGTAGAGGCCGGTAAAGTATGTCTTGAACCATTCTGACATGCGACCAGACCGCCCCAGTCCTTCAGGCAAACGCCAGCTCCAGCGCAGCTCCCTGGCCGATCTCGACCCCGGCGGGCAAGGCTATCTCCAGGCTGCGATCCTTCATCGACATGCTCGACTCGACAGGCCTGCCAGCGACCTTAGCCGTGCACCTGTGCACCTTCGCGTCCGGCACCTCAAGCAGCAGCCGCTCGAGCCTCAATGTGCCGCCTCGCACCTCTATCGAGGCACTCCGTGACTTGCCGCTGAAGCGCTGGCTGTACACGCCCCAGGCCGGACCCACCGACCAGAAGCAGCGGAAATTGCTCTCTGATATCTGCGGGGCGAAGCCAATCCGGCCCTCGGCCATGTTGCACGAAAAGCCGGAAAGCGCAAGGAGCAGCCCCCAGGAGGCCATCGAGCGGGCGTAGTGATGGCCGCACTCAAACTCATCCCATGGGTTTCGCCTTTCGCCGCTGTGCCGGTCACGCACGCCCTTTACGATCGCGAGCGCTTCGTCGACGAGGCCCTCATAAATGAGATGCGAGGCGACCTGGTACTCCATGCCGCACCAGACTTCGTCCGAATAGGGCATGGGGTCGGCCGGCCGGTCGCCCTGGGGCCAGGTGCAGACTACAAGACCCGCCTCGTCCTGAAGCGCATAGATGCGAAAAAGCGCGGGATGGTCCCAGAGCTGGGCACGCCAGTTGTACCTGAATATGGACTCAAGCGCCGTGCGGACGTTTGCGGCATCATAGAGCTTGCCGAGACCAAGCATTTCGGCGTACCACTGGCCGAGCAGCTGGTCAGAGAGGCATCCCTTTCCGATCTGATGCCTGGGCCATGGAAAGCGTGCGTCCAGGCCGGTCTTTTCGGCCTGCGAGCGATACGGCTCTTCCCACGCCGCGGCGGCGTCGGGCTCGACCTTCTGGATGTAGTACTCGCCGTTGAAAAGGTGCCTGTCGGTCCACCTCGAGCCCTTTTCAAGGAGACGGCGATAGTTGTCAGCCGCGCCCTCCTCACCGCAGACGCGCGCCATTTTTTCGGCGGCGGCAAGTGCGCCGAGGTAAAGGCTGCCCGTCAGCGTATTCGGCCCGTAAAACTCGATATCGTAGGTGTTGTGCTGCATCCCCTCCATCACGCCGTCGCGGTCGGCGTCCCAGTATTTCCAGGCAAATTCGAGCGCCTTTTTGGCCTTTGGCCACATGGCTTTGAGCCACTCGGTATCGCCCGAGACAAGCCACTCGCGGTATACCTGCATGACTGCGCCCATCTGTCCGTCAGCGCAGGGGTGAAACGAGAAGTCAGGTGCCGTGCCAAGCGGCAGCGGCAGGCGAAACTGCACCAGCCCGTCGTCCCTCATGGCGTGGGTGTATTCGGCCTCGCGCTGCGAACGCTGCAGTGCGGGGAAAAGATAGGGCAGGGCCTGTGCGTAGTTCCAGACGTGGGTGCATGAGCCTTCGCAGCAGCCGGCAGTGTTGCTGGAGCCCTCGAAGGCATAGAAGGTCCCGTCAGTAAGGCGCAGGCAGGTGGGCGTTTTCAAGATCGAGATGTTGGCACTTACAGCTTCGATTACATGTGAGGGCAGCGTTGAGGAAAAGAGCGCCTCATGAAAGTCGCGCGTACTTCCGTAGAGCCGTTCGAAGTTTTCCGCGACATAGTCGGATACCGCCCACGCGTCGCTCCAGCAGGAGGCGTACCAGTTTTTCCAGGTCACCGTGCCCTTTCGCTCCCCGTCGGCTCCCGGCGCTGCGGAGCGCCAGTGTGGAAAATTGGGAAAATGCCACGTCAGTAAGAACCTCACCGTCGCACACTCACCCTCTCCCAGCCGGATCCGTGAGGATACTACGGCGGTGCCCGAGCCCCCTTGGGGGCACTGTGCCGGCGGAAACTGTGTCTGGCCCGTATAGGCGTCCCAGAGCCGTCTTATGCCGGCGTTCCAGGAAGCGTCGGAGTCGGGCAGTGACGGACATACTGCAAGATCGCCGCCGATGCCCGACAGGGCCATGGAGCCAAAGTCGCTGGATGAGGCGGGCAGCTCGGCGTTTGTAATAAAAACTCCAGCTGTATTTTTCGAGCAGCGCCCCTCGTTGATGCGGCCGGTCGCGCGCGCTCCGCCGATATCGTTGGCGAGATTTCCGAATAGGCTGATTTCAAGAGGCCCGGAGGAGATATTTGTCACGGTATAAGAGAGTATCGCGGCCGGGATGGACGAGTCGTCCTCGGCCAGGGGGATAAAGGGGTTGAAGGCCTCCAGCTCCACCGTCACCGGCATCTCCGGATCGGCCAGCCGTACATTGGCGAAGGGAAATTCACCGTGAAACTGCACCTCGCGAAAGGCCGCCAGACCTGCGCCGGTCTCATAGCGCACACTGTGGCCGTCACCGGTGTAGGAGCCGCCGACTGGCCCCTGCAGGACGCGTACCTTGCGTGCGGCAGTGCCAGAGCGCGTGCTGATGGCGAAGAAGCCATGCCTTATGAAGGCGCCCTTTGCGGGGCGGTTTCTTATCTCCCAGTCGCGAAGCTCGCCCCAGCCGCCCAGCGTCACCATCCCCGTGCCTATGCCTCCCAATGGAAAGGCTATTTCGTCAAGGGCGCGGCCGGTGTAGACCGGCTGACCTTTCGTGCTGTAGAGGTCTCGCTTTGAATATGGGACCTTTGCCGCCATCGGTATCCTCCCCTTTATGAGACTGAAAAAACGCGTGCAGCCGGCATCCACTTTATTTGCATTGGCCGTCTATGCAAGGGGCAAGCCGGTCCTGAAGCGTGGGTCCTTGAAGGCAAAGGCCACGGTAAGCCACGCAGCCACGACGACTGCGAGCCCGGCGGCGATCACGGGCTGGTAGCCAAACCAGTCCACCAGCAGCCCGGACGATCCGCCTGCTATAAGTCCGATCGGTGCGGAGATTGTGGAGCTCACGGCGATGTTTCGAGGGCGATCCTCCACCCCGCCAAACTCCAGTTGCAGGTTGAAGGTGGCCACCCAGATGATCCCCTGGGCCGCCCCGGCCATGAAGTAGATGAGGAGAAATGCGCCAAGAGCCACCGGCCTCATCAGCGGCAGGAGAAGCCCGATTATAAGAACCGCCAGCATCGATGTCACCCCGGCCAGCAGCGGCAGGCGAAATCCCACCCTGTCGGCCAGCCTGCCGGCAATCGGCGAAAGAAGAAGCCTGCCAACCACCGCCGACGCGGTAAACGCCCCCGCCACGAGCGCAGGCGCTATGTCGAACTCGTCGATAGCCCAGGCCGAAAAAAGGGCAAGGTTGAAGATGGTCGCCCCCGCCAGCAGGCACCTGACGTAGACGAATGCGCGAAAGTTTGGATCATCAATGAGAATTGACAGTGCCTTGCGGTAAAAGGTGCGCAACGAGCGTTCGGGTCTTCGCGCGGGCGTCCACTGCGGCTCGTCTACGCGGCTCAGGAGAAAAAGACTCGCCGAATACAAGGCTATGCCAATGAAAAAAGGCACTATGTAGTCGCCAGGCGTGTCGCCGCCTCCGGCCAGATATACTGCCAGGGCCAGCGATGCGGCAAATCCCACGAGGCCGTTGAGCGCCTCGCGCACTCCGAAAAACGTCCCACGCCTGAGCGGTGGAATTGTGCGCCCAAGGTAGTCCTGCCAGGCAAGCAGCGACCCGCCGCCGGTTACCGTAAGCACGGCCTGCGCGGCGAAGAACACAGCAAGGCCCGCCGCCGCTCCCCAGCGCGACGCCACGAGCGCGGAAACAGCCAGGATAAGAAAGCTGCCCCTTACAAACGCACCCAGTCCCAGTGTAAGGCCCTTGCGCTGGCGGTAAAACTGGAAGAAATAAAGGTAGAACAGCGCCGGAAATGACCATGAGAAGGCATCCAGCGCTGACGGCAGCGCTATGAGAAACTTCGAATCGGTAAGAGTCTTGAGATAGGCCGGCAGTACCGTGCCGGGGACAAAGGCCACCATGCCGGCGGTAGTGCAGACGGCCTGGGCCAGAAGGTAGCCCATGTTACGCCGGCCCCGCAGCTCGACGTTTTGCCAGTACTCGCGCTCTTCCTGCCGGCCCTGCAACTAACGCCCCCTGCCTCATCGCCGCCTGCTGTGCGGTGCGCGCAGACAGGCCTCTCGTGTGGCCGTCATGCGCCAGGCGCGCCTATACACACCCACAATCCGGGCGACGGCACAAAGCCACGAAGCGGCCATGCAGGGCGAAGAGCAGCGAAAGTGTACAAACAGCACAAGTCGCGCTAAGGCAGCGCGTCGAAATATCTTCCCGCCCGGCTCGCCGAAGTCAAGATTGTGCCGCGTGTGAAGGCGTTTTTTGATTTTCGCAACGCCCGCGGTAGGATAAGCATCGACGGCTCTTATCCTTACAAGGAGGAACGACATGGGGGCTCTTTTCACGCGGATCTTGCGGCTTGCGATTATGTCATGTGCTGCCTGGGGGGCATGTGGGGCTTTTTCGACTGCGGGATTTTCCGCCTTGGCAGACACCGGGGCGCTGGAAGCGAAGGGCCAGGTAAGAAGGGTCGTCACTTCGTTTGAGGGTGAGAGAGGCGGTTTTTCGGCAGGGGAGCCGGTCCGGCGACATGCCACCGACGGTGAATGGTCGCTACGCCTGGGGAGGGGATATACCTCGCTCGACAGGCGCATGGACTGGCGGGGCTTTGATTATCTCAAGGCAGACATCTACAACGAGTCTCAGGAGCCGGCCGATTTCTACGTGGAGATCCGCGATGACAAGACCACCGGCTACTGGACTCGGGTCAACTACCATACGATCGTCCCGCCCGGTAAGAGTACAGTGATAGTGCCCACCGATATCTACGTTGGCGAGAAGTCTCGTCCCGGGCGCCGCCTCGACACCGGCGCAGTCACCAGGCTCGTCTTTTCGATAGGCGCTGCTGCCGCAGCCGTTTACATAGATAACGTACGCCTCGAGCGCGACGACTCGGCGCGGGAGGTGCAGTTTGACGGGCTGTGGGCCTTTGACTTGGGGACGGCGACAAGCCCACTGATGGAGGGCTTCACAAAGCTTACTCCCGACGACATCTACACGGCTGAGCGCGGCTGGGGCCTCAAGAACGCACAGGTCTGGAGGGCCTTTGATGTATTGCAGCCGGAGCCGCTTTACCAGGATTTTATCTGCATTCAGTCCGGTGGTGTCGCGATAGATCTGCCAAACGGCCGTTACCGCGTCTTTCTGAATATTGACAATCCGTCGGGCTACTGGGGCGAATACCAGGTATATCGTCAGCGCAAGGTAATAGCCCAGGGAGAGGTCGTGTGGCATGACGAGATGGACTTCGAGTCGTTCATGCAGAAGTATTACCGCTTCTGGGACACGGAGGACCTGCCGTCTGACGACACCTTTGCGAAATACCAGGATGCGTATTTCCAGGAGAAGGAGTTTGAGGCAGAGGTAACGAACGGGCGGCTGAGTATAGAGTTTGAGGGGTCGGCCTGGGCGGTGAGCCTGTCTGCATTGGTGGTGTACCCGGTTGAAAGGGCCACCGAGGGGCAGCGGTTTCTTGAGTACGTGCGAGAGCGGCGGCGCTTTCACTTCGAAAACTACTTCAGGCGGATCCTGAGAGATGGGACCCATGGCGACTTTGAGCCGACGAGAGCCCAGCGGGATGCGGGGTTTGTGGTCTTTCGTCGCAGCTACATGGAGGATGTCAATTACAACGACAAGCCTCGCGCCGGCGAGGTCGCCGAGGACCTTAGCGGGTTTTCCTTTGCGGGTACGTTTGAGCCGGTAACATTCTCGATTTTGCCTCTTGAGGACCTTGGCGAGATCTCGGTGGAGGTGTCGGATCTCGTCGGCGAGGATGCCCAGATAGCTTCAGATCAGTTTGACATAGGCTTTGTTTCGTACAGGCTTTCGCGAGTCAGAATGGATGGCAGTGTTTATACGATAGCGCCACGACTCATCATGCCGTCGGCCGTGGTAAACGCGCCTGCAGGCCTCACACGCCGCTTCTGGCTGACGCTTCATGTCCCGGAGACGGCGCTGCCGGGCGTCTACCGCGCCACCGTCACACTCAGTACACGACGGGGCACACTCACCAGGCTGCCGCTGGCCTTTACCGTGATGCCTGGCACGCTTGACGAGGCCGACGTACCCGCCGGGCCATGGGGCCACACGATAAATACGCCGTGGTACGCCGATGACCCTGCGGCGCGGGACTGGAACGACAAAATGGCCCGAAAGAGCCTCCGGAAGCTGCGCGAGGCGGGCTTTACCTCCTTCAGTGGCATGCCGGTCGTCACGTACCGCGGATTCAGAGACGGCCGGCCCGTCTTTGACTTTACCCAAGCGGATGCTCAGATGAAGATGGCGCGTGAGGCGGGCTTTTCGATGCCGATCATAAACTATGCTCGCTTTAATGGTCTAAACCTCTACTACAAGGACACGCGCGCCATGGAGGCAGCGGGCTTTTCGGACTACAGCGAGTTTATCCGGGCGCTTTTTCAGCCGCTTCAGGAGCATGCCGAAAAGGCGGGGTGGCTGCCGGTCTATTGGAACCTCGGCGACGAACCGATCGGAGACGACCTTTTCGCCAGCATCGATAACGCACGCGCCTACACCAGGGCCTTTCCGGATGGGCCGCCTTACTTCACGCTGGCCACCAGCGTTCGCACAGCCGACCCGGATGAGCCGCACCAGCAGCTTGCCAGCTCAGTGCACATGGCAAACGTCAACATTCACAGCGAAGATGCCGTAAGGCTCATCGGCGATAGTGGCCGTGACTGGGCCTTTTATAATGGTGCCAACCGCTGGACTTACGGCATTTACATGTACAAGGCTGTCAGAGAATTTGACATGAAGATGCGCCTCACCTGGCACTGGAACATCGTCGCCGGTGACCCCTACTATGCCCTCGACTGCCGTGAGGACGACTACGCATGGCACAACAGCTGCCCCGATGGACGGCTCATACCCTCGCTCATGTTTGAAAGAAACCGGGAGGGCCTGTACGACTATAGGATGCTCATTACGATCGAAAGACTTGCTCGCGAAAAGGCGCCAAGCCGCCAGTCAAGGGCGGCTGAGGATTTCATCGATAATATGATGTCATCCTTCAGCCTCGGCCAGCGCAGCCACGAGGTGCTTTTTGACGTGGAGGGCTGGGATCTCTTTCGCCGGGAGGCCGCAGAGATAATAACCGCCCTGCGCGGGTTGTAAAACCAGCCAAAACCCCCACAGTGCGCCCCGCACGGGACTGTACAACGCCCGTATGTCCCAGGCGCGAAGACGGGGCTGTCCCTGTCGGCGATGCGGGCACAATTGCAGGGGAAAAGGTAAGGGGCAATCGTGTAACCGATTGCCCCCTTGTGCGGTCGTGCCGGGCTTGCCTTGAGCAAGACGCCGGCGTGTGCAGCTATTTCTTCTTGCCTTTGCCGCTTTTCTTGGTTGCGGTGCTTTTCTTGCCCTTCTTGACCTTTCCGAGCGCCTGCGGCGTGATGATACGCTCGTCGACCATGAACTGCACAAGTTCAGAGGCATTTCCATCGAAGAAGCCGTCTACGATGTCATTGAGCATTTCTTTCAGAGTGGTCTTTGCCTGCACCTTCGGCTTGTAGATGAAGGCCCTGCCGCGCTTGGTGTGGGTAACTGCGCCCTTTTCCTCAAGGATCCTGAGCATTGTTCTCACTGTCGGATCCGCGATATCGTCCTTGACACGCTCGCGGATCTCCTGGGCTGTCTGATCGCCGTGTTTCCACAGGATCTGCATCAACTCCAATCCACGCCTTCCAAACACTGCCATCTGCGCCTCCCCTTACCAAAAGAGTATTCCCTGACTACCACCAGAAAACCGTATCCTGTACGGACACACACTGTGTCCGCCTACGGTCTCTACTCTGAGCCTCTGTGAACACCTCCCCGTCTCTGTATCGACGGGAGAACCCAGCTTTCGCATTTTCAAAAGGGCGCTCACGGTAACATCCAAGGCCCTTGAAGTCTAAGAATATATGCAATGACCCGCATTTTGAAAGAGGTTTTTTTCGAATCTGCACGCATTTATTTGCTTTGTCAGTCTTTTGGTACCGGCTGCCGCCCCGAGACGGCGCCGCGGCAACTGCGTTGACATGTGTCGCGCGGAGCATAAAATCAGCCTCCCGGACAAGGGACAACCCTATGGGAGATCGACATTGGCTAACGATGAAATGGACATGCGGGCCTTCGAAGATGCCCGGGAGCGCTACCATGCGCTAAGGGGGTCCCTTTGACCCGGCCGGGGCGCGCCGGCAAAAGGCAGAGATAGAGCAAAAGATGTCCGCGGGCGATTTCTGGGATGACCGGGAGCGCGCCAGGACTGTTACAGCCGAGCTTAAGCGGATAAACCGCGCCCTCAAACCTATAGATAACCTCGACGCCGAGCTTAAGGATCTCGATGTACTTCAGGAGCTGGCCGGGGAGGACAGGGATCTGGCCGGCGAGTTCAAGGAACGGGCTGAGAAGTTTGTCAGCGACGTGGACGCCCTTGAGCTGCGCCTTATGCTCTCCGGACCGCACGACTCCCATAATGCCTTTATGAACATACACGCGGGCGCGGGCGGCACTGAGGCAGGCGACTGGGTTATGATGCTTACGCGGATGTACACCATGTACCTGGAAAGCTCGGGCTGGGAGGTAAAGGTGCTCGACAGCATTCCCGGTGAAGAAGCCGGGCTGCGCAAGATCACACTGAATATCATCGGAGATGACGCCTTCGGATACCTGCGTGGGGAGACGGGCGTGCACCGCCTTGTCAGGCTCTCACCCTTTGACTCGGCGCACAGGCGCCACACTTCCTTTGCCTCTGTGGACGTGCTGCCCGAGATGGAGGAGGATGACGAGGAGGTCGAGGTAAACCCCGACGAGATCAGGGTCGATACCTACCGCGCCTCGGGAGCAGGCGGCCAGCATGTCAACAAGACCTCCAGTGCGGTGCGCATTACACATGAGCCGACAGGCATAGTCGTCCAGTGCCAGAACGAGCGCTCCCAGCACGCCAACCGCCGCACTGCCATGGCCATGCTGAAGGCTCGCCTCTTTCTCCTGCGTGAAAGGGAGCGCGAGGAGGAGCTTGCCAGGCTGTACAGCGACAAGGGTGAGATCGCCTTCGGAAGCCAGATCCGATCATACGTCCTGCACCCCTACCAGATGGTCAAGGACCACCGCACCGGTTATGAGACCGGCAATGCCCAGGGAGTGCTGGACGGAGACCTGGATGGCTTCATCGCAGCGTACCTCAGGTCAAGAGTGGCAAAGGGCAGATAGCGGCGGCCGTCGAGTCGGCATCGCCAAGCGAAGATAACAGTGACGGATAAGCTGCCTGTGCGCGGTGCACCGGCAACGTGCACGTGCTCGGACGTGGCTATTGAGGCAGGTTTTGAGAGGTTCGAAAGAGGTGGAGGTGCGCCATAAACTTCGTTAATCTCAAGAAGAGCGACTCGGCGATGTACCGCATCCTCATGCGGGAGATCCGCCGGCAGGAGGACGAGATAGTCCTCATCGCCAGTGAAAATTACGTAAGCGAGTCGGTCCTCGAGGCTACCGGGTCGGTCCTGACCAACAAGTACGCGGAGGGCTACCCCGGAAGGCGATATTACCGAGGCTGCCAGGAGGTGGACACCGCCGAGCTGCTCGCCGTAGAGCGAGCAAGAAAGCTCTTTGGCGCAGAGTATGCAAATGTCCAGCCCCACGCCGGCAGCCAGGCTAACCTTGAAGTATACCTGGCGGCCATCGATCCTGGCGACACCATACTTGCCATGGACCTCGCCCACGGCGGCCACCTGACGCATGGTGCAAAGGCCAATATCTCCGGCAGGATATACAATATCGTCCCTTATGGGGTCGATCCGGATACCGAGCAGCTGGACTACGACACCATAGCCCGGCTGGCACGCGAGCACAGACCTGCGCTCTTGCTTTCGGGCGCATCTTCCTATTCGCGCTCCATCGACTTCCCGAAGCTTGCAGAGATAGCAAGCTCGGTCGGCGCGCTCTTCATGGCCGACATAGCCCACATCGCAGGGCTGGTAGTCGCCGGGCTTCATCCTGACCCGGTACCGGTGGCGGACTTTGTCACGGGCACCACTCACAAGACACTTCGTGGTCCGCGGGGTGGCTTTATCGTTGCACGCGAAGAGTACGGCGAGGCCATAGACCGCGCGGTCTTTCCCGGCATGCAGGGCGGCCCGCTCGAGCACGTGGTCGCAGGCAAGGCGGTATGCTTCAAAGAGGCCATGGCGCCGTCATTCGGCGAGTACGCCCGCCAAATCATCTCCAACTGCAAAACACTCTGCGACCAGATGGCATCTCGCGGATACCGGATCGTCTCGGGAGGCACCGACAACCACCTCTTTCTTGTAGATCTTGCCTGCATCGATATGACCGGCAAGAAGGCCGCAGAGTTGCTTCACCAGATAAATCTCACGCTCAACATGAACCTCATCCCCTTTGACCGCCGTAAGGTCAACCAGACCTCCGGCCTGCGCATCGGCACCCCTTGCGTCACCACCCGCGGCATGAAGGATGACCAGATGAAGGCCCTTGCAGACATCATAGACCGGCGTCTGCGCGCTCCTGATGACGCCGCGCTGGCTGAGCGTCTTGCAGGCGAGGTGGCGGAGATGGCGGCGGCGTTTCCGGTTTACCCCGGCCTTTACGATGAGGAGCTCGCCTCGACAAACGCGCTGTAACGCCCCATAAGAGCCCCGAGCGCAGAGGTCATGGCCATCTGAGACTCTAAGCGGCGAGAGTCTGCGCCTCACGGAAGTATGGGTTAAAGTGTCGGAAGACGTGTCGGTACGCCGGCTTGCGGCGGCGATGGGGTGGGATTTTTTTTTGCTTGAGGGCGTTATTGTGTTGACTACGATCGGGCGGCTTGGTCTAATATTACCGTGTAAAGGATGGGCTCTTATCCCTCGAGCGCCCGATCCCCAGACATGAGTGAGGGATTTTGCAAGTGCCCTTTGGGGCAGCAGGAGGTTAGTTTTGGCTACTGGTACGGTTAAGTGGTTCAGCGATCAGAAGGGATATGGCTTCATCGTCCCTGATGATGGCGGCAAGGATCTGTTTGTGCACCACACGAACATCGAAGGCGAGGGATTCAAGAGCCTGCAGGAGGGCCAGAAGGTCGAATTTGAGCCCGCCCAGGGCAAGAAAGGCCCCGAGGCGACAATGGTTCGCCCAGCCTGAGCGCCAGACATCCTTAAGAAAACCACGGGCCCCGCTCTCAAGCGGGGCCTTACATTTTGCCGGCGCGCAAGAAGCCGCTGCGCTCACACGTGCAGACCTGCCCGCTGCCACCTCTTATCCGCCCCTGACACCCATCCGACAGCTTGCCAGAACTCACAGCCACACAAGACCATGCCGCTTGGGCGCGCTGGGCGCGCTTTGTACTGTCACGCGCCGGGCCCGGCTGCATGCGCCCCACTCACCCGGGAGCACGCCTCAGTGTGAGCCGACTTTCGATATAGCGTCCAGATCGACTATGATGTTCGCATCGTGCTGAGTGCCAGCATCGAAGCTTATACGGTCAACGTCATCACCCCATGTGACCTTGAGAGTAAGGTCGTCGAGTCTCTCGATGACGGGGGCCTGACCGCCCGGCGGGACCGGATATACGACTGAGAGAAACCGCCATCTCTCATGAGGCTCCCGCGTGGTGACCCAGACATTGTGCTCGGCTTTGAGTTCGGGGGTCCTGCCGCCGCCGGAGCCCTCGTTGTCACTGTAGTCTTCGCCGGTTATCGGGTTTATATAGCCCAGTTCGCCGCGCCTGTCGGAGGCATCGACCTCTCCGGCGCCCACGAGATGAGTCACCTTGACATCGACACCGCCGATGGTATAGCTGAAAGAGCCGCTATGTTCGTCAAGGTCGAATCGATCGCTCTCAAGCACATGATAGAGCCACGTCCAAAGCGACGGCTGCCGTGCCTCCAAATCGTCAAGTATCACAAAGTACCGGTCCCTGACAAAAAGGACATGCCGGTTAACACGCGTGACGTGCTCCAGCGACATCCTCTCATAGACGTCGTCAAGCCTGCCCCACCAGTGCACTCTCGCCTGGGCCTCACGCGGATACGACATCGTGGCGTCGCCGCACCAGTACGCAACATCATCGGCCTTTCTGAAGGCCATGATCCTCCCGTGGTAAGGGATGTTCTGCCCGCTTCGCAGCTGCGCCTGGCCGAGGCCGTCCACAAGTATGCTGTTGTGGCTCATCGTGCTGTAGGCATAGGGGGTGGTGCCGCTTGAGCCTGCCGCGTGGGTGATGTCCTGGCCGTAGGCGTAGATGTGAAAGGAGTTGTCACATGCAAAGGCATGGCTCCAGGCGCCATCCGGTCGCGAGGCAAAGACAATGCTCACACCTTCGCGGTAGGTGTCAGGATCGTTCGGCGGACCTGACAGCGCCGTCACCCAGCCTCCAAGCGGAAAGGCATTGATCGTGTCTTCCTCGATGACCGGCTCCGGTCGCTCCCGCCACAGTGGGATGGCGCACTCTATCCATGGGCGCTCCAGCGGGCCGTCCACGCTGCCGTAATGAAACCAGTTGGCCAGAAACCTGCCGTCGCCGGTAAGATAGGCGAGCTTGCGGTAGTTGCGCCGATGCCCGCTTTCAATGTAATGGGTGCGGTTTCCATGGTGCCCCCAGGGGGCGTACTTGTGTCCTACCGGGGTAATCGTCCTCATAAACTCGCCCATTCGAATGAGCCAGGGATTGGCGCCGATCTCAAACTCTGGAAATATGCTGTCGAGGTAGCTCATCGAGTTTACAAGCCATGACCACTTGCTGTTGCCGTAGCCGGGGCCTTCGTTCCAGCCCTCGTCATATCCGTGCGCCGAGGAGACGCCTATCATGTAGTTCAGCCCCAGGTGAAAGGCTTCC
Organism: Candidatus Brocadiia bacterium; assembly: GCA_007131925.1. Lineage (GTDB taxonomy): Bacteria > Planctomycetota > DG-23 > SLPQ01 > SLPQ01 > SLPQ01. The sequence continues at coordinate 2,875 of SLPQ01000168.1, read as the reverse complement.
CTGGCGGCTGGAGAGTCTTCATAGACGGCCAGGGTGGCCGGGAAGGTGACAAATGTACCCTCGTAGGGATGGCTTCCGCCGGTGACCGAGATCGATCCTCCCACGGTTACCGGCACGCCGTCGCGGATCACCCGCCAGCCGAAGCCGTTTATGAATGCGTCGATGCGCCAGTCAAGACTGGCGGCGAAGTCGCGCCGCTCGGCTTCGGTCAGGTCATTGTATACCCAGTCATAGACGAGGCCGAGGTTTTCGGTAACCTGCGTGCTGCGCTTGTCCTGGTCACCGATCGGCTGCGGGGATGACCTGCCGCCCTTGGGATAGCGCGCCATCGTCACGGCGCGGTCCTTTACGCCCGCGTACTTGTCATCTCCGGTCACTCTCCACACAAAGGCAACGCGTGCAAGCGCCGCCGATGCCTCGACCCAGCCATAGTCCAGCGGCTCGGTGTCGGTAGTGGGCATGTTCTGATACCAGTCGGTCTCAAGCACACGGTCCGCGCGCGCTCTTATGCCATCGAAGATGATCCTTGACTCGGGATGGGTCCTGACCATCTCCTGCAGCCGGGGCAGGGTTTCATCGTTGAAAAGTATTCTCGGATGTCCCTTTGAGGCAAAATCCGGCTCGGCGAGCATGGACCGGTCCCAGACCTGTGCATCCGGCGCGACAGTGAAAGTGCGCACATCGCTCCACTGAACTGGGCTGTCAGGATCGAGATTGTCGCTGTATCCGATGCGCCAGTAGTAAGGGCCGCTGCCCGGAAAGGGAGCTATCGTATTGTAAAAGTTGAACTCGGTCTCGAGGTCCACTATGCGGTTCTGAAACAATCTGTCAGAGGCCACCTGGAAGGTGAACTGGTATGAGCCGCCCCCTCCAGGCCGCGTAGGATGATACCGCCAGCGAAAGCGCGGTGGATTGAGCGTGACGACCTGGCCGTCTGCAGGCGCGAAATTGACCGATCGGCTGAAATAGATGCGCTCGTCCTCGGCAATAAGAGACTCCTCGCCGAAGACGACCGCCTCCCTGGGCGCATCGTGGGCGACCGGCGTGGCATATGTAGTCTCAACCTCCCCGGCAGCATCGTCCCTCTCTGCATCGAGAGCTGCCTGCGGCGCGTCATGCCCACACCCCGCCATCAGAGTGACTCCGGCGATAACAACCGCCACGATTGCAATAACACGCGCCGCGCTCCCGGCAAGCCCGAAGAGCGCCCGGTCGGATCTTCTTGTGCTCATGGCCTCTCAGCCTCCAGTAAAGACCCCGAAAATACCCTGCTGGCCAAATCCTGCCTCACCCGCCCTCTCAAGCCGTGAACAAAAGTCGTCCCGGTCCTGTGCGACGTGCGCAAGCCTGCTCAGAGCTGCGTTGAGGCTTACCAATATACTAAAGACCATGAGCCCGACCGACAAGTGTCTCCTTTGAAAACTTAGCGCCGCAGACCGCACGCAGTGTCACCGTTACTTCCATTTATCCGCCGCCCCCTGGTCCTGCTCATCGTGTAGAGGGAGGGGAAGTGGGGATTTCCCGTTGCACGGCAGCTTCAAACGAGATAGGATTCACTCTCGAGTGAAGCCCGAGCCGGCAGGAGGCAGGAGATGATCGGTATAAGTCGCGCGGCGTGGTTTTTCGCAAGTGGCGATGCATTCTTTCTCGCAGCGGCGCTTCTGGCATCCGCTGGGTTTATTCACCTGGCAAGCCTGCCGGCGGCGGGGATATTAAAGCGTGCAGCCATCCTGCTGGGCGTGGCTCTGATCATCCCGTCGGCTGCGCCGCTTTCTCTGTGGCTCTGGGTTGTGTGGGCGCTGGCCGCAGCACGGCTCTTTTTCGCCCGCCAGCCAACCTCACCGGATGAGCGCAGGTGGGCATGGCTGGCTGCAGCACCGCTGATCCTGGCGAGCGTCGCATCAGCGGCTGTTGAGATCCCATGGCACGTTACCCCGCGCCTCGGACCCGGCGAGAGAGAGAGGCTTATCGTCATAGGCGATTCGATAACAGCCGGTATCGGTGACGGCGCTGTGACATGGCCGCGACTTCTGATGCGAGAGGAGGGCCTGGACGTGTGGGACACGTCCGTGCCGGGGCTTTCAGCCGCCGATGCGCACACTGTAGTGCAGGGTGTGCCGGAGCGGGCCTTCGCCGGCGCAGTGGTGGTCATCGCAATAGGCGGCAACGACATGCTCACAGATCGCGCGCCGGCAGCCGACTTCGAGGAGAGCCTGGATCGATTGCTTGAGCTTGTCAGCGCGCGCGCAGCGGCCGGCGCCTCGCAAGACGTCGAGACTCGCATTGTGATGCTGGAACTGCCGCTTGCCCCCTTTTTTAATGCCTACGGGCGCATACAGCGGCACCTTGCCGGCAAGTACGATGCCCTCTTGATACCGAAGCGGCGTCCGGCGAAAATATTTCGCACTCCGCGTGCGACTATAGACGGCCTTCACCTGTCTCAAGAAGGGCACGAGCTTATGGCGCAGATGATTTTTGAGGTCATTGGTGAGGGCTTTAAAGGCTCGAATCACTAACCCCGAGCCTTCACCGGCAGGGCTCCAACAATAGCAGACGCGCCAGCTGCATGGCGGCCGGTGCTCGTCGTGGGCCTCTGCGGGGCAGATAGTATCATGTTTCTGGACGCCGGGGAGCGTGCGCGATCTAAGTAAACGCGGACTGCAGGCGCAGACTCCCGCTTACCGCCATGCGGTAAGACCGGGTGAGATGTGACGGGTGCTGCGAATCATCGCCGGCCGGACTTAGAGTGGTGGGAATGTGCATGGATCAGTGGTTTGTGTTCGCCGTTATCGCCGCAGCGCTTGTCTTGTTTGTGTGGAACCGCTGGCGCTACGACATTGTGGCGCTGCTTGCGCTTCTGGCGGTGGCGCTGGCT
>SLPQ01000015.1 GCA_007131925.1 Candidatus Brocadiia bacterium | reverse complement strand
TGGCGGCGCTCTTGGCCGGCGGCGATATAAGCACGCGGCGTGATTACGCGATCGATGGACTTCATCACGCGCACCTGCCGACCGACAGGCTCGGCCCCGCTCGCAACAGCGGGATACTCATTATGGCCGGGCCGGGCGTGAAGGCCGGCGCAAGCGCCGCCGGAAACGTGTGGACGCCGGATGCGGCCGCCACGCTTACCAGGCTCCTCGGCAAGCGGTCGCTCAGGCAGAGCGAGGGGCGCGTTCTGGAGGATATACTCGAGCCAAAAGCGACAACTTAGCTCACCCGGCTCGCAGATGCAAAAAGGCCGCAGGCTGACCGGATTGCCCCGCCGGGGGGCTATTAAGCGGGCCCTTCGCACATCCGGCGTGTCAGAGCCGGTACGTGGGCCGCACACGTCATGGTGGCGCAAGAGGGGGTCAATCTTTCGGGATTAAGAGTTGACAAGGCCGGGATGCGGTTTATGATATCTGGTCTTGCGCCGACTTGGGCTTAGCGTGTGTAGGCAGGCTTTTAGGAGGAAACTTTTGCCCTTAGTCAAATTGGACGACTTGATTGAGTCCGGTGTACACTTCGGCCACAGGGTGAGCCGGTGGAACCCGAAGATGAAGCCATACATCTTCGGGAAGCGCAACACAATCCACATTATCAACCTCAGGGAAACCGTAAAAGGCCTCATCAGAGCCTATGCGTTTCTCTCGAAGGTAGGCCGGCAGGAGCAGGTCCTCTTTGTGGGGACCAAGAGACAGGCCAGGCGCGTGGTGAAGGAAGAGGCGACCAGGTGCGGTATGCCCTACTGCAACGAACGCTGGCTTGGCGGAACACTTACAAACTATCGCACGATTCATTCGCGCCTGGAGCGTCTCGAAGAGCTCGAAAGGCTCGAGGAAACCGGTGATATCCACCATTATTCCAAGAAGATGATCTCCGCTCTGACCCGCGAGAAGAGGCGCATCCTCAGAAACCTCGAAGGCGTCAGAACCATGAGCAAGCTGCCCGGAGCGCTCGTCGTGGTCGACCCGCGACGGGAGATAATCGCGGTCAGAGAGGCACAGAAGCTCGGCATTCCGGTCATAGCACTTCTGGATACCGACAGCGACCCGGACCTTGTGGATATCCCCATACCGGGTAATGATGACGCGATCCGCTCCATTCAGCTCGTGCTGCAGACCCTTGCCAATGCGATAATCAGAAGCAAAGTCGGCAGCGTGGAGAAGGATAAGGCCGCCCAGTCCGGCAAGGCGGACCAGCCCGAAGAGCCTGCGGCCGACAGCGAGGCGGGTGGTTCACAGGAAAACCCCGCCGGCGCAGATCAGGCCGCGCCCGACGAAAGCGCCGGTGTCGAGACACCGGCACAGGCCGAAACCGACAAGTAGCCTTTATCAGCGGGATTTCGAGGGAGGTAGTCTAATGGCTGTCAGTGCCGCCGCCGTCAAGGAACTGCGTGATAAGACCGGCATCGGGATGATGGACTGCAAAAAGGCGCTGATCGCATCCGACGGCGACATGGACAAGGCCGTCGAGATACTTCGCAAGAAGGGCATGGCCGCCGCCGACAAGCGTGCCGGTCGCGCCGCTGGGGAGGGCTTTGTCGGCAGCTATATCCACAGCAACGGCAAGATAGGCGTGATCGTCGAGCTCAACTGCGAGACGGACTTCGTGGCAAGAAACGAGGAGTTTCGTACGCTCGCCAGAGACCTCGCCATGCAGATCGCCGCTACCAACCCACTCGCCGTCAGCCCGGAGGACCTGCCCGCCGAGCTGGTGGAAAAGGAGCGCGCCATCTACGCCGACCAGGTAAAGGACAAGCCCGAAAACATAGTCCAGCGCATCGTCGACGGCAAGATTCAGAAGTACTATGAGGAGAGCTGCCTGCTCGAGCAGGATTTCGTCAAGGACCCTGACGTGAAAGTCGGCACCCTTGTAAAGGAGCTTGCCGGCAAGATCGGAGAAAAGATCACCGTGGGGCGCTTTGCGCGCTTTGCAGTCGGCGAAAAGAGCTGACTTTGCGGGGAGGGTCGGTGGAAAAAGCAGGAGCCGTTTACAACAGAGTCCTCCTGAAGCTAAGCGGCGAAGCCTTCGCCGGCACCGGTAATTTCAGCATCGATCCGGACCAGGTCTCCTACCTGGCCGAAGAGGCCGTCGAAGTTTCGAATCTCGGCATCGAGCTGGCCATGGTCGTCGGAGGCGGCAACATAGTCCGCGGCGCGCAGTTTTCCGAGCACGGCATATCACGCACCACCGCCGACAACATGGGCATGCTCGGCACAATCATAAACGCCCTCGCCCTGCAGGATGCCATAGAGCACCGCGGCATCGAGACACGGCTCTTGACCGCCATAAACATGCAGGAGGTCGCCGAGCCCTTCATCCGTCGGCGCGCCATCCGCCACCTTGAGAAAAAGCGCATTGTTATATTCGCCGGCGGCACGGGAAACCCCTTCTTCACCACCGACACGGCCGCTGCTCTCAGGGCCATGGAGATGGAGGTCGATGTCATCCTGAAGGCCACCAAGGTTGACGGCATCTACGACCGCGACCCGGTCAAGGACAAGTCGGCGAAGAAGTTTGACCGGCTCACCTATCTCGATGTCCTCAATCACCGCCTCAAAGTGATGGATTCGACAGCGATTTCCCTTTGCATGGACAACCACATGCGCATTATAGTCTTTAACCTCAAGAAAGAGGGTAATATTGCCAAAGTCATCAGGGGCGAAAAAATCGGAACGCTTGTAGAGGAGCCGAGAGATGCCGGTCAATGATATCATGCAGGATACCGAAAACAGGATGAAGAAAGCCGTTGAAGCGCTCGACAGAGAGCTCACTTCCATACGCACGGGGCGCGCATCGGCCGGACTCGTGGAGCATATCAGAGTCGACTATTACGGCTCTCAGACGCCCCTTCGCGACATAGCCCAGATTGCCACACCTGATCCGCGTCTTATCGCTATAAAGCCCTACGATCCCTCCTCGGTAGGCAATATCGTAAAGGCCATACAGGCCAGTGACATCGGCCTGGCCCCTTCGGCCGACGGAGGCCTTGTCAGGCTGTCGGTGCCGCCACTTTCGACCGAGAGGCGCGAGCAGCTCTCCACCCACGTAAAACACCTGGCCGAGGAGGCCAAGATCGCAATCCGCAACATACGCCGCGACGCAAACAAGACCATCGACAGTGAAGAAAAGGCCAGCAGGATCACCGAGGATGAGGCGTATAAGGCCAAGGACGACATCCTTGAGCTCACGCACAAATTCGAAAAGCAGGCTGACGAACACGTCACCAGGAAGATCCAGGAGATCATGACGGTCTGAGGCTGGCGCCTCACCGGCGCTTCTCTGGATGACGGGGCCGGGGAGATTGCAATGAATGCCGAGTTTGCCGGCGCGCTGACGGCCGCAATAATAGGCATAGGTCTTGCGGCCGCATGTGGGTTTCGAGTCTTTGTGCCGCTTCTGGTAGCATCGATCGCAGCCAGGGCCGGGCATGTCGAGCTTGCCGCCGGCTGGGAATGGATAGGCAGCACGGGCGTGATTGCTGCATTGTCAATCGCCACCGCCCTCGAGATCGGCACCTACTACATCCCCTGGCTCGACAACCTGCTCGACTCCATCGCCACGCCCGCTGCTGTCGTCGCGGGGATCCTCATCACGGCCAGCTTGACCGGCGAGATGAGCCCGTTCTTTCGCTGGTCGCTTGCGGTAATAGCCGGCGGCGGTGCGGCAGGCTTTGTCCAGGTCTCGACAGCGGCACTCAGGGCAGCCTCCACTGCTACGACAGCGGGCGCTGCAAACCCTGCCGTGTCGACGGCCGAGGCGGGCTTTTCGTTGGGCCTGTCGGTCATGACCGTTCTCCTTCCAGTCGCCGCGGCGATCATGCTGGTGCTCATTTTTGCCCTGGCCGCGCTCTTTCTGTACCGGCTCCTGGCGCCCCGCCGCACGCGCGCTGCTCATTAGATGACAGCCCTGTCCACAAGAGAAGGCCGCGATGAACGAGATTCGCTTTGAACACCGTGTTATTGACAACGCGCCTGCCGGCACATTGAATGACGTCTGTGTCGTCGGTGATATCGACGGTGACGGACTTGAGGACTTTGTAATCGGCGGCAAGAAAGGCACCGACAACATCGTCTGGTACCGCGCGCCGGACTGGCGCCGCTTTATCATCGGAGAGGCTCCTCTCGAGGCCGGCGGAATACTGATCGACCTGACCGGCGACGGCTCGCTCGATCTGGTGGCCGGTGAACATGGAAACGGCAGGCGGCTCTACTGGTTCGAGCGCGAGGGCGACCCCACCGGCCGCTGGACGCGCCGGCTCATAACGGACCGCTTCGAAAAGTACCATGACCAGGCATTTGGAGATGTCAACGGGGACGGCAAAGAGGAGGTCGTCTTTCTCTCGCAGGAGGCGGGTGTACTGGGTTACTATGATGTGCCGGAGGATCCCCGCGTTGAGCCATGGCCCGACTCGCACCTTCACATCATCCACGAGGGAGAAAATATCGAGGGGCTGGCCACAGCCGACGTTGACGGTGACGGCGCACTCGAGATAGTCGCAGGCGGCAGCATCTTCAAGCGCTCCGGCGGCTCATGGAGACGCACGCGTTTTTCTGACTACCGCCTGCCCGTCGTGGCAACAGCCGACCTGACAGGCAACGGTCTTTGCGACATCATCCTCACCGAGGGGGAGAGCGACGACGGGCGGCTCGGTTGGTTTGAGGCGCCTGACTGGAGAGAGCACCGCCTGATCGATGACCTCTGGCATCCTCATTCGCTGGGCGTAGCCGACTTCACCGGTGACGGCCGCCCTGACATCTACGTCGGAGAGATGCAGCTCTCAAAGCCTGATAACTTTCGCCTGATGATCTGTCGAAACAGGCCCAGGGGCTTTGAGCCTGTAATAATCGACGACAGGCATCCCACTCATCACGCCCGCGTCATACGTGTGAAAGGCTCGCCACTGCCGTCGATAGTGGGCAAGCCCTACGAGCCGGGCAACCAGGTAGACCTCTGGGTGAATCTCACTCACCGCTGAAGGCGCGCGGCGACAGCACCGAGCGCGCCCGGCCCTCCTTCCGGCGCAATCCACCCTCCTGACGTACTACAATCCGCTGATGCCCTCATGACTTCAGCCGTTCACAACCGGTTGGAACTGCACGATCGGTGTCGGGATCCGCTCTTTCCCGTACGACTTCAGCTTCTCAAGGCGGTGGGCCTGCACGTAACGGGGTGTGGAAATCCGCTCATTCCCGCACGACTTCAGCACTCGGGCGATACTGCCGGCAGAGGATGACGGTGTGGAAATCCGCTCATTCCCGCACGACTTCAGCGTCGGCGTCGCGGTGGACATGCGCTTTGCGGGTGTGGAAATCCGCTCATTCCCGCACGACTTCAGCTGCCCCGCAGCGCTGGAGTTCGCAACTGAGGGTGTGGAAATCCGCTCATTCCCGCACGACTTCAGCGGATTATGAAGGTGGAAATAAAATTCTCAGGGTGTGGAAATCCGCTCATTCCCGCACGACTTCAGCATGGCTGACGGCGAGACACGCGTATA
>SLPQ01000038.1 GCA_007131925.1 Candidatus Brocadiia bacterium | reverse complement strand
GACCGCCACGGTTACTGTCAGGGGCACAAATACAAGTATGGCGATCATCCCTCCGGTCCACATCGGGGTAAGGCGGCTGACCAGGGGAATCAGCGAAATGACCTGGTCAGGATCCGGCCTGACGCCAGGCATTCCCGCCATGTGGTCACTGATGAGTATTCGGGTCATATGGCCGGACCACAAAAACGCCACTGCAAAAACCCAGCAGATGATCCGTGTGGTAAGGACGAGCAGGAAGACCCCCAGACTCCGCCCGATGCGTCCAGTCATTATCCAGCTCTGGCGGAAGGACTCAGTGACCCTTACTCCGCGGTCCAGGACAAGTGGCATTGCCCAGATCACGCGACTGAAGAGGTAGATGACGGCCAAAACGGCCAACACCGTGACGATCCATGCAGCTGTACGGGCCGCAGTGCCCATGCCGAGGGTTACCGCGTGAATAAGCATAGATATCGTCGCAGCCGGTATTACGGCCGATGCCATGACACCTGCGAAAAGCCAGAATACCCCCACGCTGCGCCAGTAAGTGCCATTTACAAAGGGTTCAAATATCGTCCATACAGATGCGCGCCTGCCCCTTGCAAACTTGATAAGAAGCAGCAACATGCCTGCAGTGATGGCTGGTGTGAGAAAGATGATCGGCACTCCGCGGAATATCAGCGTCTGGAGGTTCAGCAGCGCGAAAATGATCGATGCCAGAAGCAGCGGTACAAAATGCCTCAGGCTCAGTCCGATCCCCTCTACAAGCCAGCGCAGAAGCGTTCTGAAGACCGCGCCACCTCCAGCAGCTACCCCCACAGCGGGATATGGCTGCTCCTTTTCGATGAGGTCGGCTTCGGCCCGCCCTGGTCTCTCCGGGCTCTCTTGCGCCGTCGCGGGGGGCTTTTCACCAGGCTCGCCGACGGTAATGACTGTGTTGCATTTGTTGCACCTGACACGCCTGCCGACCCATGATCGCTTTGCCGCAAGCACCGCTCCACACGATGTGCACTTGAAGGCGAATGTATCTTTGGCCATATCGCTGCCTCCACAGGAACCCACGCCGACCACACCCGTCATATTATCAAGCTGTCAGTATATTAGGCCAGTACATGCCACCACTGCAAGCAAAATCACCCCTCTATCCGATATATGTGTGCGCCTCAGCCTTCGGAGCGGCCATGTTGACGCGAGACAGGGGGGACGGTATCATTTTTGAGTCCTACAAGTAGACTGTTTTAGGATCGGTATCTGCACTGACCTGAAAGGAGGAGTAAAGGTGGCTGACTACCGGAGGGACAGGGCGCGCGTCGACAAGGTCATGCGAAAGTCCGGCGTTGTCGTCGTGATGAACAAGGACCACGTCAAGAAGCCCGCCGACCTGATAGTTACAATGGAGGAGGTGTACAAGGCCGGCTTTGTCGCTGAGTGCACATTTCGCATAGACGAGGGCATACTCAGGGAGGCCATGCAGGAGCTTGTCAGGATGCGAGCTGATAGCCCTGCAGATGAGCCATTCGTGCTCGGCGTCGGCAGCGTCATAAACCCGAAGGAGCTTGAGTCAGCCATTGACATGGGTTTTGACATGGTTGTTGCGCCCGCCAATGTCATGGGCGGCTACGGCGAGGGCAAAGAATTTGTCCGTATTGCCCACGAGAGCGGCGTCTTCGCCGCGCCCGCCGTTTTCACACCAAGCGAGCTGCAGTACTTCATCGAGCGAGAGGACGGCCTGGAGCCAGATGCAATAAAGATCTTTCCGGCGCGCGTCTGCGGCCCTCAAGGCTTGAGCGACCTGCTGGCTCCATATGTCAGGGAGCGTCACAACGGGCGCATCATCATGCCGACCGGGGCGGTAAACTTCGAAACAGGCCCGAAGTACCAGGAAGTCATAAGCAAACGCGGCTATTTCCCCGTGCTTGGGATGTCGGCGCCACTTGCGGTGGTGCAGAAGCGCAAAATGCCTGGCGACCGGGACACTATTCGCGAGTCGCTGGAGGATTTCAGGGCTAACTTTACGGCCTACGAGGGCTGAAAAAGGGCCACGCGAGAGACGCGCACCTGAGGTGCCGGAGGCTTCATTTGCCGGAGGCGGCTGTGAGCAAATTGCTGGTTGCCTATTCAACGCGGTATGGATCGACACGCGTTATAGCAGAGGCCGTGGCGTCCGTACTCGAGCAAAAGGGTGCGCAGGTCGATGTGCTCAGCGTGGAGGAGGTGGAGTCTCTTGCCGGCTATGATGCGGCCGTCATAGGTGCGCCCGTACATGTAGGGCGGTGGGTGCGGGAGGCGCGTGACTTTGCGGCAGGCTTTGCAGGTGAGCTGCGAGCGATGCCTGTGGCCGTCTTTGCTGCGGGGATTGCCCTTGCGCGGGATCCGGACAAGAGCGACGAACTCGCCACAGCGTGGATGAAGGGCGTTCGAAACCTGCTCCAGCCTGTGGCCGCCGCTGCCTTTGCCGGTGAGCTTGATACCTCGAAGCTGTCGGTCGTATGGAAGATACTCCTGGCCGTTATCCGCGCTCCCCGCGGCGATTATCGAGACTGGGACAAGATCCGCACATGGGCCGACTCCATCGCCGCTCCACTCGGCATTGAAGGTGCCTCCGGCGAGTCGTCCGGGCAAAGGCTATAGCAATCCTGCCCTGTGTAGCGGTTTAAGTCGGCTTAATATTCAGTAAAGGCAGGGTTTACCATGGCAGCCAAAGTACTGACCTACCAGGAGCGCATGAGGTGGTTTCACAGGGCGCGTTTCGGCGTTTTTGTGCACTGGGGGCTCTACAGTCTCCTCGAGCGCGGCGAATGGGTGATGCTCAACGAGAGGATCCCGGCTGCGGAGTACGCCGACCTTGCCAAGCGCTTCAGGGGAAGGCGATTTGACGCTGCAAAGATGGTTGCTCTTGCCGTGGACTCGGGGGCCAAGTACATGGTTATGACGGCGCGCCACCATGACGGCTTCTGCCTTTATGACAGCAAGGTCAGCGACTTCACATCAACAAAGACCGCTGCCGGGCGCGACTTTATCGGCGAGTATGTCACAGCAGCGCGAAGGGCCGGCCTCAAAGTGGGCCTGTACTACTCTCTACTGGACTGGCGCTTTCCGGGGTATTTCGAACCGGATAAATACGCCGACTCGGCAGCAGAGATGGTCGAGCAGGCGCATGGCCAGGTCCGTGAAATCCTGTCTGACTACGGCAGGATCGATCTGCTCTGGTACGATGGGTGCTGGGGTACGGATTTTTATGGGAAGGTTTCGCGCGAAGAGCGGGCACGCTTCTGGCGCTCGGTGGAGCTTAACCGCATGGCGCGCCGGATAAACCCCCGCATTATCATAAACCACCGCTCCGGGATCCCCGAGGATTTCGACATTTCCGAGCAGCGTGTGGATGCCAGCGGGCCCGGCAGAGGCTGGGAGTCCTGCATGACAATGGGAGACTCATGCGGATGGGGGTATATCCGCCACAATCCGAACTTCAAGAGCATGCCGTCCTTGCTGCAGGCCCTTATTACCGCAGCGGCGGGAGAGGGCAACTATCTGTTGAACATCGGTCCGCGTGGCGACGGCAGCATCCGTCGCGAGGAGACCAGCCGCCTTGCTTCTATCGGGGATTGGCTTCGTACGAACGGCGAGAGCATCTATGGCAGCGAGCGATCAGAGCTCTCAGCGGGCATGGTGGGGCTGTGGACCCAGCGCGGCTGGACCGGCTACTTGCACATCTTCCGCTGGCCGGGTCAGGAGGTTGCCGTGCCCCTGGTTGCCACTGAGGCGCGCTCGGCGGTGCTTTTGGAAACAGGGCAGAAGGTCGCCCTGCGCACCGAGAGCAATGGGCGGCTTGTTTTTTCCGACCTGCCGAAGAGGCCGCCTCATCCTCACGTGAATGTGCTGCGTGTCGACTTCGCTGGTAAGCCGAGTCTGCTTGTCGAAAAGGATCAGGCGGCATGGCTCGAGGGAAAAGGTGGCGCCTGATGTCCACGGCCAGTCAGTCACATGGCTGGTCCGCTCAGGACTGGCGCTCTCCATCTCAGCCGGGTCGTCGCGCGCTTATCATCATGCAGTCGTCATCCAGAGCCACCTGGCTTGACCGATCGAGCACAGCCTGGTAGATCCTGTCGAGCAGGTCTTCTTGTCCATCTGCGATCTGGGCAGCCAGTATTTCCGAGAGGTCCCTGGCAGTGAGCATGCGGCCGTTCTTTCCTGCTACGTCCGCAAGGCCGTCCGTATAGAGAAACACCATGTCACCGGCCGCGACCTCAACACTGGACGACTCATAGGCTTCTTCGCTGCTGATGCCCAGAGGCAGACCGTGGCTTTCGAGCTCGCTGACTTCATGTGAGCCCGCCCTGTAAATCAATGGAGGCACATGCCCTGCATTGCAATAAGTGAAAATGCCCGTTGGCGCCTCAAAGACCCCGTAGAGACCCGTTACGAAGCTGTCGGGCACCGTCATTCTCACAAATGCCCGGTTTAGCGCCCCGATCATGGCCGGTGGGTCGCCGGCACGACCGGCGTTGGCGGATTCGAGACTCTTAAGCCACATCGTGTAGAGCGCTGCCGATACTCCGTGACCCCTGACGTCCGCAACCATGATGCCGTAGAGATTCGGTTCGATTTCAAAAACATCATAGAAATCTCCCCCTATCACGTCATGAGGCCAATACCTGACATCAAATATGATGCTTTCGTTCGAAGGCAGGCGGCGCGGAAAGAGATGGCGCTGAATCTTCGCGGCGAATTCCATATCGGCCACGTAAGCGCTCTCATCTCTAAAGGTCTCTATGGCGCCGACGATATTGCCGGAGTCATCGGTAAGAGGGGCTGCGCTGACCGAAACGGCAATGCGTGCGCCGTCGGCCTTCCTGGCATAGACCAGTATCGGATCGGCGCTTGCCTTGCCGAGGTTCATGCTTCTCAGGAGCGGACACAGGCTGGTCGTACAGAGCTGCCGACCGTCTTTGTCAATATGCTGGAGGATGTTGTCCCAGCAGGCCGTGCCAACGACCTTCTCGGCAGGGTGGCCTGTTATCTCAGCAGCCTTGCGGTTCCAGACCATTATGCGCCGTTGCCGGTCTGTGATGTAGGCGCCAATATTAAGCTGATCCAGTACCCGTCCGAGCAGGCCGCGGTCAAGCGGGAAGTCGTCTGGCATCTCTTCTCTCCACCCTTTGAAGTCACCACGAGAGCCGCCATTGTTCCTCGCATGCAGCTAACATTGGCCTAAGTATAATCAAAAGTGGAATCAAGCGAGTGCTTTTTCGTGTCTATTACGATGTGTGTTGTTTGTGATCTCGTAGCGAGCGGGCGGCTGTTTCTGCGGGATCGAGCGATAAGGCTTGATAAATGGTCTTGTTTACATTGGTCAGGATTGAGAGTAAAGGTTGGTTCGCGGGCATGGTGGATGTGTGCCGTGATCGGCAAATGAACAGCACCTATCGTGAGTCATTATGGATGAGCTTCATTCACAGTTGTCGCTGGCATTTCCGGTAGTCATGATATCGGTCTTTCTGGCGCTATTTGTCGCTGAGAGACATCGGCCATTGAGGCGATCAAAGCGCAGGCTCCTGCAGCGGCTGAAAGCGAATGCTGCATTGACAGTGCTCACCCTTGCTGTGGCTGCACTGGTCGTGCGTCCGGTGGTGGTGAGCCTTGCAGTGCGAGCCGGAGAGGTGCGCACGGGTGTGCTCGGCGTGGCCGGGATACCACGGTGGATGCAGTTTGGCGCGGGCTTTCTGCTTATGGATTTTACCTTTTACCTGTGGCACCGCGCAAACCATGAAATCGGCCTCTTATGGAGGTTGCACAACGTTCATCACTTCGACCCGGACCTCGACGTGACGACTTCATTTCGATTTCACGCGGGAGAGATCCTTCTCTCAGTAGGCTTTCGCACGGTACAGGTCTGGCTGCTGGGTATAACCATTCCGATACTTATAGCCTACGAAGGGGTATTTCTTGCAGCGACGATGTTTCACCACAGTAACATACGCCTGCCACTGGGCTTTGAGCGCATGCTCAATCGCGTCTTCGTGACGCCGCGAATGCACGGCATTCACCATTCGGTCGTGAAATCAGAAACCAATTCCAACTACGGCAGTGTGTTTCGATGGTGGGATATCGCTGCCCGTACGCTCGTACTCGACGTGCCGCAGCAGGATATTCGAATAGGAGTTCCAGGCTACATGTTTCCAGAGCAAAACAGGCTGGCTGAGGCACTCAAGGCGCCTTTTACCCGGCAGAAGGACTACTGGGCATGGCCAAACGGCAAACGCCCGGAGAGGCCGCGTGAAAAAGGGGCGCCGCCGGCAAGGATGTTGAGAGAGTGACTGTACTGGCACATGACCGACAGCAGTCGAGCGACCTGGGTGCATATGGAGGTTTGCCATGAGCGCGGATGACAGGGCATTACAGCGCCCCTGCCTGATGATAATATTTGGCGCATCCGGTGACCTGACGCGTCGCAAGCTTATCCCGGCGCTTTACAACCTGGCTGCAGAAGGGTTGCTGGGAGAGGATTTCCGAATAATAGGCTTTGCCCGCACGAAGCTCAGCAATGACGAATTTCGCGCCGGCCTGCTCAAAGGCGTCGAGGAGAATGTCGTAGCAGAGAGTCTTTCATCCGAAGAGTGGACCCGTTTTGCACGGCGTATCTCATACATCAGCGGCGATTACGACGACGAAACATCCTTTCGGGCATTGGAACGAGAGATCCTCTCATGCAGCCGGTCATGCAGCCGGGGCCCAGGTGGTTATGAGCTGTATTACCTGGCATTGCCACCGACGGTCTCTGAGACAGTACTTGCCACATTAAAGAATTCGGGGCTTGTCGGCAAGGGCCTCAGAGGCGGTTTCTCGCGTGTCATGCTTGAGAAGCCCTTCGGCCTTGACTACCAGAGCGCCCATCGCCTGAACAGAACGGTTGCTGAGATATTTGATGAGTCCCGGGTTTACAGGGTCGATCACTATCTCGGCAAGGACACCATAAGAAATCTGCTGGTGCTGCGCTTTGCAAACGCGATCTTTGAGCCTCTCTGGAACCGAAGGTACATTGATAATATTCAGATAACCGCAGCGGAAGATATGGGCATAGAGGGCCGCGGCGGATACTACGACAAGGCCGGAGTCGTGCGCGACATCGTACAGAATCACGTCATGCAGGTGCTCGCGCTTGTGGCGATGGAGCCCCCGGTAGGCGGTGATGCTGAATCGACCCGCGACAGGAAATATGAGGTATTCAGGTCACTGCGGCCGATCGGCCAGGGAGACTTTGTCTTCGGCCAGTATACCGGCTATCGATCAGAAGAGAAGGTGGCTGCTGACTCGACTACGCCGACTTTCGCTGCGATCCGTATGGGCATAGCCAGCTGGAGGTGGTTTGGAGTGCCGATCTACGTGCGCGCGGGCAAAGCACTTGAGCGTAAGGTGACTGAGGTTGCCATACAGTTCAAAGAGATACCGCTGTGCCTGATGAGCGATAAAAAGGCCTGTGAAAACATCCTGCCCAACGTTCTTTATATACGCATCCAGCCGGACGAGGGCATACAGCTCTCAATCAACGCCAAGACCCCCGGTCGCGAGGATGACGTACAGCGGGCACTGCTCGGCTATGCATATGGAGAGGGCTCTGACGGCAGGCCCAATGCTTATGAGCGGATACTGCTGGACTGTATGGCCGGGCGGCCGACACTTTTCTGGCGTGCCGACTCGGTGGAAACAGTATGGCAGGCGATTTCGCCGCTGATCGAGGAGCCGTCGCTTCCGCGCGCGCTGAGTGTCCACGAGTACGACAAGGGCACCTGGGGGCCTGCCGAGGCTGCTGATCTTCCTGGCAATGACGGCCGGCACTGGCTGGCAAGCTGGTGAGCGGTATTGGCAGTGTGTTGAAGTGACGAGGCATCGAAATGGGCCAATGTGAGCGGGCATGATGGATTTCAAGCATCTGCCCCGCTGGTGGCGGCCTGTGGCCCTGCTGGCGGTTGTTATCGCGATTATCGTGCTGTCGTGGGCTTTCGGACTCGACAGGCGAATCGCGCATGTGCGAGCCTGGATAGACTCGATCGGCGGCTGGGGGCCTCCGGTGTACATACTGATATATGCGGGCGCGACGGTTGCTGCGCTGCCAGGCACTGTCCTGACCGCGGCGGCCGGTGCGCTTTTCGGGTCACTGGTCGGCGTCATAGTGGCAAGCATAGCGTCCACGCTGGGCGCGTCGCTTTCGTTTCTCATCGCACGTTACTTTGCCAGGGAAGCGGTGGAGCAGTGGCTTGGCTCAAGCGAGCGCTTCCAGAGGCTCGACAGGCTCACCGAAGAGCATGGTCAGACGGTGGTGGCGCTCACCAGGCTGGTGCCGCTGTTCCCCTTTAACTTTCTCAACTATGCATTCGGCCTGACCAGGGTCAGTTTCTGGACATATCTGTTCTGGTCGTGGCTGGCCATGCTTCCTGCGACCATCATCTATGTCGCAGGGACTGACGCTGCGATCAGAGCCATTACCGAAAGGCGCCTGCCATGGGCGTTACTGGCGGCGACAGCTGCGGTCGCGGTCATGCTCTGGCTGCTCGTGCGCCGTGCGGGCAGGGCGCTCTCTAAAGCTCAGGCCTCCCCGGACAACGGCACCTACCGTGCTGCCGACCATACTTAAGGGGTATTCGAGTGGTTAAGTGTGCAGGTGAAACAGAATCTGACGCGCACGACGATGTGCTTGTTGCAAACGTCCACCCCAGCGAGTGGCAAAACCCCACCCCCGCCCGAAGCTACAACCTCGTCGTCATCGGTGCTGGTACGGCGGGCCTTGTCTCTGCGGCAGGCGCGGCCGGCCTTGGCGCAAAGGTGGCGCTGGTGGAAAGCCACCTCCTTGGCGGCGAATGCCTGAATGTGGGCTGCGTGCCGTCAAAGGCGCTGATTGCTTGCTCGCGAGCAGCGCACGCGGCTGCCCGTGCCGCACAATTCGGCGTTTGCACGGGGGATGTGGCTGTGGACTTTGACCGCGTCATGGCCCGCGTGCGCCGCGTGCGCAGCCAGATAAGCTTTCATGATGCCGCAAAGCGCTTCAGGAGCATGGGTATAGATGTTTTTTTCGGGCAGGCGCGGTTCATAGACGAAAGAACCGTCGAAGTAGACGGGCTGAAGCTGCCGTTTGCAAGAGCAGTCATAGCCACCGGGGCGCGTGCTGTGCGCCCGGCGATCGACGGCATTGACAGCTGTGACTTCCTCACAAATGAGACGCTTTTCTCTCTGAGGGAGCGGCCGGGCCGGCTTGGCGTCGTCGGCGCCGGGCCGGTAGGAGTCGAAATGGCCCAGGCTTTCAAAAGACTCTCAAGCGATGTCACCATAATCGAAAAGGGCCAAAGCCTTCATCCTCGTGAAGACAGGGACGCCACCGCCATCCTCGAGGAGTCCTTTCGCCGTGATGGTGTCAATATGCTGCTCAATACCGTCGTCGAGCGTATAACGGCCAGTGAAGGCGGCAAGACCATCCACTTGGCCGGCGACGGGGCCCACCGCAAAGTGATCGTCGATGAAATCCTTATCGGCGCAGGCCGTGCGCCGAATGTACAGGGTCTCGCTCTCGAGGCTGCCGGTGTCGAGTACGACCAGAGAGCAGGGGTCAAGACTGACGACTTTCTGCGCACGACAAACCGCCGAGTGTATGCGGCCGGGGACGTTTGCCTGAGGCACAAGTTTACCCACACCGCCGATGCCGCCGCACGGATAGTCATCCAGAACGCGCTGTTTTTCGGCAGAAAGCGTGTAAGCGTTCTTAACATTCCATGGTGCACTTACACTGACCCTGAAATCGCTCATGTCGGGCTGTATCCGGAAGAGGCCCGCAGCCGGGGCATGGAGGTGGAGACGTTTCGCCGCGACTTGACGGATGTTGACAGGGCGATCTGCGACGGGCAAATAGAGGGCTTTGTCAAGGTGCATGTGAAACAGGGAACGGATAGTATTCTCGGAGCCACGATCGTGGCGGCCCATGCCGGCGACATGATAAGTGAGATCTCAACTGCGATGGCAGGAAAGGTCGGTCTTGCCGGCATCTCAAGCGTCATCCACCCGTACCCGACACAGGCGGAAGTGATAAGACAGGTCGCAGATGCATATAACAGGACGCGCCTGAGCGCGCGGCTCAAGAGTATACTTGTCGCTATAATGAAAATCCGCAGATGACACAACAGAAGGCGAGAGAGCCGGAATGAATCATGCCCCTATGCGCCACAGGGCCGGGCATAAGCGCAGGCTGGTCGTTTTTACGCGATGTGGAGTACCCGGCAGGGCCAAGACCCGCCTGTCAGGCGTTCTGGGCGATGTGGCAGCGGCGCAGCTTCAGCAGCAGATGACGGCTGTAGTTCTCAGCGTGGCCGGTGAATTCTCGAAACGCTCCGGCACAGACCTGGAAATACACTTTACCGACGGCAGTAATCAGCGCATGCGGGAGGATTTCGGGTGCGACTTTCGGTATCGGCCTCAGGGTGCTGGTGACCTGGGGCGGCGCATGGCGCGCGTTTTCGAAGAGAGCCGCGTGCGTGGTCCTACGCGGACAGTCATAATAGGCGCTGACTGCATAGACATCGATGCCGATATCCTTGAGGGTGCATTCAAGGCGCTGGACGATGCAGACGTGGTACTCGGTCCTGCGGCCGATGGAGGCTATTATCTGGTGGGCCTTCGCGGGCGATCCGGCAGGCTTTTTGAAGGTGTGGACAGGGGAACCTCGCGGGTGCTCGCCCAGACGATTCGAACGGCAGAGGCAAACGGCCTGAGCGTGGCGCTTCTTCAAGAGCTTGCCGATATTGACAGACCGGAGGATCTTACCGTCATGGCCCGCCGGAGCGGGCCGGCCACGGGCCGGATCTCGGTGGTTATACCATCGCTTAATGATGAAGCTACAATCGGCTCGGCTGTTTCGAGCGCGCTGATGGAGGGTGCCGAGGTGATAGTGGCCGACGGCTCTTCGAGTGATGGCACTGCGCGCATCGCGGGAGCGCTCAGGGCAACGGTGCTGGATGTGGCAAGGGGCCGCGCCCGCCAGATGAATGCAGGCGCGGGGCAGGCTGGAGGCGACATCCTTCTTTTTCTTCATGCAGACAGCCGCCTGCCCGTCGGCTACGGCAGGGAGGTCGTGCGCCTGATGGAGCCCTCGCACATCGCCGGCGGGGCCTTCACATTCAAGCCCGACAGGCGCATGAGAGGCCTTGGCGTGATCGCGCGGCTTGTAAACTTTCGAAGCCGCGTCATCTCAATGCCCTACGGTGACCAGGGGCTCTTTGTCCGAAGGAAGACCTTTGAAAAAATCGGAGGCTTCCCCGAGTGGGACATAATGGAGGATTACGAGCTGGTCAGACGTCTCAAAAGGCATGGCTGCATCGCTATGAGCGCATCGGCGGTCATAACCTCAGCAGACCGATGGGAAGATCTCGGCCTCATGCGCGCGACGCTGGTCAACCAGGCCGTAATCCTCGGCTTTCACCTGGGCGTCAGCCCAAAAAGGCTGCGCTGCTGGTACCAGGCAGGCACAATAGCTGGGCCAAGCGCGGCTGCCCGCCCGTAATGCGTGACTTTCCTGCGACGTCTAAGGGGCCGTTACTCCCTCATTTTGGCGACAAATCCCGCCACCCCGAACAACGCCCCTGTTATGACGGCGATGCCGCCAGCCCATGTTATCAGCAAGTCAGGGTTGAAAATGCAAAGCAACGTCACTACTGCGCCGATCAGGATCGTCAGTGTGCCGGTCAGCGCAAAGGAGTGCACGCCGAGAGGTGCGGGTCCACTTTCTTTTCATCTTCGATCGGAGTGTGCATCATGGCCCGGGAATCGCTCAGGCGTGTCAGGTACGCCTCGTCTCTTTCGTTGCCAATGTGGTGCGTCACGAAGTTGACAAGGAGCACTATCGCCCACACCGTGAGGGTGCGGATAATGAGAGGCATCGACACACCGACGCCTGCTGAAAAGGCGGGTCCGCAATGTGCGGACCCGCCTTTTCAAACAGTAACAGTGCTATTCGCGGTCTTTCGCAAAGTGTCCTGCAATCAGGATCAAAGCGCCGATGGTAAGCGTGAACAATCCGGTCCACAGGATCATGATGTGAGGGTTAAAGATAAGCATTACCAGAAGACCTGCGCCGATTATAATCGTGAGCGCGCCAGTCAGGACGAATGATGAGATGCCGGCAGTTACCGGGCCGATTTCTTTCTCTTCATCAATCGGAGTATGGAGCTTTTTCCAGAACTTCTCCACACGCGCCAGGTATTCTTTGTCGCGCTCCTCGCTGATGTAGGTAGGCAGGAAATAAACACATGCCACGACGATGCCTATGCTGATTATCTGCATACCCGGAGTTATGACAATTCCGGTATCCATTCCAAAGAAAGCGCCGATAAGACGGACGAGCCAAGGCGCCCACGCATCAGGCGATGTCCTTGCCGCCAGGCTATCAATAAAACTGTTGACCGCGTCCCGGATCAGGCCCCAGCGGAAGAAAAACCTCAGTAACCCCAACCCAAGGCCGATGGTCAATGCCCAGAAGCCAGACCACTTGCGTGTGTTTCTTATCAGGAGGCCGAAAATTATTGGTACGCCGGCCGGGATGAGGATAAAAGCACCCAGGTCAAACATAATGTTAAACAAGCTCGTGCCGTAGAAGTACATGAAGACACACAGGCTTATAACTGCTGCGCCCATAATGAAGGTCACCACACGTCCCAGCACGAGAAGAGTCCTGTCGCTGGCCTCGGGCATGAAGTACTTCTTGATAATGTCGCGCGTTACGATAGCACCACGCCAGTTGAAGGTCGTGTCAATAGAAGACATCGTCGCTGCAAACATGGCTGACAGCACCAGGCCTATCAGACCTGACGGCAGCAGGCGACGGACCATAAGTATGTAGGCGCTTTCCGCAAGCGGATAGCCGGGCATGAGCTCAACCATCGTCATCTGGCCTGTCTTCGTAAGCCAGGAGGCAACCATCGGGGGGATGAACCAGATGATCGGGCCGAAAATGAAGAGTATGCCTGTCATAAGGGCGACTTGTTTCGCGCCGCTTTCGTTTCGTACGGCAAAGTACCTTTGTGCCGCCCCGCCTGATGAGAAGGCAAAGATCATCATGACAACGTTGGCGGCGATAAACCACCAGTCACGAATCAATGCCCCCCGTGCCTCGCTGGGCAACTCGGTGGGCGCAAAGAAACGCTCAGGCGTGTCTGCAAGGATCGAATCGAAGCCTCCTATCACCGACAGGCTGACCCAGGCAAGGATCAAGACTATCGGCAGAAGCACTATGAACTGGAGCATGTCCGTCATGCACACACCCCAGAAACCAGCGACCACCGTGTAGACAAGTATAACGCCGCCGATTATGAGAATGGCCGGCACCATTTGCTCTCGCGTCAGGTCGAGCGTGGCGGATACAACCAGCACCAATGAGAGAAGCTGAGATGCCGCATAAAAGAAACCTATGACTACGTCAGACCATGAAAACAGCTGGTGAGTGGCGTCGTCGTAACGCTCCTCGAGGTATTCCATCGTTGTCAGCGCACGCGTGCGGCGCCACCGCGCGGCGAGGATTATGTAGCCGAGGGCAAAACCACCTATGTTGCAAAAGAAAAGTATAAGAGCAAGAACGACCTTGTCATAAGCCATTCCGGCTCCGCCCACAAACGTGTACGTTGAAAAGCATGACATGAAAAGTGAAAATCCGGCCAGCCACACAGGCATGTGGCTGCCGCCCTTGAAAAAGTCACTGCCTCCCTTGTTCTTGCCCGCAACGGCAAAGCCAACCACGAGCATAAGGACCATGTATCCGCCGATGACCCACCAGTCGATGGCACGTATGGGCCGGATTGGATACTCTTGGTCGAAAGACAGCATACCGTCAAAGACAATTGCAATATTTGTGGTCAGAAGGTCAACGCCTGTTGTGGGCCCGTCCCTCGTTTCATAGTCATTGAGCAGCGTCATCACATACCGGTCGATGCCCCGGTGCTCCTCCACACGTCCGGTGTAAAGGAGATCCATGGGCTGCCCGGCGGGCATTATGAAAATGTCACCTTCGACCGGTTCAAATTCCAGGGCCTCGGGTGTACCCCTGGCGGGAAGTCTGCTCACCAAAACCGTCTGGCCCTCTTCGGCGTACCACTCATCTTCGTCAAGTTGACTTACCCGCATACGCCATGTGTCTTTATCAGGAATGTCAAGCAACTCAAGCGTGATCTCTCGCCCGGCCGCTTCCTCAAACAGCATGCCGGGCTCAACCTCGTCAATGCCAATGTCTTTTTGACGAAGAGTATCGGCAATTATGGCTGGCACGCCGTCGGCGGTGAAGTGAGTGTAGATTCTCAAATCCTCAGCGTCACCAGCAGCAAACGCAGACACGCTGATAAGCGCAACGAGCAGTAATGCAGATCGAATGGCTTTAGACATCCGACTCCCTCCCAGCTTTGAAATATTTTCCCGAACCGCGCTGCCTGCAGGTGGCGACCCGGTCGCCAAGATCCCCCCGCGCAATCTGATTGTAGCGCATTATGACAGCCTTGCTCGACAGTTCAACAGATTTTCACGAAGTTCGCATATCAAGTCATTATTACGTATTCCCATCGTCCGAGGGGTCTTTGAAGCCTCAGCAGACCGTCGCTGAAGCTCGCATCATGCCTGCCGCCGCTACCATCTACAGAGAATGCGTGCGATGGTGCAGGCATGCTCGCAGGCAGGCCGACCGTAATACGATCAATCACATCGTCACAGCCGTTCCAGATTACCGCCCGCCAGGACTGCCCATCTGTGAGAAACTGCGGTACGAGCCATGCGCCGCCGCCAACCCATCCAAAGTGGTTGTCACCATCGAGCCATAAAAGTGTGCTTCTGATCTGGATCGCACGCTGTATATTCATGAGAACTCTGCCGTTTGCGCTCCATGGCATGATGGCTATGCGCCCACCTGCTTCGTTTTCGAAGGTGACCAGGCCATGACCCACCACCTCCTGGGTCGGCGTGCGCAGCTCACTTGCGACGGTGGCGCCGTCACACAGGTCGGCTTGCAGGAGGCGGTACGCATAGGGGTGTGCGTTAATGGACATCTGAGCACCCACACGCAGTGAAAGTCCCTTTACCACACAGCGCTCTATCGAGTACAGGACATCTTCCTGACTTATAAATCGAGCGTCCCGCACCCCGATAAGGCCGCCGAAGCCCCTCTTTACGACGATCGCAGCCGCCTCGCCGTCGAGGAGCAAACCGCTGGAAAGCATCTCTTCAAGCTCATCATCAGAAAAAACCCATGCCATGCGCCCTGCAATCGCGTTGACATACTGCGACGGTCGCATTGAAAAGGCCGCTCCGGCAGCGCCCAGCCAGTGCGCCCAGCCGCGTGTCGGCACTTCAAGTCCCTGCCAGCCCTCAAGCCCGTCGGTATGAACGCGTCGGCTCATATCTTCATGCCACGGTATGCCGACGCCGACCGGCCGCATCGTCATCCCAAAATCATCCGCCAGCATGTCGAGCGTCCCTCGCCAGCCTGCAAGAAAGCGAGCGCGTTCAGGCTCGTCGTCCACTCGGTTTCCCATAAAATCATATAGGCTTATGTTAAGGTTTGTCGAGCCCATGACATGCGCGAGTGACATCTGTGCGCCAAGCTCTGTGAAGGAGCGGTTCCACCGTCCGTATGGGCCGTTGTCCACCTCAGGGCCACTCTCGACCTCTGCGGGCTGAAGTGAGCGCATCTGGTCGAGAAGTCCGACGTACTCAGGGATATCGCTTGCGCGCGTATCGGTATAGTACCAGTAGGCAGGACGGTGCACCGGGGGCTTGTCGCCCCCGAAGGCTTTCCACCAGCGCCCCCAGCGTCGGCCCTCTGCCGCATGCGGCTCAGGGTAGCTCGACATCAGTCCAAGGCGCGACCCGCTCGCTTCGGTAATCTGCCGCCAGTGCGATATCATTTCTGTCTGGGTGTCGTCCCACATGTCCATCCAGATGCTGCGCCAAGTGTGAGGCTCTCCCGGCGCAGTGCAGTTTGCCACAATCTCTTCGCGGGAGGCGCTCTCGCCGGAGCGCCTGTTGAACTCAGCTACGTGCAGGGGGCAGAAGCATCCGCCCCATTCGAGTGGCTCATGGTTGTGAAAGCGGATGTCGTCGTCTATCCATATTACACGGAAGTCCTCAGCGGCATAAAGGGCCAGGGACTCCTCGAAGTACGAACGCCAGCCCTCATCCAGCGGACACACCTGGGCTGACGCCGCGCGCCCGGCAGGGTCCACAAGAGTCTGCCATGCCTGCCCCGCCTTTAACGTGCGGTGCCGGTCCGCGTGAAGTATCGAGTGCCATGGATTCAAGCTTACGATGACACCCTCCTGCCTGAGAGCCTCGCGATAGGGGCGCGATCGATCAAGCCAGAGGCGTATTCTCTCGAGCGTTTCGTGCCCGTCGTTTTGCTCCTCGGCGAAGTAAAACAACATCACCTCATCGACTGGTGCACTGCGAACCAGCCGGACAAGCTGTCTGCGGATGTCATCCGGATCTTCATGCGGGCCAAACTGCATCCTGAGCGTATAGTGACTTGGCATTGTACAACTCCTGTCGCGTTTACAGCCTCCGCACAGTTCAAGCCAAAGCATTGTGCGGACCGAGAGCGGTAATGCAACAGGCTCCCGAGCACGAGGGCACGCTTTACAGCATCTCTTCTGCCGGGTATAGTTCAAAGCAAACCAGCTGCATTTTCCGCTTCAAAATGCTTCGGAGGATCAGGCCGTGACACGCTGCATGGTCGGCTCACTTTCAAATGTCAATCGTTGTTTTTGGAGAGATGTGCTGGCAAGCAAGCCCGCAGTGGTTGCGCTGCGGCGCTGGGGCGCCTGCTTGCGGGTGGCGGTGATAGGCATAGTGGCGGTGGCTTGCTCGGCAAGTGTCGCTGTGGCCGCCGATATGGGCTCCCTTGCAGAAACTGCGGGTCTTGTTGTTCACGTAAGTAATTCCCAGGAGTTGAAAAGTGCTATAGAAAACGCTGCAGACGGCACGACCATCATGATTGCGGACGGCCTCTACGAGCCTAAGCGAATGATCTATCTGCGTGAGGGCAAAGACATCACGATCCGTGGCGCTTCGGGAAATCCCGAGGCGTGTGTTATACGCGGCAGGGGATTTGACGTCGGGACAACTTCTGATGACATTCTGCGATTAGGCGGGGTTGACAACATAACGATCGCTCATCTTACTTTCGAAGAGTGCCGCGCATATGCAGTGAAAGTGGAAGGAGAGTTTTTTCCGAGAAACGTTCATTTCTACAACTGCCGCTTTCGAAACATCGGTGTGCGCGCCATAAAGGGCACCGCCTCACAGGAAGCGAGGGTGGAGGGAGGCTCCATTCGTTATTGCCATTTTGAGAATGACAGGGTGCCACCAGCTGACTGGCCCTTCGATGGAAACTATATCACCGCCATTGACATGATGGCTCTGGACGGCTGGACGATCAGTGACAATACGTTCAGAAACATCAGGGGGCGCACCGGCTCGGCTCGGGGCGCGATTTTTGTCTGGGTGCGTTCGAAAAACATTATTGTTGAGCGCAACTTCATATTTAACTGCGATCGCGGCATATCGTTTGGAAATCCGTCTGGCTCCACCGCCTCAGCCGATAAGACGCCGCACGTAAGCGACAGTATCATCCGCAACAACATCATCGTTCCCGGGCCTGACGCTGCAATCGAACTCTGGTGGGCCCACAATGTTAGGATTTATCACAATACCATCTGGCGGCATGACGTGAGCGGCCGGGGTATTCGCGGCGGTACCGTTGCAGAGTGGCCGATCTCCGAAATCGACATCGCCAACAACCTCATCCGCGGCACAAACGACCTGCCGGCAGAGGGAGTGGCGTTGCGCAGTAACATCATCGGTACCCTTGAGGGTTTCTTTGTGAATGCGCCTGGTGGCGAGGCTGCGGGCGAATAGTAATTATATCCATGCACTTGAAAGTCTGCATGCCTGCAGCAGCGACTTTGTCATGCCCAGGCGCCGCCTGAGCCCCAGTAAGACGTCAAGCCCGAGCGCTCTCGCTTACTGATCATCGCCGAAAACGTGCTTCCATCGGTCTTGTCGTATTGATATAATGTGGCGCTTTATCTGAGCCGCGCAGACGAAGGTGGTGGATAATAGAGCCCGTCGCCTTTTCCCTGCGCGCACGCCGTCGCCTGCTGGCGGTAAGTCGGGCGATGAGAACAGGAGCCGCGTCCACGATGTTCCCCTGCAATGACATCGGACGATAGATAGCATTTTTCAGCGGAAGAACAGGACTGGAATGGTCAGTTGAAAGCGCGCATAGTACCGTCGCGCCTCGAGGGGCGCGTGAGAATACCAGGCTCTAAGTCGCATACAATCCGGGCGGTTGCCATTGCGGCGCTGGCAGATGGGCGCAGCCGCATCGAAGCCCCCCTGGAGTCTGCCGATACCCTTGCCGCACTTCACGCTTACACCCAAGCGGGGGCGACTGTAGAGCGCGGCGACGACCTCTGGGTGCTGACAGGCACTGCCGGAGACGTCAGAAAGCCCGGTGGCGTCGTCGACGTTGGAAACTCCGGCACCACGTTGCGGCTGGCGATGGGCTCTTTTACGCTGCTGCGCGACGGCGTTGCTGTACTTACCGGTGATGAGCAGATTCGGCGCCGGCCAGCCGCCCCGCTTGTCAGATCGCTCAATGACCTTGGAGGGCGGGTAAAGTCCCTCGGCTCAAACGACTGCGCCCCTTTCGAGGTCGGCGGCAGGCTGCGTGGCGGGCGGACCTCTATAGAGGCTGTAACTTCGCAGTACATTTCGAGCCTGCTTCTGGCTGCGCTGCTGGCCGATGGTGACAGCGAGATCCATGTGCCCCTACTGAACGAAGCACCCTACGTGCGCATGACTATCGACTGGGCAGAGCTGGTAGGTGCGCGGCTGGAGTACGCGGATGACCTGAGCGAGTTTCGCGTAGCAGGGTCCCAGAGCCTGCGTGCCTTCAGTCGGCGCAT
>SLPQ01000249.1 GCA_007131925.1 Candidatus Brocadiia bacterium | reverse complement strand
CTGATAAGCGCTCGGCACCCGCTGGGGTCTGTCGAAGGGGTCTTTAACTCGGTCTTCATCGACTGCGAGTATGTCGGCGAGACGATGCTTTATGGTCAGGGTGCCGGGCGTCATCCTACAGCCAGCGCGGTAGTGGGTGACCTTATCGACGTTGCGGTAGGGCGTGCTCACACCTTTGAATATGTCGAGACATCCACTTCGAGCGACCTGAGGCCGATGACGCAGACCGTCTGCAGGTATTACCTGAGGTTTCAGGCTCTGGATCGCCCCGGAGTGCTGGCGCAGCTGGCTGGGGTGCTTGGAAAGCACGACATCAGTATAGCGCAGGTCATTCAGAAGGGCCGCAGGCACTTGCGTGCGGTGCCGCTGGTGATACTGACTCACGAGGCGCGCGAGGGGGCGGTCCAGAAGGCACTGGCCGAGATATCACGCCTTGATGTCATAGGTGGCCCCGGTGCCCTTGTGCGTCTTGTGCATGAGGAGTAGTGAAGTGAAGTACATAATCATCATTGCAGACGGATCGGCAGACTTCCCGCAGGAGCAGCTCGGCGGTAAGACGCCCCTCGAGGCGGCACGCACTCCCCACATGGATCGGCTCGCAGCCGAAGGGATCATCGGTACCGTGCGGACCGTGCCGGACGGGCTCGCCCCTGGCAGCGATGTCGCGATGATGAGCATAGTGGGCTGCGACCCCCGGCAGTACTACACGGGCAGGGCTCCTCTTGAGGCAGCCAGCATGGGCATTGCGCTTGCCGATGACGACTGGGCCGCGCGCTGCAACCTCGTCACAATCACGGACGGCATGATGGAGGACTACAGCGCCGGGCACATAAGTGGCGAGGAGTCGGCTGACATATGCAGGAGTCTCAATGCAGAGCTGGGCCGCGACGGGATCGAGTTTCACCCGGGAAAGGGCTACCGCAACCTGCTTGTGGTGCGCTCGGCCCCGGAGCTGCAAATCAAGACAACCCCGCCGCATGACATCGCCGGGCAGCCGGTCGGGGAGCACCTGCCCCGAGGGCGAGACGCGCGCCTCTTCGGCGATCTCATGGACAAGAGCCGCGATCTGCTCGCCGGGCACGAGGTAAACGCCCGCCGGAGGGCCGCCGGCCTTGTCGAGGCCACCTCGATATGGCTCTGGGGGCAGGGCCGTTCGACGAGGTTGCCTGCTTTCAGGGAGGTTTACGGGGTCTCTGCCGCGGTGATAACGGCAGTAGATCTTGTTGCAGGTATTTGTGCGCTGGCCGGCTGGGAAAGGATTGTCGTACCGGGTGCGACCGGTTATTATGATACTGATTATGCGGGCAAGGCGGCAGCGGCGCTTAATGCACTCGGCAGCTTCGACTTGGTGATGGTGCATGTTGAGGCGCCTGACGAGGCCAGCCACAACCTCGATATCGCCAACAAGATACGTGCCATAGAAGAGATTGACTCGAAGGTTGTGGCTGCGCTGGCGTCGGCTGCGTCTGAAGAGGACATCAGGCTGCTTTTGATGTCTGACCACTATACGCTCGTCTCGACGGGTGCGCATGATAGTGCCGCTGTACCGTTTGTGATAAGCCAGGCGGAGGGGCAGGCGGATGGAGGAGTTTTCAGCGAGGCCGCCGCGGCGCGGGGGCCTGCGATCAGTGATGGAGTAAAACTCATCGAAAGATTTCTGAAGGGTTGAGCATCAGGCAATGGGCATAACAGTACAGAAATTTGGCGGCAGCTCGGTAGGTGACGCTGCACGCATAAGGCGCGTGGCGCAGCTTATCGTCGATGCCAAGCGGGCCGGAAACCATGTCATCTCCGTCGTAAGCGCGAGGGGCGATCTGACCGATGAGCTGATAGTTCTCTCGCAGCAGGTCAGCACCACTCCACCCCGGCGAGAGATGGACATGCTGCTTTCAACGGGCGAGCAGCAGTCGGTGGCGCTTCTGGCCATGGCCGTCGATGCGCTCGGCGAGGAGGCGATATCATTTGCCGGGGCGCAGATTGGTATTGTAACTGATTCATTTCACACCAAGGCTAAGATCAAGAATATCGACCCGACGCGCATCATCGAGGCGTTGGAGGCCGGCAAGATCGCAATCGTGGCGGGCTTTCAGGGGGTGGACGAAAACTCCAATCTCACCACGCTCGGCCGCGGCGGCAGCGACACCACGGCCGTGGCGCTGGCTGCTGTTCTCAACGCCGATGTCTGCGAGATCTACACGGACGTGGACGGCATCTACACGGCCGATCCGCGCATAGTGGCCGATGCGCGCAAGATAGAGCGTCTCAGCTACGACGAGATGCTGGAGCTGGCCAGCCTCGGTGCTCAGGTGATGCAGGCGCGCTCGATAGAGTTTGCCAAGAAGTACGATGTCGCCATACACGTCAGAAGCAGTTTCAACAACACCATCGGCACATACATAGTCAGGGAGGCCGCCGAGATGGAAGGCATAGTGGTAAGCGGTGCGGCAGTATCCAAAGATGAGGCGAAGATAGCACTGCGAGGCGTCCCGGACAAGCCCGGCATAGCAGCCAGCATCCTGGGCGGCTTTGCCTCGCACAACATAAACGTCGACGTTATCATTCAGAACACCAGCGAGGCGGGCCTGGCCGACATGAGCCTGACAGTGTCAAAGGCAGACCTGCCGGATGCGCGCTCGGTGGCTGAGGCGCTGGTAGTCGACCTGGGCGCCAGCGGCTTCGAGTGCGACGAAAACATCGCCAAGCTTTCAGTAGTCGGCATAGGCATGCGAAGCCACACTGGGGTTGCGGAGAGGATGTTCTCGGCCCTGGCCGAAGAGGGCATAAACATCCAGATGATATCTACCAGCGAGATAAAGATATCAGTGGTCGTGGACGAGGGCCTGGCCGATAAGGCGTTGATGGCGGTTCACCGCGCATTCGATCTTCAGAATTCACCTTTTTGAGGCTCTCATGCGACAGCCTGGAAAAAAGACTGCAAGCCGAGGCGCAGCCGGGAGGAACCTGGCGGGGTCGACACCGGCCCCGCACGGTATCATCGGCGCCTCTGTGGCGACGGCCTTTGCTTGACAAGCGTCTTTTTTGCAGGAGACATAGCCATGACCGAAATAAAAGTCTATGACACTACGCTTCGCGACGGCACCCAGATGGAGGGCGTGAGCCTTTCGCTGGCTGATAAGCTGGCGATCACAGAGCATCTTGACCTGCTGGGTGTCCATTACATCGAGGGTGGCTTTCCGGTAAGCAACCCCAAGGACGAGGAGTACTTCAGGGAGGCCTCCAAGCTCAAGCTCGAGAATGCCTCGATCGTTGCGTTCGGCATGACCCGCCGAGCGAAAAACCGCGCCGAAGATGACCCTGCACTGAAGGCGCTGCTCGGCTCGGGGGCGCGGGTTCTGGCAGTTGTTGGCAAGTCTTGGGATTTCCACGTTACAGATGTGCTTCGCGTGACTCTCGACGAAAATCTCCGCATGATCGAGGAATCGGTACGGTTTCTCAAGGCTGCCGGCCGGGAGGTGGTATTTGACGCGGAGCATTTCTTCGACGGCTACAAGGAGAACCCGGCCTATGCGGTCAGGACCCTCGAGGCGGCTGTTGCAGGGGGGGCGGACTGGCTGGTGCCCTGCGACACCAACGGTGGAGGGCTGCCCGATGAGATCGCTTCGGTCATAAGCGAGGTGAGCGGACGTTTTGACGCGCCGTTCGGCATACACTGCCACAATGATGGCGGCCTCGCCATTGCCAGTACGCTTGCGGCGGTAGGAGCAGGCGCTCGCATGGTGCAGGGCACGGTAAACGGTTTCGGCGAGCGGTGCGGAAACGCCGACCTCACAGCCATCCTGCCAAACCTTGTTCTGAAGATGGGCCGCGAGGCGCTGCCGCGTGAAAATCTTCTGAGGCTTACGGAAGTCTCCCGCTTTGTATGGGACCTGGCCAACTTCACCATCCCCTCGAATCAGCCCTTTGTCGGACCCTCCGCCTTTGCCCACAAGGGCGGCATGCACGGCCACGCTGTCGCACGCGACACCCGCACCTATGAGCACATAGATCCCGAGCACGTAGGCAACGAGCGGCGCATACTCATCTCAGAGCTTTCAGGTGCAGCAAACGTTCAGAAAAAGCTCCAGCAGCTGCACCTGGCTGTGGATAACGGCCTGACCCGCAAAATCCTTGCGCGCGTACAGGAAATGGAACACGAGGGCTACCAGTTTGAGAGTGCTGACGGGAGCTTTGCACTGTTGGTGAGGCGGCTCTCCGGAGCACATGAGGAGTTTTTCAGCCTCGAGGGCTTCAGGGTGGTCATCACCCGAAACCAGCAGGGTCTGCCCGTCACCGAGGCCACAGTCAAGATACGCGTAGGCGACGAGATCCGCCATACCGTCGCCGAGGGAGACGGGCCGGTAAACGCCTTTGACGGCGCGCTCAGAAAGGCGCTCGAGGACATATACCCGGCCCTGGCAGAGGTGCATCTTGTCGATTATAAGGTGCGTGTGGTAAACCCCACCGCCGCCACCGCCGCGAAGGTTCGCGTCATCATCGAAAGCCAGGATCACACCGAAAGGTGGGGCACGGTCGGCGTGAGTGAAAACATAATCGAGGCGTCCTACCAGGCCCTTGCCGACAGCATAGTCTACAAGCTCCTAAAAGAGAAAGAGGCCTGCTGAATGGGCAAAGCGCTACCTACTGTCTATGATCCCCGTGAGGTCGAAGAACGCTGGTGCGGTGAGTGGCTCGAGAAAAATTACTTCCACGTCGAGCCTGACCACCGCAAGCCCTTTACCATCATGATACCGCCGCCCAATATCACCGGCGTACTGCACATGGGCCACGGCCTGAACAACACCTTCCAGGACATACTCATCCGCTGGCGCAGAATGCAGGGTTACAACGCCCTCTGGCTGCCGGGCACCGACCATGCCTCCATCGCCACGCAAAACGTCGTCGAGCGCCAGCTCGAAGAGGAGGGCTCATCCCGGGAAGAGCTCGGTCGAGACAGCTTTCTCGAGCGTACGTGGCAGTGGAAAGAAGAGTACGGCGGCACAATCATCCGCCAGCTCAAGCGCATGGGCTGCTCATGCGACTGGCAGCGCGAGCGCTTTACCATGGACGAGGGCCTCTCGCGCGCAGTACGCGAGGCATTTGTGCGCCTCTTCGAAGATGGCCTCATCTACAGGGGCCACTACATCGTGAACTGGTGCCCCCGGTGCGCTACGGCGCTCTCGGATGACGAGGTAGACCACGAGGACGTAGACAGCCAACTATGGCACATAAGGTACCCACTCGAGGGTGACGCAGGCTATCTTACCGTCGCCACTACCCGGCCGGAGACGATGCTGGGTGATACGGCCGTTGCGGTAAATCCCGATGACGAGCGCTTCAAGAGCCTTGTTGGAAAGACCGCCAGACTGCCGGTAATCGGCCGGCGCATCCCGGTGATCGCTGATGAGTTTGTTGATCCGAAGTTTGGAACGGGGATGGTAAAGGTCACCCCGGCTCATGATCCAAACGACTTCGAAATGGGCCGGAGGCATGGCCTCGAAAAGATAAGGGTCATCGCCGGCAGCGGCAAAATGACCCGGGAGGCGCTCGAGTATGAAGGACTAGAGCGGTTTGAATGCCGAAGGCAGCTCGTTGAGAGGCTCACGGCTGAGGGGCTCCTGGAGAAGATCGAGCCGCACGTGCATGCGGTCGCGCATTGCTATCGCTGCAAGACTGTAGTCGAGCCATATCTCAGCGAGCAATGGTTTGTGCGCATGCAGCCGCTTGCCGAAAGGGCCATCGCCGCTTCCCGCGAAGGGCGCGTGGCTTTTTACCCTGAGCGCTGGTCAAAGGTCTATCTGTCGTGGCTGGAAAACGTTCGTGACTGGTGCATATCCCGCCAGCTTTGGTGGGGGCACCGGATACCTGCCTTTTACTGCGACGGCTGCGGCGAGGTCTTTGCGGCCCGGGAGGATCCATGTGAGTGTCCGGTTTGCGCCTCCAGTGACATCCGGCAGGACGAGGATGTCCTTGATACATGGTTTTCAAGCGCGCTATGGCCTTTTTCGACGCTGGGATGGCCTGAAAAGACCGCCGATCTCGAATATTACTATCCGACTGACGTGCTTGTAACCGACCGCGGCATCATTTACTTCTGGGTAGCACGGATGGTGATGATGGGCCTTACGCTGATGGATGATGTGCCCTTCAGCGATGTTTATATAAACGCCACGGTCCTCGACGAGGCGGGGCGCAAGATGTCGAAGTCCCTGGGCAACGGCATAGACCCGCTGGAGATCATCGAGCAGTACGGCGCGGACGCGATGCGCTTTTCGCTGGCGCTGCTGACTGCAGAGGGCCAGGATGTCAAGCTCTCGCCGACGCGTTTTGAGATGGGTCGCAACTTCTGCAACAAGCTCTGGAATGCCGCGCGCTTTGCGCTTATGAACCTTGAGGACCTGCGCGACCTGTCGGCGATATCGGTCGATGAGCTGGAGTTTGAGGACCGGTGGATCTTGAGCCGGCTTTCACATGTGACCGAGGAGCTTACCAGGGCGCTGGAGGGATATCACTTTCACGCGGCTGCGCACCTGCTGTATGACTTCGCGTGGCACAGCCTGTGCGACTGGTATCTTGAGGCGATAAAGCCCCGCCTCTACGGCTCGCGGGGCGAGTCCGGGCGCGTGGCTCAGAAGGTTCTGGCCGCTTCGCTCGATGCGTTGCTGCGAATGCTGCAGCCGTTTGTCCCCTTCATCACCGAAGAGATATGGCGGCACCTGGGTGAGCTGGTACCTGACAGGGGCCTTTTCGCTACGCGCGATGCGGGCGAGACGATAGTCACAGCCGAGTGGCCGCAGGCGGACTGGTTTCCCCGGGACGACGAGGCGGAGCGCTCGATGGACGTGGTCACCGATGTCATCCGCGCCGTGAGAAACATCCGCAGCAAGCACGGTCTCGGCGAGCACAGGCAAGTAGACCTGACGGTCGCCGGGACCGCCTCTTTCGAGCTGACTGCGATCAGGGAAAACGAGCTTCTGATAAGAGATCTTGCAAAGGTGCGCCATCTTCAGGTTATTGACTCGGGCGGCGATCTCAAGAAACCACGACCCGCCGCTGCCGATGTCGTCGGTCTGCTGGAGGTTTATGTGCCGCTGGAGGGGCTCATCGACATCGATGAGGAGAGGAGGCGTCTCGCGGCTCGCATCTTGAAGGCGCGCGAGGTTCTTGACGCCATCAAGCGCAAGCTTTCCAACGAGAGCTTCATCCAGAAGGCCCCCAGGGAGATCGTCGAGCGGGAGCGAGCGCGCCGCGAGGACATGCTCAGCGAAATACACAAGCTCGAGGCGAACCTCAAAGACTTTGATTCCTGAGCGTCGCGCCCTTGACCGCCCTCTACGTGCTTAGATAATGAACCTCCAGTTGGGAGGTGATTACAGTGCGTGAAGTTGAATGCAAGATATCGAAGATCATCATCAATGAGCAAAACGATGCACAGATAATCTGGATCCAGGAAGTCGATGGACAGCGCGCGTTTGCGGTCATTGTCGGCTTCTTCGAAGCCAGCTCCCTGCGTGACAGGATAAGGGGCTTCAAGCCGCCCCGGCCGATGACGCACAACCTGGTCACAAACTGTATTCGTGATCTTGGCGGCGCCCTCAAGCGCGTGGTAGTGACCGAGCTCAAAGAAAACACCTACTTCGCCAACCTTATCGTCGAGCGCGAGGGCCAGACGATAGCTGTTGATGCAAGACCAAGCGATGGACTGGTGCTGGCTATGCAGGAAAGCGTGCCGATCTTTGTCGCTGATGACGTTCTTAATGAAGCTGGCAAGTGGTCCATGGAGCCTCAGATCGATGTCGCCCTCGAGGCGCTCGCCGATGAGTTTGGCGAGGACCTTGACGATGCTTTCGAGGACCCTGATGACTATGACGATGACGACGATGATCAAGAAGAGAGCGGTGAGGACGAGCCATACGGCAGTCTTTGAGATGATAGGGGAGGGGTGGCCGAGCGGTCGAAGGCGACGGTCTTGAAAACCGTTGTGGGCTTGCGCCCACCGGGGGTTCGAATCCCTCCCCCTCCGCCAGTTACTCCGGATCACGGGGATAAAGACGGGCGGCTTTTGTGCCGCCAAAGGCCGTAAACAGCCGCCGGTCGCCCTCTTCCAATGCCCATGCGTCGGCTCCCCAGGCGGCTGCAATCTTACCTTCCTTCATCTCCAGCAGCGCCCACCTTCCAGCAAATCTGACGTCCCCGATATGCACGAGGCCCGCATCCGGCCGGCATAAGAAAAGGTACATGTCGCCGCCGCAGAAGATCTCGACGGCCGTTGCTGAGCCCGTGTCGGGCTCGATGCGGCTGGTTCGCGCGGACTTTTCAAGCGTCAGCACCCATGGCAAAAGCACCTCCCCCTGAAACTCAGCCACAGCCAGAAGCGATGCCGAGGGTTCACGGATGCCGTAAGACGGAGAATGCCAGCCTTCCTCGACTGCAAATTCGACATCGACCTCGGCGCACGCCGCCAGGTGCGAAACTACGCCGGTCTCACCACAGGTGACTGAGGCTGAGGTACCACCGATACTGACCTCGCCCCTGCCGAAATGCCAGTGCGCCTGTGCCATGTGGTCGCCGGCGGCCTCTATATGGTCGAGGATGATGAAGGTGCTTTCACCGGCACGTAGGAGCTCGCGGGTGTGCCGCCATGGCCTGTCCTCCCCGGGTTCCAGGGTGCCCACCGCCCAGTCGAGACCATCCGAGAAAAGCTCGCCCGTCGCTTTAGCGTCGGCGAGGGTAAGCCACCTGAAGGGAGCAGCGGTGCGCGCCTGCGGCATGCCGTCCACGGTCACCGTATTGTGAAAGGCCGTCAAGCGAAAGGCATCGCGCCATTCGGCGGTGCCGTTATAGCGAAATGTCCCGGCGTCCACGAGACGCTCACAATCTTTCCACAGCGTCACGGCAAGTGCATCGGCGTGGCCGTGGCTTGCCACGACGTCGTAACCATGCGCCCCCCTGTCAAACTCAGCCGCAAGTGTCCCTGCAGCGCCGCGCATGAGGACAAGGCCCATTCCCGCATCGCAGCTTCGCCTCTGACGGGCCTCGATAGCACCGGGACTGCCGGTTAGCCAGAGCGCCTCAGCGGAGGCATCCTGTGAAGCGGCAGATGCAAGGTCGCTGTCCGGGAAGAGGGCCGCCCCGAGACAAAGCTCGTCAAGCAGCGTGCGGGACGAGGGCGCCGAAAGCCTCAGCGCCACTGCATCGTCCCTGTCGCCGATGTCCGGAAGCGAGCTGTCCGGCCGCATGAGTCGTGCCAGAAATTCGTACATAGACAGTAGGCGCCGCCTGAATCCCTCAGAAAACTCATCCTCCCCGCACACGCACAGGCAGAGGGAAAAAAGCGCCGTCACGTAACGGTGATAGCCGACCGAGTGCTCGCGCGATGCGCCGTCGGGATAAGTCTGACGGACGATCTCAGCCTCGAGTACACCTCTTGCGCGTGCGCGCCAGCGCCTGCCCATGGCAAGGTCGGGCAGCTTTCTGCCCAGCACGAAGAGCGCCGCCGCTTCACCGATAAGGTGGTTGCTGGGATTGAGGCTGAAGCTGTTAAACCGCTCGATGAATAGGCCATGCCGGATGAGCATGTCGAGAAAAGAACGCCTTGAGGCCTCCTGTCTTATTGGAGCGGCCTCGTCTATGAAGCACCATGCAATCGCGCGCATGGCGGCCTCGAGCGGGCTGATCCAGTTTGGTCCGCATAGAAAAGGGTTCTTGTCCATCCAGTCGAGCAAGAGCAGGTCCAGCGACTGGCTGTAACGGACGTCGCCAGTCAGAAACTGCGCGCGTGCAAGCGCTACGAGGTCTCCATGGCGCGAAAGCTCCCATGTGAAGCGTACGTCGCGTCCTTCGGTCTCGCCAATCGCAATGTCGAAAGAGCAGCCGTCCGACCATCGCTGTCCTTCAGGCCAGGCTGCCAGCCAGTCCGGCGGCATCGCATCAACGCGGTGCTCGAGGCAGGCAAAAAGTGTGAATCGCCCGTCGAGTACAGCATCGGCCTCCTCAATGCATCCGCTGAGAAGACCGGCTGCGTCAAGGGATCGGTAGAGAGCTTGGGGATCTTTGAGCGGGGTAAATATCGGCACCGGCTCCACTGCCCGAGGCAGGGGGGGGCGCCAATTGCGCGAGAGCATCTTCAATGCGCCGAGGCGCACCCGCGCGGCGATCTCGACCGGCGGTACCTGCCGGAGCATCCAGAGAAGCCTTGGAAGATCAAACATGTGTGACAACCAGTGCGCTCAGGGCTTCGCGGCCGCGCCGCGAGGGGTCTTTCTCACTCGACGACGCGAAACTTGATGATACTCCATATGGCTGAGATCCCGTCCTTCCACCCGATCTTCTTACCCTCGCTGTAGTCCCGGCCGGAATACGTTATGGGGATCTCCCAGATGCGGCAGCGCCTCCGGGCAAACTTGGCCGTCAGCTCCGGCTCCACACCGAAGCGCTTCGAGCGGATCTCCATGCCGTCAAGCAGCTCGGCGCGAAAGACCTTGTAGCACGTCTCCATGTCGGTGAGGTTGAGATTGGTAAACATGTTCGACAGGAGCGTAAGAAACTTGTTGCCTATGTAATGCCAGAAAAACAGCACCCGATGGCTCTCTCCGATAAAGCGGGATCCGTAGACCACGTCGGCCTTGCCCTCGAGGATCGGGCGGATGAGCCGGAAATACTCCTGTGGGTTGTATTCAAGATCGGCATCCTGGATGATGACTATGTTGCCGGTGACCTCCTGGAAGCCGGTCGACAGGGCTGCGCCCTTGCCCTTATTCATATCGTGAAAAAAGACTCGAATGTCAGGGTCGTCGATGTCCTGGAGCACCTCGCGCGTGCCGTCGGTGGAGTAATCGTCCACCACGATGATCTCCTTTGGCAGCGGCACGGCCTTCACGATGTCGAGTATTTCGTTTATCGTGTCCTTCTCATTGTAAACAGGCATCACCACGGAGATCTTCATGCCATCCGGCAGCGGCGGCCGGCGGTTTTCGACGAGGCGGGCCACCTCGCTGTCAAGCGTCTCGCCACAAAAGCTGCACTTCACCGCATCCTGGCGTATCTCTTCTCTGCAGAAGGGGCACTGCTTTGACTCGACACCTTCATGTGTCATCGTTTTCCCCTGCACCTTGAATCTCGTTTACCGAAACCACCGCGCCGGTCGAGAGCGACCGGGCCACCGCGATAGTGGCGCGCGTGACGGCGGCGATTGTCTGGAAGTCAACCGGAGCGCGCCCGGTCTTCATGGCATCCGCGAACGCCCGCATCTGGCCGGAGTGGCCCTTGTCCTGGCGCGTACGAAGCACCCGCCGCCGCCCGTTTGAGTAGAGCTCGCTGCGGCGAAAATCCTCGATAATGGCGGTCATACCAGATCCGGCGATCTCGATGCGCTCCTTGGAAAATGACGGCTCCCCTGCGGCCACGTAGGTTATCGAAGCGAGCGAGCCTCCCTCGAGCTCCACGGTCACGACCACATTGTCAGCATCAGCGTCGCCGGCGTGGGGGCCGGCCGTGCGCCGGGCGTACACCGCCAGGGGCCTTGCCCGCGCAATGCAGGCCGCCAGGTCTATGAAGTGGCAGACCTCGCCAAGTATGCGCCCGCCGCCCTGGCGGGCGTCCTGTATCCACGAATCGCGCGGCACTTCGCCGACATTGATGCGGTAGTTTATAACAAGGGGCCTGCTTGCGCCAGCGAAAAGTTGGAGCACGGCCGCAGTGTGTTTTGACCAGCGGCGGTTGAAGCCGACCATGAGGATGCGCCCGGCGCCTGCGTGTGCCCGGTTGACGCGCTCGAGCTCGCCGGTGGTAAGCGCAAGCGGCTTTTCAACGTAGACATGCTTTCCCGCTTCGAGGGCTGCTGCGGCCTGCTCAGCATGAAGGTTGTGCCGCGTTGCGATGACTACCGCATCCACCTCTTGATCAGAAAGCGCACTATCGAAATCAGTCGAAGCCC
The DNA here is from genome assembly GCA_007131925.1 of Candidatus Brocadiia bacterium. Classification (GTDB taxonomy): domain Bacteria; phylum Planctomycetota; class DG-23; order SLPQ01; family SLPQ01; genus SLPQ01. Next base: position 7,031 of record SLPQ01000249.1, on the reverse strand, counting down.
TGCGAAAGCCGAACTTGCGCCCCGCGTGCCCGGCCGAGAGCCCACCCGCAGAGCACACTGTCACCAGGTCAAAGCCCTTTACCCGCGAGACCGCCGGCAGCAGCACCGACTGAGCAAATGCGCCCGCGCCCACAAAGCCGATACCGATCTTTTCCCTTTCGAACGGCTCTGCAGCCCGCGGTAGATTGACTGTCCGGCCAGGCTCGCCTGAGTGGGCATAGGTCAGCACAAGTCCTAGAAACGGCTCCCTTTTCTTGCCAAGAACGATATCGTATGCCTCCAGTGCATCGGCAATAGCAAACGTATGGGTCGTCAGCATCGAGACATTGACCCTGCCGTCGGCGACGAGGTCGATAAACTCCTGAAGGTTGCGTCTCTGGCCCCACCGAACATAGCCGGCCGGGTACTCAACGCCGCGCTCCTCGTAGTTTGGGTCGTAGCGGCCGGGGCCGTACGAACGGGACATGACGAGCGTGAGCTCCTTTTCATAGAAGGGGCGCCTCTGGATGCTCATACCGACATCGCCAACACAGACGATCCTGCCGCGGTCGCGGACAAGGCGGGCCGCCATGTGAAGCGGTTCGCTTGATTTGGTGGCCGCGCATAAGAGCACGGCGTCGAGGCCGAGTCCGCCGCTTAAGTCCTCGGCGAGTGATGCCAGATTTGTCGCATCGGCCCGGGCGCCTGCACGGGCTCCGGCGGCTCGTGCGAGCTCGAGGCGCTCCTGGCTGATGTCGACGGCAAGGACCTTCACGCCTGCGGCGGTGAGTATCTGCACCGCCAGCAGGCCCAGCAGGCCGCAGCCTGTTACCGCGGCGGTCTCGCCGAGATTGAGCTGAGCCTGGCGCACCCCGTGCATTGCAATGGCTCCGAGTGTGACGTAGGCGGCGTCTTCGAAGCACACGCCATGGGGTATGGCCGCACAGAGGTTTCTGGGCACGCTCACGATCTCGCTGTGAGTGGCATATCCAGCGCCTGCGCAAGCTATGCGGTCTCCCGGTGCAAAGTCGCTGACGTCGCTTGCGCTCTCGAGGACGACTCCGGCGCACGAATATCCCAGCGCCAGGGGGCTGTCGAGCTTTGATCTTACAGCCGCCACGGTAGCGGCAAGGCCGTCTCTTCGCACCTTCGTTATTACCTGCCTGACGAGGTCTGGCCGCTCGACTGCCTTGCCTGCGAGGCTTTTTTTGGCCAGAGAGATGACAGCCTTTTCTGTGCCGGCCGAGACGAGGGAGGCCCGGTTTGCGACAAGCAGAGTCCCCGGCCTGCAGATGGGCGCGGGAAGGTCGGCCAGCTCGAGGGTGCCGGTTTTGAAGTTTTCTACCACTGAGAGCATCATGTCTCCTTATCGGAGAGGACGCTGGAGCCGCCGGCGCCTTCTGCCCGGGGCGGCGTATCCGGGCGCCTCGCTCTCCGCTCGACCTTTATCTCGTATATCTTAACACATATGAAAAACTCATAGCACATTTTGAAAAAGGAGTATATGAAGCCTGCCGCGCCATCAAGAAAGCCCAGCGCGAAGACGTACATGTAAACAAAGCGCAATGGCGGTCTCACCACCAGCGGCAGCCGCTCAAAAAGCCGCTTCTTCTTCTTAACCGCCTGGTCGTCCCTGAGGGTTTCCTCGCGCTCGCGGTCGGTAAGAAGCTCCGGGTACCTCCGCTTGACTGTTTCCATGGCTTCATAGGTGCTGTATGAATTGTGACGCGCCACCAGCGCCGAAAAGCCCTTACGGTCCTCGTGTATCATGTCGTGCTCGAGCAGGGCGTCGGCGCCCTTGTAGACGGGCACCTGGTTGACCAGGCGCTGGAAGCGCACGTTGGCGTGGCGAAACAGCCTGATGACGCGTGTCTTGTACTGCCCGCCGTATTTCAGCCATCTGCCCAGAAAAATGAAGCGACGCTTGACCCACCATGCATCCACTCCGGGAGGATTTGCGGCCGCCACGGCGCGGACCTCTTCGGCAAGCTCAGGGGTGACCAGCTCATCGGCATCCACAAAGAGAAGCAAATCGTTGCCGAAGGGCATATTGTCGAGCCCCCAGTTTATCTGCGCGCTGAAGTTGTCGAAATCGCGGGTATAGATGCTGTCTGTGTACTCGCGCGCTATATCGAGCGTGCGGTCGGTCGATCGGCTGTCGAGTATGAATATCCGGTCTGCCCACTTGACGCTCTCGAGGCAGAGGCGTATGTTTGCCTCTTCGTTGAGCACCATTACGAAAACGTCTATGCCTGTGGTCTTCTCAGTCATCTGTATGTCTTCCCCCTGTCGAGATCGCTTATCTCCTTCAATGCGTCGCGCCCCATACGGCAAGCACCGCTGAGACAGCCCCTATCACCCCCCAGTAAGACCATCTCACCGGCAGCCACCGGCCAAATGCCCAATAAAGCGGTGGCAGAGCCGGGACCATGAAGCGGTGAAATTCCTGAAAACCCCAGTGAGCCCCGATCGAAAGGCAAAATAGAGTGTTCAGCCAGAGCCACACCGGTGCGGCAGCCGCGAGCATGTCGGCGCGGGAAGGCTTGGCCGATGGTTTCACTCGGAATCTTAACGCCGCAAGTATGCATCCGGCAAGCGTTACAACCACGTGCGCGTATATGTAAGCTACCTTCCACAAAGTGGGCTGCTGTCTGAGTGGTACCATCACAAGCGACTTGAAGGGCCACGTCAGCGGCTCGCCGTCGTATGCCCTACTGTCGCCGGCATATATGCGCAACCCCTCAAGAGCATCGCCGCCTTGCACGACTGTGGCAACGACCGGAGCGGCCACTACCGCCAAAGCTGCAAGGCCCACGCAGACGGCCGCCATGTGCCTGCCTCGTCCCAGCGCCCAAGTTAAAAAGCCCGCAACAGCAAAGGCCGCCACCGGACGGACGAGCCCGGCAAAGCCCAGGAAAATCCCCCCGGCCACCCATGCCCCTCCGGCCGCCAGGGCCATACCGCCCCCGATAAACGCCATTAGAGTCGCCTCGCTCATTGCAAGTGACGTGTACATCAGGTAGCTCGGCGTCAGCACGGCCATGGCCCAGCCTATTCTGCAATCGGCAAAGAGCACTGCCGCCAGCGCAGCCGCAAGTGCCGCGCCGGCCCAGTTTAGCAAGAGGGCGCCCCAGTGATAATCAAGCCCGATTGCATTCGCGCCGGCGATAAGCGCTGGATACCCCGGAAAGACACGCATGTCAAACAGCCGCAAGTCATCCCCGTAGCCTCTCATCGCCTGTGCCACGCGAATATAACTCCTACCGTCGCGAAAGTGCGCAAACTCTTCAGGTGTCGCGCCGACACGATACATCGACAGCACCGCCACTATGAGGCGTAGGGCAAGCGCCGCAGCGGCTATTGCCGCAAGGTCGCGCCGGCGTGGGCGAAACAGACATCCCACCGCCTCCGGTGTGACAACGGGGCCGGTGCCACCTTCCGGCGGGCACGGTTCTGTATATGCGCCTGTCTTCATTGCTCATCTGTCCTGTGGCGGCCGGCCGCCGTTTTCGAAGAGAGCCACAAATGCGGCGACGTGGGCCTTCCACGAAAAATCTTTCACGCGTAGCGCGCCCGCGTCGATAAGTCTGCGGGCGGTGCCTGGCTCAAGCGCCTGCTCAACCTTATCGGCAAGATCGTTCTCGTCGAACGTTTCAAAATATAACGCACCTTCGCCCGCCACCTCGCGGTTTACCGGTATGGAGGATGCCACAATTGGCCTGCTGCATGCCATCGTCTCCAGTAGCGGATGGCCAAATGACTCAGCAAAGGTCGGCCAGACGATAAGATCGGCGGCCCTGTAGACATGCGGCATGCTGCTGTAGGGCTGGATGCCCAGCATGGTCACCATGTCGGCAGTATTCAGCCGACTGATCAGCTCGCTTGTCGCGCGCTGGTAGGGGTCCGAGTCGGGATCGATCGTGCATGTCACCAGAAGCCTCACCCGCCGCCCTCTGCTGCGCAGCCGGTCGAGGCATCGGACGAGCGTGTCATAGTTCTTGTGGCGGGCGTAGAGCGAGGGATAGAGAAGCAGCGTCTCATCATCGCAGCGCTTGAGCTTTGCCGCGACGTCGTGGGAAAGCCCCCCTTTCATCGCGAGAAAGGTGTCGCGGTCAAAGCCGTGAGGTATGACGACGCACTTCTCGGGCTCGGCCGCGCCCCAGTCAAAGAGCAGGTCGCGCATGGCGGCGGTCGGTGTCACTACCGTGTCGCTGGATGCGCACGACCATGTCATCATCCTGCGGCGCATGGCGACCTTGGCCTCTGCGCGGCGCCCCTCAAAGGCGCGCACATGCGGGTAATAGTGCCTGCAGAAGTGGATTGCGTTTCGCATGGAGAGCACCTGGGCTGCGGGAGGTCTCAGCACGGCGAAGTTGGCGATTGAGAATACGCAGTCGAAGTGGTTTTGCCGAAGAAAGCGCCGCAGCCTCCACTGATCAAAGATGAGTCTTCCCGCCTCGCCGCTCTCGGCGGCAGGGTCGCTTGCTATCGTGATGCCCGGTGCTGATGATGCAAACTCTCCGGCAAGCGACGACTGCATGAAGACGGTGTAATCATTCACCGGGTCGAGAGCGGCAAGTGTCGGGAGGAAGTTTCGCAAGTACGCCAGAGCACCGCCCATCTTCGCCGAGACCGCGTTTATCGCCACCTTCATGCAGTTTCGTTCCTTTCATGGCGGCTCTTTCGCCGATAACTTACGAGACATCCGCCTCTGCGGTGCTGTCCATTGACATCCCCTTCATCGCCGCGAAAAAGCACAGCCAGACCAGTAGCGTCGGGACGTTTCCGACCGAAAAAAGCCATGACTCGAAAAGGGAGTTTGTCACCCCCCCGAACCACCCGGCCGCAAGGGCCGCCACGACAGCGCGGCTTGGCCGGTCCAGAGAGGGCAGGGCACGCTTGTGGACGGCCCGGGCCACCGAGTAAAAAAGTGGTGCTGCGAAAAAGAATACGCCCACCAGGCCGAGCTCGGTGGTTATCTGCACCAGCGAAGAGTGAAAGCGCGCCGGCACACGGGTGCCTCCATAATAGGTATCTCCGGCGGTCCCGAAGCCGTAGCCCAGGAAGGGGCGCTCTTTCCACTTCTCAAGTGCGCCCGTCCATAGCGGTATCCGTCCGGAGCCGTACTCGCTGGCGTCCGTTTCGCCGCGCATGAGCGTCTCCTGGAAGGCGGCCGTCCGGGCCCTGCTGTCTCCCGCGCGGCCAAGGTCCCTGAACACAAGGGCACCCATCATCAAAAGCAGCATGACAAGTACACCTATCCAGAGCTTTCGGCCGTAAAAGCCGGCGTAAAATGCCAGTATTCCCACGACTGTGCCCATCAACCCGGCCCGGGACTGGCAAAGCAGAAGCAGTACTACCGACATTGCCAGAAGCGCCAGGGTTAGTATGCTTTTTTTGTAATGAAAGTAGCCGAGAGTGACAGGTATAATTATGGCCGACACCATGCCGAGGCTGTTTGGGTTGCCAAAGGCTCCCTGCACTGCGCCTGTCGGCCAGCGCACCGACTCGCCGACGCGTCCGAGCCACATCGCCATGCTAACAAGCATCATCACCCATGCCGACATCACGATGACCTTCATGACTGCCGCATAGTCTGCTGGTTTTCTGAGTCTCGGCCATACGACAAAGCTCAAAAACACCGCAAGCAAGAGCACACTCAGTCCCCGCTGCAGGGTGTACATCGGAAGGACCCTGCTCCACGCGCTCGAGAAGATGGCGACAGTCGCAAAAGCCAGCGCCATTGCCTTGAGCCGAGTTGGCGCCCCTTTCGTTTCTCCGCCCGGCGCAGACAGCGCAAAAAGGCACAACGTACCGAGCGCGACCCATCTTGCGACGTTTGTAAATTCCTTTCCGGTGGGAATCCACGTGGCCTGGTGGAAAAAGATCATTATCGTCAGAAAGAGGCACGCCTTGAACGCTCCGCTCATGTGGCGCCCTCCCTGCTTTCGACGGCCCTTTGAACGGCAGCGATGAAGTTTCGGGCGCTGGCCTGGTGATCCCAGCCGCTGATGAGCTGGCGGCTCTTGTCCCCCATGATGCGGCGCGTGCTCTCATCCTCGAGGACCTCAGCTATCTTTGAAGCAAGGGCCCGAGCGTCCCCGGCGGGCACTACAAAGCCGTTTTCGCCCTCGATGACAAGATCCTCCGATGCCCCCACCTGGTCTGAGAGTATCACCGGAAGGGCTGCAGCCATGGCCTCATTGACGACCACCCCCCACGGCTCGACAAGGCTCGGCAAGACAAAAGCATCGCATGCCGCATAGATTTCGGGAAGGTCCTCCGGCTGGAGAAAGCCCGTAAATATGACTGACGGCAGGGATTCCTTTTCGGCACGGCTGCGGCAAAGCTCGCTGAGCGGCCCGTCTCCCGTTATGACAAGCGCCAGATCGTTTCTCCTGCGGCAGGCGGCCGCGTAAGCGTCAAAGAGGGTTCGAAGGCCCTTTTCTTCCAGCAGGCGCCCCACAAAGAGAAGCGCGCGGCGCCCGCTGACGCCAAGGCGCCTGCGTAGAGCCTTTCTCGATGGCTCAAGGCCCCTGGATATCTCTATAAGCCTCGCAATGTCCGGTGTGTTGGCAACTGTGAAGACACGGTCGCGCGGTACGCCGAAAGACTCTATATAGCGTGCGGCGGACGCGCCCGTGACCATCGCGGCCCCCATTCGCGACAGGAAAGGCTTGAGGGCGATCTCCTTGAACGCCACCTTGAGTGCAGAGCGCTCTTTTCGTACGTGGCTCTCCGACATCAGGCACCAGGGAGTGCGGCTGAGCGTGCAGTAAGCGATCGCGGCCTGAGTCGTGAAGTGGTTGTAGCCGGCGATCACCACTACATCGAAACCACCCCGCCTGAGCCTGGGGACAATCCCGGGATTTATCCGGTAACGTCCGCTGTCCTTGCCGCCTGCCGGCAGGCTGTACTCGCTGAGAAACTCGTGCTTGAATCCTTCCGGATCGAGCCGCCATGGGCGTGTTCGGCTCCCGCGCGTGAGAAAAAAGACCTTCAGCTCCAGCTCGTCCAGGCTCGCCAGCAGCTTGAAAAACGGGGTCCGGTAG
>SLPQ01000129.1 GCA_007131925.1 Candidatus Brocadiia bacterium | reverse complement strand
GCGTCGCTGTCGCGCGTGAAGTAAACGTAAAGCGCCGCAAGCCGGCAGGCCGCCCGGTAAACCTCTGCGCACGGCTCCCGCTCGAGCATCGCGGCGCAGATCTTTTCGGCCTCGCCCAGAAACCTGTCGCGCAGGCTTTCATCCCTCGCAGTGTGCGCAAGAGCGGCTGCCTTGAAATACAGATCGGCCAGCGCCTCCAGCTCCACTGTAGAATCGATAGCCCCCTGCGCGCGCGCGTTTTCGATGGCCAGGCGCATCGCCACGAGTGCCGCCGCGATGCTGCGCGACTCGGAAAAAAGCGTGTCGTCGGCCTCTGCCGCCATGCGCAGGAGCCGAGGCCGCCCCGCCATGCGCCCCACGCGCGTGATGCCGGCACCCGCATGCTCAGCGACCGGCGGACCGTCACAGGCCCAGTAGCATCGGGGGCATACTGTTATGGCAAGCACGTTGAAATCGACCGCCTCGCCCTGGCTTTGCCCGTCGGACACGGTGAAGATGGGGGTCTCAAACTGGTCCGTTCGCTGCCGGGAGGGCTTTCGCCTCGGCAGGTATGAAACGAGCGAGCCGTCACAGCCCGGACGCCGGCAATCGGTGACGATCGTCTTGAGCAATGGATTTTCAGGCTGCCTCACAGCGTCTCGCGGACGGCGCAGGTGCCGCCTTATGGCCATGGCAGTCTCGATTACAAAGTCACGCTCCACCGGGCGCACGGCGAAGTCCCACGCGCCGGCCTCAGCGGCAAGACGTTCACACTCGGCTCCCCCGTGGATCGAGCTTGCGATGGTGAAGGCGTCCTTGCCGCCGCGCATGCGGGCGAGCAGCCTGAGCGCTTCGGGGCCCTCGTAGCCCGGCATGTCCATGTCGTAAAAAATAATATTGGGAGATGCCCGGCGCACGGCATCAAAGGCCTCCTCCGGGCCCGCCGCGAGCACCACTGCAAAGCCCCTCTGAGTGAGAACCTCAGCTGAGGCCTTCATGAACCGTACTCCCGAGTCAGCCACGAGAACCCGCACCGGCGGTGCAATGCGGCTTTCCAAGATGCACCTCCTGTCTCTCGATGAAAATCAGTCTGAGTGCCATGAGTATAAATCGGCCGGTATCGGCTGACGGATCAATCTTACTCTGCTCGCCGGCATAGATGGTCGATACAGGCACGTCCCGAATCTTCATGCCCCTGCGGGCGGCCCTGATAAGTATCTCAGTCTCGCTTTCAAACCTGCCGGCCTCCGCGGCCATCCACCCCGCCGTATCGATGCGCAGCAGGCGAAAGCCCGACTGGCTGTCGCTGATTCGACACCCGGCGATGCACGATGTCACAAGGGATGTCAAGAAGTTTGTGAATGCCCGCAGCGGCGGCATGCCTGCGCGGCTCTGCATGCGACTTCCCAGCACTATGTCCGCCCCCTGGCGGTAGGCCTCTACCAGCCTGCATATCTCACCGGGGTCGTGCTGTCCGTCTCCATCGAGAAAGACCGCCGCCTCATATCCATGCCCACGCGCCCAGGCCAGGCCGGTAGCAATTGCCGCGCCCTTGCCGCGATTTTGCTTGTGACGGACGACCCGTGCGCCTGCGGCGGCGGCGGCTTCGGCCGTGCCGTCGGTCGAGCCGTCATCCACCACCAGGGCGCAGCCGGCCGCATCGAGTGCGCCCGCGGCCACGCGCGCCACGCTGGCAGCCTCGTTATAGGCCGGTATGACCGCACAGATATCTGCCAAGATCACAACCTCCACAGCCGGCACGGCTCCTCCCGGCCGGCCGGCCAAGGCGCTCTATTCGAGGCGGATGTCACGAACCACCAGTTCGGGCTCGCCCGTGCCGCGCCACGTATCGACCTGCGACTGGAAGAGGATGCTGACCTGCCCGGAGTGGGTTTCGAGCCTGCTCTGAAGGCTGCCGTGGTTAAATGCGATCGCCCGCAGCGATGCGCCGCCGTCTCTTACATAAAACGAGAGATGCTGACCGTCGGCGCCCAGGCGTCTCGACCGCCCCGCGATGTTTACCGAGCGCGCCATGAGCAGCGGCGGCGGGTTTTGCTCGCCGAAGGGCTCGAGACTTTCCAGCTGGCCGACGAGTGCAGGCGTGACCTCTCGAATTGACACCTCCGCGTCAACCGCCAGCGAGGGGGTGAGGTCCTGCCCTGAAAGGGTGCCGGCGGCCGCCTCAAGGGCCTTTCGCAACTCGTCAATCATCGCTGACTCCACGGTGATCCCCGCCGCCTGGGCGTGCCCGCCAAACTCCAGTAGCAGATCCTCACATGACTTGAGCGCATCAAATATGTGGAAAGGAGGTATGCTTCGCGCCGACCCGCGCGCGGTCTGCCCTTCGAGGTTGAGAAGCAATGTCGGCCTGTAAAACTCCTCGGCTATCCGGCTGGCGACGATGCCCAGGACACCCAGGTGCCAGTCTTCACCGGCGAGTACAATCACCCGGTCCCGCTCAATATCGACCTCCTTGAGGAGGTTCTTTCGGGCCGCCGAGAGTATCTTGCGCTCAATGGCCTGGCGGCGGCGGTTCTTGGCCTCCAGGTCGTCGGCTATCTCCGCGGCACGTGAAGAGCTGTCCGTTACAAGAAGCTCAAGGGCCGCTGCAGGCTCGTTGAGACGGCCGGCGGCGTTGAGCCGAGGTGCCAGACGAAAAGCTATGTCCCTTGCTGTCAGGCTGTCTGTTATCCCGGCAACGGTCATCAGCGCCCTTACCCCCGGCAGGCGGCTGTTGACCAGCGCGTCGAGACCATTGCAGACAAGCACCCTGTTTTCACCGGTCAGCGGCACTACGTCGGAAATCGTGCCGAGAGCCACCAGGCCGATGGCGTTAAGCAGAAACTCCCTGAACTCACTGGTCACCCGACGCCTGCCCGAGAAATGCCGTGAAAGAGCCCAAGCAAGCTTGAAGGCCACTCCCACACCCGCCAGGTCCCTGAAGGGGTAGCGGCTGTCATGCCTCTTCGGGTTTATCACGGCCACAGCATCGGGCAGACTCGTCTCACACTCGTGGTGGTCGGTGATGATGATATCCAGGCCAAGCTCGCGCGAAAGGGCCGCCTCGTCGGTGGCGCTCATGCCGCAGTCCACCGTGATTACAAGGCTCACCCCGTCAAGCCTGAGCCTTCTGAGCACCTCGGCGTTTAGGCCGTAACCCTCCTCGATGCGCCTCGGCAGAAAGTGCTCCACCCGCGCGTTGATCAGCTTGAAGAAATGATAGAGCAGCGCCGTCGCACTCATCCCGTCAACGTCATAGTCACCGTATATGGCGATCTTTTCGTCCGCGGCGATGGCCTGTGAGATACGCTGGACGGCCTCGTGGCACCCCTCCAGGAGGTCCGGGTCTTCCAGGTGATCGAGGGAAGGCCGCAGGAAACGCAGCGCATCCTCTCTCGTGCGGTAGCCGCGGTTCCAGAGCAGCTTGCCCATGACCGGTGAGAGCGAAAGCTCTGAAGCAAGACCCACCGCCGCGGCCATGTCACACTGCGCCAGACGCCATGCCGTCGCTGTGCTTTCCCTGTTCAAGTGACCATGTGCCCCTTTGCCGGGCCGCAGACGGCTTTAAAGAAGACGGCCACGGCAGCCTTGCGCGCAATGTTTAGAACCGGATCGCTCATATGATCTCCAGGCGCTTCGTCCAGGAAGAGGCAGCTCGACCCGCCTGCGCAGGGCCGAAAGCTGACAGACAAGCCCATCTGTGCGGGCAGCGCAAACAGGCAGGCATCTAAAATAACTCCCTACGTATGAAAATACAAGATTGAAGCGCCGGGCCAGTCAATCTTTCAGAGATTTAGCAAGGCTCGCGGCCACAAAGTCGACCTCGTCATCGGTCAGCCCCGGATAAAGCGGCAGCGAGATCGTGGACGCGCCTATCCGCTCGGCGTGAGGATACTGGCCTTCACGTCCGCCGAGATTTCTCCTGTACCAGTCGAAGAGGTGAATGGGGCGGTAGTTTACCGCCACACCGACACCCCGCTGCTGAAGCCTCCCAAGAAGGCCGTCACGCCTGCCAGGCGCAACCCACACCGTGAAAAGATGATGTGCCGATACGCACGCCTGCGGCACCACGGGCCACGCAATGCCCTCGATATCGCCGAGGCGCTCGCGATAGCGCGCGGATATCTCTTCACGGCGCATACGCATCTTCTCGACGCGCCCGAGCTGCCCGGAGAGCATTGCCGCCTGGATGTTCGACATGTTGTACTTGAAGCCCACCTCCGACACGTCGTAATGCTCATAGGCGTCTCCGTGACGCTCTGCGGCGCCCCTGTGCATGCCGTGGAGCCTCAACATCCGCAGGCGGCCGGCCAGGGAGCCGTCATCAGTCACCACCGCGCCACCCTCGCCGGAAGTTATGCTCTTTGTGGCGTAAAAGCTGAAAACCGCTGCCTCGGAGAGCTCCCCCGGCGCCATGCCGTCACGTCTCGCCTCAAGCGCATGCGCAGCATCCTCCAAAACCACCAGCCCGTGGCGGCGCGCGATGCCGGCGATTTGCTCCATGTCGCACATCACACCGTACAGATGCACCGGCAGGATGGCGCGTGTTTTTGACGTGATGCAGCGCTCTATGGCCGCAGCGTCCATGTTGCCGGTCGACGGCTCCACATCGGCAAATATAGGCCTGGCGCCAGCGAGCACGATGGCATTGGCGGTGGCCACAAAGGACATCGGCGTTGTGATGACCTCGTCTCCGGCCCCCACTCCCATCGCCGCCAGCGCAAGATGAAGCCCCGCGGTGCAGCTCGTCACTCCCACTGCGCGGCCTCTGCCGGCAAAGCGCGCGAGGTCCGCCTCAAAGCGGCTCACCCACTCGCCCGTGGTCAAGAAAAGCCCTCTCATCGCGTCGGCGACGTTGGCTATGTCCTCATCGGTGACGCTGTGCCTGAAAAACTCAACCTTCACACTAATAGCCCCCACGCCTCAGTAGCGACTTCACACATCAAAAATGGCGCCACGCGCATCGCCTCACGGCCGGGGCGCCTGCGCCTGGGCTCTCTGCGCAGCCTTTTGAATTAATCCTGCGCCGCGCGACGGTGCCGGATTTTACACGGGCGTCGCGGTGAGCGCAAGCGCAGCGGGAGAATTGACTTGCCGCTTCGCTGTCGTAACTAATATAATCCGGTAATATGGTGATTTGCGCCGCTTGGTACATAGGAGACTATGATGCTCAGAAGATTCTCAGGACCGACCATGGCAATGCTGGCCGTCGCTGCGATCGCCGCGAATGCCTATGGCGGAGAGATCGCCGAGGCGTTCGGCGATGACGCGTTTGTCTTTCTCTCGATACCGAGCGTCCCGGAGCTGCGCTCGCAGGGCGAGAGTGCCTTTGACAGGATAATGGCTGAGCCCGCCATGCAGCGCTTCATAAATGATGGCTTCACGGCTCTGGATGTAATGAGCGATGATTTCCGGTCGGCTGCCGGCATGACCTTCAGCGAGGCGGCCGACCTTGCTTTGGGGGCAGCAGCGCTGGCGGTCATACCCGACGAGACCGCTCTGGCTGCCGCTGTAGCCGTCGTGGAGGTCGATAGCCGCTCCGAGCGGCTCAACTCTCTTCTGGAGAAGCTCTCCGGCCTGACTGACTGGGAAGTCACCGAGACCCCCTCAGGCATCGTCTTTTCAACGCGCGCCGAGGAGCTGGAGATGGCCTGGGCGCTGACTGACAGATACATGGTCTTCTCAACATCCGCTGCAGCGGCTGCACGCATGCTTGAAGGCCTTTTGTCAGGCCCTGCCGACAGCATCGCGGATGACAGCCGCTACCGGCGGTGCCTGGACCTTGCGGAGGCGCAGGAGAGTGAGCTCACGGCCTATCTTGACGTCAAGCGCACACTTGGTGCTGTACTCCAACATGCTCCCCCGGAGATGTCGGCGTCCCTGGACGCACTTGGGTTGTTGAACATGGGCGGCATCATGTATGCATCGCGCCGCGCCGCCGACGGGTTTGCCGATACACTTGTGATGCACTTTCCCGACGGCCGAAAAGGTGCGTTCGCAGCACCGGAGCCGCTGCCCGGCGGCGCCGAGGCTGTGCTGCATCGCGTGCCGCGCCGGGTGCTCTCGGCGTCCTGGGCGCATTCGGACATTTCTGTGACCTACGAGGCCTTGACGAAGGCCTTCGAGGCGGCCGGGGCCCTGGGTGTCGACGCCGATATCGCCGCTCACATCGAACAACTTGAGGCTGAGATGGATGTTGACGTTCGGCGTGACCTCGTGGACAGCCTCGGCAAGATGATTCTCTCCTACACCCCCGCACCAGCTCAGCTTTTTGGTCCGGCTCTCAGCGGCGGCTTTGGCGGCGGCATCATGATTGCAGACCTGGAGAGTCCGGAGATTTTTGAGGAGTCCCTGGGAAAGCTGTGGGCGTACCTCCGGCAGAGGCAGGATGATCTTGAAATCAGCTTCGATGAGGGGCCGTTCGCGGCGGAGCCTGTAAGGTTCACATTTCTTGAGCAGGACATCCTCGGCAGGACGGTCTACCAGGTGCGCGTGGCGCTCATGCCAATGCTGCAGCTGACTGGTGCGGTTGCCGTGGCAGAGGGGCGACTCCTGGCGGCCATGGACACGCAGAGTATCAGAAACGCACTGACCACCGACATTAGCGATGCCGACAGCCTGCTCGAAAACCCCGACTATATCCGCGGGGCCCGGCTGGCGGGCACGGCCGAGGTAGCAGGTGCGTATCTTGACACGAAGACCACCTTTGAAAACTCCTATCCCATGATCAGGATGATGATGCCTCTGCTGCTCTCGCAGGCCTTCGAAACCATGCCCCTCGAACCCATGCTGCTGCCCGAAAGCCGGGTCATATCCCAGCATCTTTTCGGCACAGTGAGGGCCGAGCGGGCAGGTGACGACTACCTTATGGCGACCGCCTTTTCGCCGACAGGCCAGCTGCGCGCAGGCTTTGCAGGCGGCGTCGTGGGCGGCGCGCTGGGGTACTGGGTCGCCAGGGAGGGGTACCTGACGATACTTTTCCAAACTGGAGCAGCCCCCTCCGGCCCGTAGGGCCACGACGCCCGGCGCCGCATAGGGCCGATGTTGCCTGCCTATGGGGTGAGGGGCGCTACCGGCAGGGCGTCATGTCCGAGAGAAAGCCACGCATGCCGAGCCACTTGGCAAACTGCTCTTCATAGAGCAGAGCGGCAGCATCCTCGGGCGCTGCGCCGCCGCCGATGTCGAGCATGCTGCTCCTGGCCGCTTCAAGTGTCGAGTGCACTCCCCCGGCGACTGCGCCGGCCAGGGCCGCCGAGAGGATATTGGCCCCGGGACGCCTCCCCGCGTGTACGGGGGCGCCGTAGATGTGTGCACGCATTCGCCGTGGGCCATGCTTGAAGCCTACCCGCCCGGTGGTGTATACGGCACGGGTCCGCCATGGCAGTGACTCCATTCTGCATGCTACTGCCTTCAGCTCGAAAAATATCCCTTCCAGGACCCCCTGGATGATGCTCGTAAGGCTGTCGTCGGCATGAAGGTCCAAGCATGCCGCTCGGTTAACGGCATCCTCGCCGTCCTCAAGGCGCGCAAAGAAAAGCATATTCGCCGGAGTTCCGACAGCTGCTATCGCGTCGAGCTCTTCATCGAGATGCGCCCAGTCGATGACGCCGTCGCGCGAGAAGTGGCTCTTAGCCAGCAGCCATTCAAGGGCAGCCCCTCCCGGCAATCGCTCACGCCCTGCAAGATAGAGCCCGGGCATGATGTGCGGGCGCACATCGAGATCCTCATCCCGGGATGGCCGAGATGCGCTCACGCCGTAAAATGCGCCGGTCGTCCCGATGTGCTCAAAGGCGTCGCCCTCGCTCCACGCACCCGACCCGATGTACTCTCCCCAGTCGCCAAGTCCACAGGAGACTGGCAGGCCTGCCGGCAGATGCAAAGCCTCGGCGGCATCAGCGGTGAGTACGCCGGCGGCCGACTCGGCCGGTGCGATCTCTGCGAGCCGGTCTGGATTGATCTGCAGGGCTCCTGCAAGCTCCCGGGACCACTGGCGGCTCTCTATGTCCAAAAGGAGCGTGCGCTGCGCATCGAGTGCGTCTGTGGTAAACTCCCCGGTGAGTGCCCACTTGAGATAATCCTTGGGCGTGAGGATCTTTCCCCGCCCGGCGTCTGACAGGGCGGCGAAGATGCCGGCAAGCTCCATGCCGCGCGGGCACAGGCCCGTGACAGCGCGAAACAATCCTTCATCGATGTGCAGCTTCTCGCGCGCGGCAACGGCCTGCCTGGCAAAGGCGCTAACAAAGGTGGCCTTTGGACTGTCTTCGCCGACAAGCGCTGCCGATGGGCTTCTGCCTATGATGCCCAGAGCCGCGATCCGGCGCGCCTCGCGCGGCTTTCTCTCGGTCAGCGCCCTGACCGCGTCGACCGTGGCTTCCAGCAGGTCCTCGCCACTGAAGCCGGCGCGCCCATCGGGCATGCGCGCTGGCGGCATCTTCACCCACTCGACGTGGCAGATCTGCCCGGCACTATCGACCAGCGCCGCCTCTATGCGCGCAAGGTCGAGGTTGATAGCGAGTATCTCGGGGTTTGCATCCATGACAGTTTAGGCCTCCGCTGGAGGGGGCAGTATATTGCAGGACGCCGATCCAGTCAAGCACACCGTCTCAGAGGCGCCGCTGCGGACACTCCTGTAGCTTCTTTTTCTGCAACCACTCCCTGCACCCGGTGTATCACAGAGTGCCTTGAAAACTGTAAGCTTCTGGAAATGACCCCTCGCAGGATGGTTGCGCTGATCGTCTGGTCGTGCCGGTCATTCCGCGGCCACCGATATATACCCTCCGATCGGGGCTGCGGAGCTCCGGATGACTTCCGGGAGAACCGGGGCAAGCCGGCACGACAATAACATCAGCAGACCATCCATAAAGCCGGCCGACAGGCAGGCACCCCCTTACCCCTGTTGGGGATGTGCCGCTGTCGGCCTTTTTTTTGCCCGGATTAGGGGTGAGCGCCTCAGTCGGAGGGGGGCTTTTTTTCGGAATCGTCCGGGAGGGTTGATTGCCACCACAGGTCTTCGAGCTCCTGCGACATGGGGGGTTTGAGGCTCTGAGCCCGCTTCATGCGCCGTCGCATCATTATGGAGTAGACGACCAGGAACGTTATCATCACAATAAGGATGATAAGTGTGATGATAAAAAGCACCATGAGCTGCCTGAGGGACTCCTGGTGGTCGGCCGGACGTTCAGACGCCTCCGGGCTCTGCTGAGCCGGCAGGGGCCCGCCGAGCAGTGCAATAAGCAGTGTTACCAGGATAAGCATTGCCAGGTAATGTCGCATAGCACTTCTCCCTGTCAGGGCTGAACGGCCGCTCTGAGGCCGAAGAGTTCCTCGAAAAGCTCCGGGGGCCACCTCTCGGTAATAAAGGCCAGCCAGAAAACTATGCTCATTAATGTGAAGAGCCACACGAGGAGGCGCGCAAGCATGGGACGTTCCGGGAAGATCTGAAATATCCCCGCCGCGCTAAGCAGCGAAAGACCCGCAAGAGTCCCCCACGCCCCCAGCGTAAAGCCTGCAAGATAGCGGGCCCAGAGCGCACGAAAGTATGCCAGCGCCGCCAGTCCAAAGCACAA
Source organism: Candidatus Brocadiia bacterium (assembly GCA_007131925.1). Classification (GTDB taxonomy): domain Bacteria; phylum Planctomycetota; class DG-23; order SLPQ01; family SLPQ01; genus SLPQ01. Next base: position 9,558 of record SLPQ01000129.1, on the reverse strand, counting down.
GGCCCAGCACCTTCGCATGAATTTCGGCAGGAAGGTCGGCTCCATGAAGACCGACGCAAATGCCGCCATGCCCAGAAGCGGGAAGATCGGCATGAGCAGCGCATAGGGCCGCGCCGATCCCAGCCAGTAAAACTGTGGTGAAATCCGCCACAGCATCACCCCGCTGTAGTCACGCGACCAGGGCATGAACCACGCCGTCATCAGGTAGGCCGATGCCGCCAGCAGAAGCAGGCGGTTTCTCGGCATCCATGGCATCCACCTCGTGCGAAGCAGTCCCGCGACTACCGTCAGACCCAGCGACATGAAAGCCGCGTACGAACCCACGTAATAGTACAGCAGGCACCATGACCATTCCGCGAAGAAATAGATCAGCACGTAGCCGCCACCGGCCACCAGGAGCACCGCCGCGGCAACGTCGCGCACACCGGCATACCTGCTGGTGCGGCAGAAGAGCAGCCCCAGGGCCCCCACCAGCGGCATCAGAAAGAGGCTGTCCGGACGTGCCACATCCTCAAGCCAGCGGATCTGATCGAGGGGGATCTCCAAAGCCGAATAGGGCACCCTCCAGCCCGGCACCGGACCATACAGCCCCGGCAGCCAAGGCAGGTAAAGGCTCAGAAATCCCAGCACCGCCGCCAGAATCAGCAGCCTGTCAAACTGCGGTCTGAGCTGCGGCGGACCGTGGCGGACTTGATCTAAAGACCACCACTGCGCCTGCCGCGCGCCGCGCTTGCGCGCCGTCTCATCCGGCGTTTGTGCGTCAGTCTGTCGGCTAACAGGTGCGACCCCTGTCATCTTTCCTCACATCCCGGGCCGCTTGCAAGATGCTGACAAGCCCGCCCGAAAGCATCCGGCTATCGTCATCACCCGTGCGCCGTGTACACGCCATGTCATGGCCCGGGCCAGAGATAATAAAAGCCGGGCTGGAGTGTTTCACCGAGCACGGAGAGGCTCTTCTCAAGCCGTGACAGAGGAGTCTCCGTGGATGCAAAAAGCACCTGGGCCAGAGACGGAGGGCGCGAGTAACGCACCACCTGCGTGCGTGGGCCGGAAAGGTGCTCGGCAAGCTCCACTGCATCCTCGAAATAGCCGACCTGGTCTATCAGCCCGAGCCTTAGAGCCTGTGAAGCGGTGAAGACCGAGCCGTCCGAGACCTCCTCCATCTGCTCTTCGCTCAGATCCCGCCCCTCCATCACCACATCCCGAAATCGCTCGAACATCTCGTCGGTGATCTCCTGGAGGACGCTTCTTTCATCCTCATCGACGGGCCGGTATGGACTCAGCATGTCTTTTCTTTCGCCGCTTTTGAAGACTATGGGCTCGACGCCGATCTTCTCGAAAAGACCCTGCACGTTGAAGGTGGATATGATCACCCCGATACTGCCTGTGATGGTGGTAGGCTGGGATATTATGCGGTCTGCACCGGCGATCACGTAGTAGGCTCCGGATGCGGCGATGCCGCGTGTAAAGGCGACAACCTGTACATCCCTTTCCCGGAGCCTCTTGATCTTGTTATGAATGAGGTCGCAAGCGGTGATGCTGCCGCCGGGGCTGTTTACATCCAGCAGGATCACCCTTACCTTATCGTCCTGGGCGGCGTGGTCGAGCTGACTGATGATCCACCCGGCCGAGCCGCTCCAGTCGCCGCCGACAATTATATCCTCCACCGAGAGCACCGCCACCTTGGCCGCCGCAGTCAGACCACTGGGGCCGCGAACGTGCGTTTCAATTACCTGCGTGCGGCGTGCCTGCGCACCGGTGAGCCCGCCGAAAAAGATCATATTCGCCAGGACCGATACGATGCATATGCCCATCAGGCCCAAAACCATCAGCCACTTGAAAACCCTCCATGCCCGGCTGGGCCGCCTCGGCGGCGGTGCCGGCTGCACATGAAGCCCTTCAGGTCGACTCTCATAGCCCATGGTCTCCATCGCATAACCTCCTCAAGTAAGCGCGATCGCCCGTCCTGACGTATGCATAGTAGGCTCCACGGCAAGACCAGTCAAGCAAAAGAGACATGTCCCTCAGGAGCCCTCATCGGCGCTCTCGGTGTACCGGCACCGGGGAAAGCCGCTGCAGCCCACAAATCTGCCGCGCTTGCCCGTGCGGTAGAGGAGCTCCCTGCCGCACTCGGGGCAATTGCGGCCGACCTTTTCGGGCGGTTTCCTGCCGGGGCCGCCGCCCTTCAACGGCTCGGCATGCTTGCAGTCAGGATATCCGGGGCAGGCCAGAAACGGCCCCCTTCGCCCCATCTTGCTGACGAGCGTTTTGCCGCAGTTCGGGCACTTTCGCTCGGGCTGGTCACCCTCTTGGCCGGCGCTATCCTCTCTGGAGGCCTCTTCTTCGACTGGCTCGGTGTGCCTGCACTTTGGAAAGCCGCTGCAGCCCACAAATCTGCCGCGCTTTCCCTGCCTGGCCACGAGCGGCTTGCCGCACTTAGGGCATGGGCGCGCCGGCTCTTGCGAGGCATCTTCTGAGGACTTTTCGGCAGCCTCGGCTGTCCCGCCGTGCGGGTCATCGACCGGTGCGGTGTACTTGCACTCCGGAAAGCCTGTGCAGCCGACAAATGGGCCCCGCGGCCCTCCGCGAAGTGCAAGCGGCTTGCCGCAGACCGGGCATGTCTTACCCTCCAGCCCGTCGGAGACGTCCTTGCCGGTAGGCGAGAGATTTCTCGTATACTTGCAGTCGGGATAGCCGCTGCAGCCAAGAAACATTCCCGCTTTCGATATGCGTCTGGTCATGGGTTTTCCGCACTCGGGGCACTTTTCGTCGGTCTCCTCGAAGGGCTGCATTTCGCGTTCGGCGGCCACGAGGTTCTCCTTAAAAGCATCGTAAAACTCGTTGAGTACTGTAGTCCAGTCTATGGTGCCGGACTCGACCTGGTCGAGCTCCTCCTCCATGTGACCGGTAAATTTGAGATCCATGATCCTCGGGAAGTGCCTGACCAGCTTGTCAGTGATAAAAACACCCAGCGGTGTCGGACGAAAGGCGCGCTTTTCCAGCAGGACGTAGCCGCGATCCTGGATCGTGGAGATGATGGCAGCGTATGTCGAGGGTCGGCCTATGCCCTCCTTTTCGAGCGTACGCACCAGCGCCGCCTCGCTGTAGCGGGGGGGAGGCTGCGTGAATTTCTGCTCGCTCGTAACCCTCTTGAGCTCAAGTGTCTCACCTTCACTGAGATCCGGGAGGATCTCATCCTCGGTCTTTGCGCCGCCTGACAGAATGGTATGGCCGTCAAAGACCACCACCCTGCCTTTGGCGGTCAGGCCGTATGCACCGGCTGCAATCACTGCTGTGGTGACCTTGAACTTCGCCGGCTTCATCTGCGAGGCCACCGCGCGGCGCCATATCAGGTCGTAGAGCTTCCACTGGTCGCCACTGAGCTTGTCTTTTAAGCTCTCGGGCGTGCGCTCGATGTAGGTGGGCCGCACAGCCTCGTGCGCCTCCTGTGCTGCGGCCTTGGAGCGGTAGGAGCGCGGCTTGGCCGGCAGGTAGCTGTCTGCGAAGTGTTCGGCAATATGGCTGCGTATGGCGCTGACGGCCTCGCTGGAGATTCGAACGCTGTCGGTGCGCATGTAGGTTATCAGCGCGGTCGGACCCTCTTCGTCGAGGTCCACACCCTCGTAGAGCTGCTGGGCCAGCCGCATGGTCTTTTTGGCGGCAAAGCGCAGCCAGGTCGATGCGGCCTGCTGGAGGGTGCTGGTGGTAAAGGGTGGTGCCGGGTTGCTACGCGTATCTTTGGACTCCAGGGACGAGACGATGAACTCATGGCCCTCCAGCTCGGCTGCGATCGAAGCGGCGGAGTCTTGGTCGGATACCTTGAGCTTCCGGCCATCCTTTGACTCGAGCTCGGCCTCAAACTCACCGCCAGCCGCCGAGAGAACGGCCGCTATCCGCCAGAACTCCTCCGGCTCAAACGCCTCGATCTCCCGCTCCCTCTCGACGATAAGGCGCACGGCCACGCTCTGCACGCGCCCGGCTGAGAGACCGCCACCCGAGCGGGCGGCCGCGACATTGGGTATGCGCTTCCAGAGTATGGGGCTTATCTTGTAGCCGACCAGCCTGTCGAGCAGCCGGCGCGCCTGCTGGGCATTGACCTTGTCCATGGAGATCTTGCCGGGGTGCTCGAATGCCTCTTCTATGGCGCTTTTGGTGATCTCGTTGAAAGTGACGCGATATGCCTTGCTCTCATCTATCTTCAGGGCCTTGCTGGCATGCCAGGCTATGGCCTCACCCTCCCTGTCAAGATCGGGCGCCAGGTATACGCGATCGGCCGAGGCGGCCTTTTTTTTCAGGTTTGCGACGATTTTCTTGCGGCCGGAGAGCACCTGATAGGTCGGCTTGAAATCCTTTTCGAGATCGATGCCCAGGTCCTTGGAGGGCAGGTCGCGGATGTGCCCCATGGTGGCCTCGACCTCGTAGCCACCCCCGAGGTAGCGGGAGATGGTGCGGGCCTTGGCGGGTGATTCGACTATAACAAGGGATTTAGACATAAATACCTTTCGGTAGAAGACCTTATCGACGGACTCTCAAGCAGGTTCGCACTCTCGCCGGTCCGCCGGCGGTCCCTTTTGCGGGTGCCTACGGCTCCCTCCGGCCCGGAGAGAAACTCCTTGCAAGCACGGCAAAACAAAATAAAATGAAGCGCTTTGCACTTTCCAAGTCGAGTAAAGTATAGTTCACGAAGCACCGACGTCAAGCCGGGCAGTTCACACCAGTACCCGGGACAAGGAGTGCTCAAAGATGGCATTCGGCATGAATTTTTTCCGAAGACACAGCGCCAAGCTGCTGGTGATACTGGTGGCCCTTCTGATGGTTTCATGGCTTGCTTTGGGCCCCCTTATGGCTGTGCTTACGCCCGGCGCCATACGAGGGACGATGTTTGGCCGCAACGTCACCGACGAGAGCTTCCGGGCGGCTGGCAGCGCTCTTGCACTTCTCTACGGCAGGCGGGTCGATGACGATGATATCTGGCGGCTTCTGGTGCTGCTTCACGAGGCCGACAGGCTCAACGTACAAGTCAGCGACGACGAGGTCACCGCTGCCGTTCGCGACTGGATAAGGATGATCACGGGTGCGCGCGAGGAGGAGCTGACGGCCGTCTACGAAAACTGGCTGGCACGTAACCGCGTGAGCGATGATTTTGTCCGCGCCGCCTGGCGACAGCACCTGGCCGCCGCGCGCGTGCGGGAGATATTCGGCGGAGCTTTTCATATCACCGAGGCCGAGAGGTGGCGCCGATTCACGCGCATGCGCCTCAGGGTCGCGGTGAGAAAGCTGCGCCTGCCGGTCGCTGACTTTGTCGCACAGGTAAGCGCGCCCGATGAAGACCAGCTTCGCACGTTTTTCCAGCAGAACATCTCCGACTACCGCCTGAGACCTCGTGCCGACATTGCCTACGTCGCTATCAGAGATGAGGACATCCCTGACCTTGTCAGTGTTTCCGATGAACAGATAGAGGAGTACTATTACAGGCACCGGGTGTCGGAGTTTCTCCTGCCGATCGAGGAGCAGCGCCTCGACCTGGAGCCAGAAGAGCCGGACGAGCCCGACCCGGACGACCCTGTCATGGAAGATGCGCTTGACCCTGAGATTGACGAGCCCGACGAAGTGCCGGACGAGCCTCTATACAGGCCTCTTTCGGAAGTAGCCGACCAGATCCGGGCACGTCTGCGCCAGCAGGAGCTAAACCGCCTGATCGCCGACATCCTCGCCGACTACCTCCTCCAGGAGACCAAGGACCTCTCAGCCATTGCCGATCGGTACGGGCTTTCATATTACCGCACAGGCCCGGTAAGCGACCCTGACGACGAGGCGCTTGGCGCGCTTGCAACGGCCTATACCGCCGACGGGCGCAGGGTTTTTGACGAGGTTATGCGCGAAGCGGCCGCAATGGATGTATTTCCCTCCCGCACACTTCGCGAGGCGGAGGGGCCGGATGTACAGGTGCTGTACAAGGTGCGCTCCTTTGAGGATGCCCGAGAGCCTGACTTCAACGAGGCCCGAGACCAGGTGAGGCGCGACTATCTCGAAAGGGAGGCCATCGACCTTGCCCTCGCCAGGGCAGCCGAGCTCAAAGAGATGATCCGGAGCGCAGGCTGGCAGGCCCTTGAGGAGGGCTACGAGGTCGAGGAGATGACGCTCTCGGCTGACTGGCAGCCCGAGGAGATCATGGAAGCGGCCGCGCCTGTCGAGGTGGGCGGGTTTGGCGGGCCGGTACTCTCCGGGGGCCACGTGCATGTTTTCGAGGTGCAAAGGCGCATCGAGCCTTCCTGGCAGGAGTTCGAGCAGGCCCTTGAGGTCGAGGAGAGGCTGGCCGGGCTGGTGGCGAGCTTCGGCGCCGCGACCGTCATGGAGCACTTCGCCGACGACGAACTGGAAATGCAGGTCGCCGAGGAGCTCGGCCGCATACAGGCGCAGAGGCATGATTTCATCGCCAGCTGGGAAGATGACCTCATGGAGCGCGCAGACATAACCACCAGAGAGGTCACCGACATGCCGCCGCCGGCTGCACCTGACTTCTTTTGAGAAGCGCAGGGGTTGGCATGGAAACCGTATTCTCCCTTGCAAGGGTGCGGCCCTACGCCTCGCCGGTGGCCACCATCGGCGTCTTTGACGGGGTCCATACAGGCCACCGCAAGATACTTTCAGCCACCGCCGAATGGGCCCGCGAGATCGACGGCACCGCCATAGCCATAACCTTTGACCGGCATCCCGAGCGCATCCTCAAGGGCAACCCCCCCGAATCCATCACATCTCTCGAGCACAAGCTTCACCTTATTGCGGATACCGATATCGACGTCTGCGTAGTGCTGCACTTCGACCAGAATATGGCACAGATGAGAGCCGAGCGATTTGTGCGGGAGATCCTTGTCGAGGCCCTTGCGGTAAAGGCGGTAGTCCTCGGTCATAACGCCCGGTTTGGCAGCGGCGGCACCGGGGATGCAGACCTTCTTGCCAGGCTCGGCGCCAAGTATGGCTTTTGCGTGCGTACCGTCAGCCCGCTCGAAATTGACGGCGCGCCTGTCTCCTCCACCCGTATCCGCCGGCTCATAGAGTCGGGAGAGCTGGACGCCGCCGCGCGCCTGCTCGGGCGCCCCTTTACCCTGCGCGGCACGGTCGTGCACGGGGCGAAGCGGGGCAGGGACCTTGCCTTTCCCACCGCAAACCTGAATTTGCACCACGAGGCCACCCCGCCCTCCGGCGTGTACATCGCCCGGGCATCTCTGCGCCGCAGGAAATACTGGGCGCTGGCGAATATAGGCACACGCCCCACCTTTTCGAGCTGCCGTACTGGAAACAAACACGTAGAGGTCCATCTTGAGGACTACGAGGGAGCCGAGTGTTACGGGGAGACCATGGAGGTGAAGCTGGTGCGGTTGCTGCGCGGGGAGGAGCAGTTTGAATCACCCGAGGTGCTGGTAGCGCAGATTCGCCGGGACATGCGCAGCCTCGAGGCTTTCCGACGGGAGATTGAGAGCGGCTCGAAAAGCGCTTGACTGCGGAGCCCTCCATGACTAATATATCTGCGCTTTGGCGCCACGAGCTATCAAAGATGGGCAGGTAGCTCAGTCGGTAGAGCACGGGACTGAAAATCCCGGTGTCGCCGGTTCGATTCCGGCCCTGCCCACTCTTTGTCCCACCGAAAGCAGTTTCCGCTCGCGATAATTACTGCCCCGCCAGGGCGCCTCTTGCACTCCCGGAGTCTTGATGCCCGCGTGGCTTTTAGCAGAAAAGTCAACGCTTGACTTGAAAGCGTCGTTTCGGAAGGTAATACGTTGTGAGGAGCCGCCCGGATCAGTCCGCGCGGCAGGCGCTCAAATGTGCCTCGACCCCACAAACGCCGGCAATGGAGGAAGACGATGATCAGGTCATCTGTGATTGCGGTGCTTTGCCTTATCATTGCAGCGGCTCTCAGGACGGATCTGGCAGGAGCTGCAGATACACCCCACGGCATGTGGGATATTCCGGAGCTTTGGGAATGGGAGATCCGCACCGAGCGCCCAAGGATATACCTTAACGAGGAGCGCCTCGCCTGGCTGCGTGAAAAGACGGCAGGAAAGTCAGTCGCCGAGATCCGCGCGATGGCGGGAGGCACTCCGGAGGGTCTCGCACTCGCATATGCCATAACGGGAGACGAGGCGATCGGCGCTGAGGCCGTCGAGCGCGCAATGGCCCTTACCACCAGCACGGTAAGGGGGCATATAACCACAATGTCGATATGCTATGACTGGCTCTGGCCGCTTTTCACAGAAGAGCAACGCGCGACCATCCGTGCCTACCTCGTGCGCAGGGGGCGTGCGGCGATGGATTTTCGCCGGGCCTTTCGCTCCTTTCACAACGGCATGTATGCGGGAGCGCAGGACGTAGGCATGTCAGCGCTGGCCGTGTACCACGAGGATCCTTTCGGAGAAGAGGCGCTGGATTTTCTTGTGCCGGAGTACCAGGATGCGATGAAGGTATTCGATATACTCTTTCGCGACGGGGAGTGGCCGGAGAGCTTCGACTACAACCGCCACGTAACCTATCCGGCGATGAGGGTTTTCTCGGCGCTCAAGACAGCCACGACCAACGGCGTGGATCTCATGACCCCTTCGATGCGCCTGCGTAACGGCGCGCTCTATATCCTCTACGCGACCAAGCCCAACGGCCTCGTCTATCCCGGCCACGACAACGACTTCCCCTGGCTGGGTGAGTGGGATCGCGAGGGGCTGCTGATGCTGGCGTCGCAGTTTCGCGACGGCTATGCGCAGTATATGCTTAACCGTCTGGACTTCGAACGCTTCACCACTCCATCCTACCGTCTCTGGCAGCAGCTTCTCTGGTACGACCCCACTATCCCGGAAAAGTCCCCGGAGACGCTTCCGCTCTCGCGGATCTTCCGGGGGCAGGGGCTGGTGATGGCGCGAAGCGGCTGGGACTGGGATGGTGAAGATGAGCGCTCCGGCTCGACGTGGGTGACGTTCACATGCGGACCGTACTATGGAGACCACTGCCACCACCACAACAACCACTTCGACATATACTACAAGGGAGAGCTCGCGATCGACTCCGGCAGGTACGACGACGACTGGGGGATCGTCGGCAATCCCGAAGAGGTGCGCAAGTCGCAGTTTTTCAACTACTACCAGCGCACCATAGCGCATAACACCATGCTGGTATATGATCCCGATGAAGAGTTTGCCTTTCCCGGCATCGAAAACGACGGCGGCCAGCGGGCCCTTCTCATGAAAGGCACGACGCGAAACGTACCCGAGGACTACGACCAGGGAAACTTTCCCTCCGGAGGAGGCCTCGTCGGGGCTTGCGACTGGGCCACAAATCCCGGCAGGTGGGACACAGGCGAGATAATCGCCTACGAGGCAGGCGATCACTTCAGCTACGCCTGCGGCGACGCCACAAAGGCGTATTCTGCGGATAAAATGGACTACTTCGTCAGGCAGTTTCTCTTTATCCAGCCGGACGTGGTGGTTGTTTTCGACAGGGTCGTGTCGACCAATCCGGAGTTCAAGAAGACCTGGCTTCTTCACTCGGTGGAAAAACCGTCCGTCAGTCCCG
>SLPQ01000107.1 GCA_007131925.1 Candidatus Brocadiia bacterium | reverse complement strand
TTCCGGGCTTGCCCCGGGAGGGGACTTTCATTATAATCAGGGTGTACTGAGGGTGCTGCACCGGCCCTGCAGGCTAACCAACCCTGACCGTAAGTTAAGGAGACATATATGGACTGGCGCGACAACAAGTACGTAGGCATGGCGGCGGTTGTTGCCCTTGTTATCTTCATCGGCGTCATCGGCTGGCGTACAATCGGTGGCACGAGCGACCCCACTGTCGAGCTATTGGACGGCATGCCTGCGATGAAGTTTGAGTGCGACACTTGCGAGGGCCGCTTTGAGGTGCCGATGAGGGAGATTGCGAGAGAGGATGTTTATCTCTCCTACATGGTGGAATATGGATCGGCCACGCCCTGCAGGCTCTGCGGTGAAGATACTGCCTATCGCGCGTACTTCTGCCCCGAATGTGACCAGTGGTATCGGTATACCCGTGCGCAGGGCTCGGCTGCAATGATCTTCTGCCCTGAGCGCCACGAAATCCCGATGGAGCATCAGTAGAGACAATGACGGGGCGTACCGGGCCGGCAGTGTAGTGTACCCTGTCGGCTGGGTGGCTGGCAGGTAATCTCCGGCGAGTAACCAGGTAAAAAAAGCGCTTTCAGCGGTTTTTCGAGCTGAAAGCGCTTTTCTATTTTCTGCAGTCGTATCTGCCTTTGCAGGAGAGGCCCTGTCAGCGGCCCGCCTCCAGCTCCACATGCTCACCACCGTCGAGGGCGGCGTGAAAGATATACCCGAGAGCACGCACGGAAGGTGCAAGGCTGCCGGACTGGTCGGTTATGTATGCGCTGCCGGGCGTGTCGAGCAGGTGCAGGGTGTATCGGTTGTCGAGAAGCCGGATCTCATGTGTGCCCGGACTCCATCGCGACCAGGCAGGCAGTGCCGCAGAGATAGCCTGCCAGCCGCGCCGCAGTGCGATGACGTTTGTGTCACGGCGCTGGAGGTCCTGGTCGTCTACTCTCAGTCTTCTGTCAAGTATGGGCGGCCGGGCTCCCGGTGAATATCGCTGGTAGGTGCGCGGTCCGGTCCCGACGTTTGTGGTCATTATCCTGCTGTCTGGAAAGAGCGTGAGCCATTCTCCAAGCGTCATCAGTGCCGAGCCGAGCAGCTCGGCGCGCTCTCCGACTCGCTCTCCAGCGGCAAAAACTCCCGTTATCGGGTGAAAGAGGCTCTCAGTCTCGATATCAAAGAGCAGGTCGGCGTGGCGGTGCAGAAAGCCCGTCGATGCAAAGTGCGCCGGCCCGCCTGTGGTGTGCGCCCGGTAAGCCGCGGCGGTATGGCTGTTTGTGCTGAAGTATGCGAGGACCGGCGGATTTTGAGTGGTGTCGTTTATCACCTGGTGCCTTACAAGTATGCGAACAGGGTATGCCGTGGCTACCGTGCCATTCACAACGCCCAGTACATACTCATCCTGACTGATGACTATGTTTGCATCGGCCGTCACGAAGTTTGTTACCAGCTGCCCGCCCGGCAGGCCCACCGTCGACCACTTGAAGCGCCCCTCTTTGAATCCGTCCAGGCTGTCGAGGTTCAATCCTCGCTCTGTCACATCGAAGAGGTGGTGGTCTCCCGATAGTACCCAGTCCCTGTGCTGGCTTATCAGGAAGTTCTGTATATGCTGGTGGCCCGGGTCCCCGCGGCGCCCCAGCAGTGTGACCACCAGGAGCGCCCCTGCCAGTACCACCACGAGCGACCAGTACAAGAATGTCTTCACGATGACTCCCCCGTGTCGCTATTTACAAGTCTGGCGACCTCCTCAGCGAAAGCCTCGCCCCGTTCCTGAAAGTTTGAAAACATATCATACGAGGCGCACGCAGGCGACAGCACCACCGCGGCACCCGGCCCAGCGAGAGCGAACGCCTTTCTGACCGCATCGCCCAGGCCGTTTGCGCATATGATCTCAATACCGGTACCCGCCCGGGCGGCTGCGCCTGCTATCGCCCGTGCGGTATCGCCCATGACCACAAGGGCCTTTGCCGCATGCGCGGCGGTCTGCGCGAAGGCCGCCATGTCCGCGCCCTTGTCATACCCGCCCGCGATCAGTACGACCGGCTCGGCGAAGCTGCCAAGGGCCGCCGACGCCGCCTCCGGTGTGGTCGCTATGGAGTCGTTGTAAAACTTCACGCCTCCAGTGGTCCCTACGTACTCCAGCCTGTGAGGCAGCCCCTCAAAGCCGCCGGCCTCATGTGCCGCCTCGCTCAGCGCCACACCCATGCAAGATGCAGCGGCGCAGGCGGCGGCAAGGTTTTGAAGGTTGTGCGGACCGATGAGCCGCCAGCCCGCCGGGACGTCCGCCTCTTCACGCGTATTCTCATTTATAGATACGATGTTGCGACCGCAAACGAAAACGCCTTTTTCGCCGCATGACTCATCCGAACCAAAAAAAACAACCCGCGCTGGCGTCTCGCGCCAGCCCTTGAGAATATTGTCATCCGCGTTGAGGACCAGAAAATCGCCCTGACGTTGATACCTTGCGATGCAGCGCTTCGAACGGACGTAGTCCTCGAACGTGCCGTGCCTGTCGAGGTGGTTTGGCGAGATGTTGGTAACTACAGCGCCTTGCGGGCTTACAGAGAGCGCCGCGAGGCTTTCGAGCTGAAAACTCGACAGCTCCAGCACCACAATATCGTGCTGGGCAATCCGGGGCGCCTCCAGAAGCAGCGAGCGGCCAATATTTCCTCCGAGCCAGACGCGCCTGTGTGGTCGCGAAGATGGAGATTCGAAATGCCCGCGCAGTATGTGCGCGAGCAGCGCAGCTGTGGTCGACTTGCCGTTTGAGCCGGTAACCCCGATGATGTGCGCGCGGCACAGCTCGAAAAACAGGTCCATCTCGTGGGTCACGGGCACCCCGGCCGCCTCGGCAGCCAGCAGAAAGGGGCTCGTGCGCGGCATGGCGGGGCTTGCAACGATGAGGTCTGCCTCGACAAAATCGGCCACCTCGTGCCCACCCAAAACCTGCCGTACACCAAGGTCCCCGATGTCGGCAAGCCCCCTTGTCAGCTCAGAGGCTGGTTTGGTGTCGGTGATCGTGACGATGGCGCCGAGAGAGGAAAAGTAGCGTGCCACCGCCGCCTGCCCCCCAAAAGAGCCGAGCCCGGCCACCGTCACTCGCCTGCCTTTCCACTGCCGCTCTGTGATCGACATTACACCCCGCCGGAGTAAATGGTGCTCAGGTCGAGTATCATATCCTTCAGGGCCGCCTCCACGGCCTCCTGCCAGCGTGTCTCGCCGAATTCATCCATATATGGCTTGCGCCGATGGGCAAAGATGATGCCCCTTGAGGAGTTGACCACGACGCCTCGCCCGTCATCCCTGATCGCACCCCGAAGGTCCTCAGCGGTAGCGCCCTGGGCGCCATAGCCCGGCACAAGAAACATCGCCTCTGGCAGGGCCGCACGAATGCGCCGCGCTTCCTCTGGGCAGGTCGCGCCAACAACAGCGCCTACCGAGGAAAACCCCTGCTCTCCGATGGAGTCCGCTCCCCATCTTCTGACCAGCTCCGCCACATGCAGGTATATGGGCTTTCCGACCGCTTCCAGGTCCTGGATCTCCGCGCCCGACGGATTTGAGGTCCGCACGAGTACGAAGATACCCTTGCCGCGCTCCCGTACCTGCACGAGAAAGGGCTCGATGCTGTCGCTGCCGAGGTAGGGATTGACCGTTACCGCGTCCTCCATCCACATCTCTGCCAGGTGCCCCGCGACTGGGATCTCGCCGAGATGCCCGGTGGCATAGGCCAGCGCGGTCGAGCCTATATCACCCCGCTTGACATCGCCTATGACGATAAGCCCGGCCTTGCGCGCGTAGCGCACGACCTCTGCATATGCCTGGAGGCCGATCCAGCCGTACATTTCGAAGAATGCTATCTGCGGCTTTACCGCCGCGACGTGAGGCGCTACGATGTCGATTATCTCCTGCGAAAATGTGCGTATGGCGCTGACAAGGCCCCGCAGCGAGCCCCCCCGAGCGCCGTCAAACTTTCGCCTCAGCGGCATGGGCAGCAGCTCAAAACGTGGATCGATCCCGACAATAGCCGCAGTCCCTCTGGCCTCGATCTCGGAGTTGAGACGATCAGCAAAGTTTTTCATCAGAGATCTCGCCGACAAGAGAATGCCAAATCGCCAAAGGTCCGCATGCGGGTCGACTACATCCCGCCTGACGCCGGAAAGTATACGTATGCGGGCTCGACATGTCGAGTGCTTTGGCGAGTGGTCTGCCTGCCGGTGAAAATGATGCATGGCCGAAGCGTATAATGGCGCAGAATACTTGACTACCGACCGCAGCGGTGTAACATCGTAGGACATACTCGGCGCGTTCACGCGTCGTGGCCGCAAGCAAAGCGTGGAGAGGTGGCTGAGTGGTCGAAAGCGGCGGCTTGCTAAGCCGTTGTAGGGCTTACCGTCCTACCGCGGGTTCGAATCCCGCCCTCTCCGCCATTTTTTGAATGTGCTGACAGGCCGAAAGCTGGTGCGCGGCTCGGAGAGTGTTTTTCAGGCGATCAGCACGCACCGGGATCAACATGAATATCCTTATGGCTGCCAGTTGGAAAAGGACAGGTCCGCCACGCTATGGCGGGCCTTTTTTGCTTTCGGACTGGTGAGGACGAATGGTCGGGCAGTCCAGGGCAGCAAGATGAACGAATGCGTGCAATCTGAGCACAAGGGGCGCAGAAACATGAAGAAAGCATTGTTCTCATACTTCCTGCAGAAAACAGGTGTGTTCGGGATTGCGGCCGCCGTAGCGGCGCTTGTGTGGAGCGTGAGCTGCGGTGGAAGCGAGCAGCCGGGCCTGGGAGTGGATGAAGAACCGGCCGGCGCGCCGGTGGTGGCCTCAGCGCCTCCGGCTCCTCGTGAGCCTGTGGCCCTGGAGACCCCTGATGACGATCGCAGCGATGAGCGCGAAAGAATGCTTGAGACCATACGGCGCTACGGTGTCACCGACCGGCAGGTACTTGATGCGATGGAGAGGGTGCGCAGGCATGAGTTTGTGCCTGATGAGCATAGACGCCATGCCTACAGCGACGGCCCGCTGCCCATAGGCTATGGGCAGACGATCAGTCAGCCTTTCATCGTGGCGGAGATGACGCGCCTGCTGGCACTGAAGGAAGATGCAACAGTGCTGGAAGTGGGCACCGGCTCGGGGTACCAGGCGGCGGTGCTTGCCGAGATCACACCTCATGTCTACACGATCGAGATTATAGAGCCTCTGGCCGAGTCCGCCGCCAAGAGGCTCAAGGACCTCGGCTACGACACGGTGCGGGTGCGCCATGGTGACGGTTTTTACGGTTGGGAGGAGGCTGCGCCTTTTGACGCGATAATGGTGACGGCAGCGGCAGGGCAGATCCCGCCGCCGCTCATCGAGCAGCTCAAGCCCGGCGGCTTGATGGTCATACCGGTCGGCGGGCCGTTTGCCGTTCAGACCCTCATGCTTGTCGACAAGGACGAGGATGGACGGGTGACAAGCAGGGATTTGATGTCGGTTCGCTTTGTCCCGCTTACGCGTGACGAGGCGGCAGGGCGCTGAGGTCATGCTACATTGGCGCACGCGCACATCTGTGGCACTGGTCTCGGCCGGCGCTATCGGTCTGGAGCTGGCGCTGATGCAGGCCTTTTCGTTTCGCTTCTGGCATCATTTCG
>SLPQ01000137.1 GCA_007131925.1 Candidatus Brocadiia bacterium | reverse complement strand
TCCATGTAATGGGTGGTGAGAAAGACCGTCACGCCCTTGCCGGCGAGCTCATAAATGAGGTCCCAGAACCGGCGGCGGCTGAGGGGGTCTACGCCGCTGGTGGGCTCGTCGAGAAAGACAATGGGAGGTTCGTGAAGTATGGCGCAGCCCAGCGCCAGTCTCTGCTTCCAGCCGCCCGCAAGCAGGGATGTCCGGGCGTGCTTGTGGTCGGCCAGTCCGGCCATCCTGATAACCCATTCCTTACGCTGTTTTTTCTCAGGCCTTGGGATGCGATAAATGCCGCTGTAAAAATCGATGTTTTCCTCAACTGTCAGATCTTCATACAGGCTGAACCGCTGGCTCATATAGCCGATGTTGGCCTTTATCATCTCGGCCTGTGTCATGATATCGAGGCCGGCGACAGTTCCGCTACCTCCGGTCGGCGCAAGGATGCCGGTGAGCATCCGTATAGTCGTGCTTTTGCCTGCGCCGTTTGGCCCGAGAAATCCGAATATCTCGCCCCGCGCTACCTCAAAGCTGATATTGTTTACTGCGACAAAAGTCCCGAAGCGCCGCTCAATCTCCCTGACCAACACGGCCGGACTGTCTGACCAGGTCTCGATCATGATCCCTCGGCATCCTCGCGGCCTGCGATTACAGAGACAAATACGTCCTCCAGCGATGGCTCCACCTGTCGGATCGTGGTTACCTTGAGACCGGCCTGGTCAAGCACGGCCTGCACACGCTCGCCGGAGGCCTCCGGGTCGTTTGTAACCACATGGACGCGGTCGCCAAAGAGGTCCACACCTTTCGCCCCGAGCTCACTGCGCAGGAGGTCACGCGCTTTGCGCGGCTCGTGAACGCAAACCTCAAGAATCGTCTCGCTCATCATGCGCTTGACCTCATCAGGTGTGCCAAGCCCTATGATTCGGCCGCTCTCAAGCAGTGCCAGCCGGTTGCAACGCTCTGCTTCGTCAAGATAGGCGGTCGAGACAAAGATCGTGACCTTTTCCCGCAGCAGCTGGTAGAGAATGCGCCAGAAGTCCCTCCTGCTCACCGGGTCAACGCCGTTGGTGGGCTCGTCAAGAAAAAGCACTTTGGGAGTATGGATCAGCGCACATGCCAGACCCAGCTTCTGCTTCATACCGCCTGAGAGATTGCCGGCATAGCGCCTCTTGAAGGGCGTAAGATTGCTGAAGGCGAGAAGTTTGTCGACCTTGTCTTGCAGCCCTCTTCGGGGCACACCGTAAATATCCGCGTAGAAAATGATATTTTCCAGCACTGAGAGGTCCGGGTACAGCGCAAAGCGCTGGCTCATGTAGGCGATCTTTTCCTTGATCTGCTCGGCATGACTGAGAACGTGATGGCCATCCACCCACGCGTCGCCTGACGTCGGCTCCATGATGGCTGTAAGCAGCCGCATGGTGGTGGTCTTGCCGGCGCCGTCCGGACCGACAAGGCCAAAGATCTCGCCCTTTTTGACGCTGAATGAAAGCTTGTCTACGGCCGTCAGTTCGTCAAAAGACTTCGTGAGCTCCTCGACGCGGATCGCTTCCATCTGGCACCTCTAACTGTCAAGGATGATCTCGGCATCAGCCGGCATACCCGGCTTGAGCTCCATGTCTGGATTGTTTACGACGATCTTGATCCGGTAGACAAGCCTCACACGCTCCCTCTGGGTCTGCACAGTTTTTGGAGTAAACTCAGCCTGCGATGATATAAATGACACACGCCCATCATAAAGCCTGTCCGGGTAGGTGTCGGTCCGGACGCGAACAGCCTGGCCGACTTTCACACGTCCCAGGTCGGGCTGCTCAATATATGCGCGAAGCCAGATGTCTCTGAGATCGGCCACCGTAACGATCGGAGTGCCGGCTGCGACGTATTCGCCGGCCTGCACATTCTCAGAGAGAACCATACCTGAAACCGGCGAGGTAAGCCTGGTATATGCAAGTCGGGTGCGTGCAATCTCCAGTGACTGCTGTGCCTGCCTGAGGCGCCAGCGCGCCTGTTCAACAGTCTCTCTGCGAGGCCCCTCTCTGACCAGTGCGAGCCGCTGGCTGCTCTCGGCAAGAGCGCTCTCAGCCTGCGCGATCTGCTCCACGCGAGCCCCCAGCTCCAAAAGCCTAAGCCGCTGCGATGCCTCCTGAAGCCTGGCCTGAGCCACTCTATAGGCTGTCTGTGCCGCTTCCATCTCCTGGTCCGTGGCTGTGCCGCCTGCGTGCAGCCTGCGGACGCGCGCCAGTTCAGCTGCCTTCAGCTCCCTATCAGCCTCCGTTGCGGCTACCTGGGCGGCGGCTGCGGCGATTTCCTCGGGGCGTGAGCCCGCCTGGAGCTCCTGCAGGCGGGCTTGAGCCTGGGCCACAGCCGCCTCAAATGCGGCTATCTCCTCCGGACGCGAGCCGGCCTCAAGCTCGGCCAATGCGGCTGCGGCCGCGGCCACCTCGTGCGAGCGCAGCTCGACCTGCTGTGCAAGCTCCGTCGGATCCTGCAAGGCGATCACCTCGCCGGCTTCCATCTGCTGCCCCTCGCTGATCGGCCGCTCCTGGATCCAGCCGGGTATTCGAAAGGACAGCTCGATGTCGGTTACCTCCATGTTGCCCGAAACACGGATAATGCCGGGGTCGGGATCGAGTCGCTGCATTGCATAGCGCCCGAACAGGATCGCCGCCGCTATCACTGCGGGCACGAACAGCATTAGTTTCCACTTGCGTTTCATAAATACTCCTGCCGTCGCCTTCTTACAAAACCCTTACAAGCAGAAAAAACGAATGTTGTCATTCCTGTGTCAGCTCGCGGGCGAGCTGGTAGTATTTTTCGTGGATGCCGGCTCCGACCTCCTCCCTTTCTATCCTCTCAAATGCCTCAGCCAGTTTGCTCTGGTCTTCGTCGGTCAGGATCTGGTCAGCCAGGGGATAGAGAACAGTGTCTTCCTTGAGAATGTGATTTCGCAGCAATTTGACAAATGCCTGAAGCTCACGTGCCGCACTCGCTGCGGCGGACGTGTCCCCCTCGCGCGCAAGTGCTGCCGCCTCCGCGAGCGCTCTCACGTGGCGGCGCCCCTCGTCATGCTCCGTAAGCATGACCGAAATCGGCCCCCCCTCAGCCGGTAGGCCGCGTTGCTCCATCAGGGCAAAAAGTTCCTTTTCCTCCTTGGCGTGATGACAGTGGTCCGCAAAACTGCGGAAAAACTCCACCATCTTGTCGAGGCGTTCAGCATCGACCTCGCCTGTGGCGTCCATGGTGCGCGCCTCTTGAAGCGCCGCCTCCAGCACCCCGAGGATAACCTGGTGCTCCTGCATCAGTATATCCGTTGGTTTCACAGCCTTGCTCCTTTCCTCTGCTGACCTCGTAAAGGCCCCTCAGTCAGCGCCTGCCATGCTCAGGCTCCCGTTAGGCATAAACAGCCCTATACTGGCTATTGCACCCGGCATAGCAGCAAGGTCACTACGTGCAGCATTATTACATACGCGGCAATCCCTTGACCAGCTTTTGCTCCTGCGACGCTCTTATCCTCCATAGCCGCCGGCGAAAAAGGATGCGTTTTCAATCGCCCTGGCAAACAACGGCCACGCCCGGCGCGCCTGATGGGCTACGTCAAACTCACCTTCACTCATCTGCCAGAGCAGGGCAGGTGGATGCACAAGGCCCAGAAACAGCACCGCGGCTGCATCAGGGTCAACATCCCGGGCGATGCGCCCGACCGCCTGCCCCTCCCTGATAATCCCGGAGACCTCCTTCAGATACCTGCAAACGCCACGATACAGCCTGGCGCGGCGATCAGCATGTCCGTCGCCAAAGTCCTGTGAAAATACAATCTGTACAATCCCGCGGTTTTCGGAGATCATCCTCACATGGCGCATCAACAGCTTATCAAGGCGCGAAACAGCGTCACTGGTCTCCTCTCGGACTGAGCGCACAAATTCGAGAAGCCCTTCCTGAATAAGCGCCAGAGCAGCATCGATGATCTCGTCTTTGCCTGCAAAGTGCCTGTACACAGCCGAGGGCACCAACCCCACACGGTGTGCGACCGCAGCGAGAGTCAGGCCCCTGAGCCCCTGTGTCCCCACCAGGGCGAGAGCGGCACGTGCAATCTGCTCCCGGCGTACTCTGGTGCTTTGCTTTTTTGCTGTCATGCCACAGCTCCTATGTGAACGACGATTCACATACTACTCCCTGAGCTCCTAAAAGTCAAGAAACAAAAGGACAGTACAATGACTTCCTGCGAATGGCTGTAAGAAGCAAGTTCGAATGGACTCATACTGATGCGGTGCGGAAATGCTGTAAGTCTGGAGGCGGAGTGAGTGGCTTAAAACTGTGCAGTGCATGCCATCGAAGCTTCGAGGCGTCAGGCGAAAAATTGCAACTGAAGGTATTGTTTCAGAGAGGAGGCTGTGGGGCTGAAACTTGACTTTGCGCATGACTGCCAATACGATGCATCAATTCCGAAGACAATATCTACGAGGGGAGCCGATAGCGTGAAATCAAGGGGAGACACGGCTGTCCCGACCGTCAAGCTGCGCAATCACCACCTTTCGCTGTCGGTATGGCCGGAGGAGGGCAGGATACTTCAAGCCCGTTCGCTGAGGACCGGCCGACATCTTCTCTCATGGTGGCCTTACCGGCTTAACTCGCCGGAGGAAGTTGGTGGGATAGGGGATCTTACACTGAGTCCGGGTGCTGCTGCATGGAAGCACGCACGCTACGAGGACTCAATAACACTTTCGCGCAGCCTGCCGGGTGGTATCAGCCTGCAACGTGAAATAACCCTCCCAGCCGATTCTGCTACATTCAGCGTGACGCTCACCCTTGCAAACAACTCTCAATCTCCCCGGAGCGTGACTCTAAAGGAGGGTGCTGCCATATGTCCTGGGTCCGGAGGGGCGTGCCCCGGACCCGACAGCGGCATCTCTAACAGCCGCGAAAGGGCCTTTGTCAAGCGACCCGGCAGGGAGCCAGAGGCCATATATTATGAGGTATTTGAGCATCTTCATCGCGAGCATGACGACTTGGAATGGGCGGCCTTTAGCGACCCCGTGTCGGACAACCTGCTCTGTGTTGTGCTCCCTGAGGGGCATGTCACTATAGACACCACATATCACTGGTGGCTCACGTGGCGCGAGGTGTTTTTCCTAGAGGCTGGTGAAAAGGCCAGCGTCGAGTTTCACTACTCCGCCGCCGGGGACCTCGACCTGCCGGTACTTGCCTCGCAGCATGTTATCGCCGGCTTCAGGGGCAAGACGGCACCTTTTTCGCGGTTGGCGCAAGGGTCATTAGTCATCTGGGGGTTGGATGATGCGGTAGCCGGCAACGATTTGGCGGTCGAGGCGGACGGCCTCGAAATCGTAGGCGGCAAGCCTATGCCAGCCGGTCGCGAGCCGCTTGAGGTGGCGCTGCCGGAGTGGCAAGCTGCTGATGGGCTTTCGCTTGAGATCTCCATTGGGGGGCAATTTTCCCAGGCGAGACTGCCCGGCAGGCGCTACGGCGAGATGTGCGCACGACTTGAGGATGTATCAAGCCAGGCTGTTGAAGACTTGAAGTCCTCAAAAATCTCCCGCTCCAAGGCCGCCAGCGTCATGGCGCTAAAGAAGATCATCGAGGCTGACTGGCGAAAGTGCTCAGGGCTGCTGGGGCGAAGGCTGGAAGACGCCTATAATGACGCATGCG
>SLPQ01000208.1 GCA_007131925.1 Candidatus Brocadiia bacterium | reverse complement strand
TCGCACCGGCTGGACCTCTACAAGCGCCTCTCGATGGTTGTTTCGACAGACCAGGTCGACAGCATAGAGGCTGAGATGGAGGACCGCTTCGGGCCGTTGCCGGCGGAGGCTCGTCAGTTCATGCTCACCGCGCGACTCAGGGTGTTGGCCTTCGAAAACGGCATTTCAATGATTCTCAGAAGAAAGGACCATATTCTGATTCAATCGTCGCGCATCGAAGAGGCCGCTTTTGCATTCGAGGGCACGGGGCGCACAGTGCGTATTCTGGACCAGCGCGACGCCGCGGTCTTCTTTGAAGGCGGTCTGCCGGAGGGCACGGCGCTGCTGGAGAGCCTGATAAACATCTTGCAGCAAACACCCGTAAGCATATAATTTTCGCTCTACCGGGGGACGTGAGGGATCACAAATTGGGCTTGATTTTTCGACATATACTGTTAGCGCCATTGCTCATGGCGCTTGCGGCCTGGACTCCCCAGCGCGCCGGGGCTGAAACGCACTCCGGCGAGGTGACATTTGACCTGCCGGCCGCTGTCGTAAATGACGAGACCATTACCATGCGAATGGTCAGCAGGCAGCTTGAGCACATGGGGGCTACCCGCGCCTCTGAGATATCTGCTGAACAGTTTGAAACGGCTCTGCTGACCCTGGTAAACCGAAAGCTGCTGCTGCAGGCCGCCCGGAGGGATTTGCCGGAAAATACGCAGAGACATCTCAGAAACCTTGCTGAAAACCGCGTGCGGGAGGGAAGAGACCGCCGCAGGGGCGAGCCCCCTACACAGGATGTCAAGCCGGTATATGAGGATTATCTCATCCAGGCCTATCTCGAAAGGAAGGTCATCCAGCCTGTCCAGGTCTCACCGGGCGAGCTGCGTGCTTTCTACCGCGATAATATCGAGAGCTTTTACGTCCCGGCGACTCTCACGATCCGGCAGATACTGATAAGGGAGTGGGACAGGTCAGAGCAAGAGGCCCAAGTGATCATCGAGGAGGCGGCGGGGCGCATCGCCGCCGGTGAGGACTTCGCTGCAGTCGCAAGCGACCTTTCTGAGGGACCGTACGCTTCAGAGGGCGGCCAGTGGCCTGCCAGCCGGCCCGGTGAGCTGCTTGAGCCGGTCGCACGCAGAGTGGCCGAGCTTGATGTCGGCCAGACCAGCGAGCCATTTCATACGCCCCTGGGGTGGCACATTGTCAAGCTCGTAGAGCGCAGTGCTGAAAGGCCCAGACCCTTCAGCGAGGTCCAGGAGGATATCCACGAGGTCCTTGCCGAGGCCAGGCAGCGAGAGGCGCGCGAGCGTCTCATGCGCCATCTCGCCGCGAGGGCCGTTATCCGTATAATGGTCGACCCCGACAGCCCAGAGACAACGCCTGAGGCCCTGCCATCGGAAGACAGTTGACATGGGGGCCACTGGGCGTATGCTCGCTTGCCGTTGCCTGAAAATGCCGGCTGACCGGCCGGGCAGGCTATACCACGCAGCCAGTAGCGCGTACGAGGAGTCATTTTCCCTATGAGTGCTGCAGATGTAATTTCGGGAATCAAGGAACGCGCCCGGGCTCAGAGGCAGACCATAGCACTGCCCGAGACAGAAGACAGCCGCACTTATCTGGCTGCTGCTGAGATCCTGAAGGAGGGGTTCGCCGACATCGTCCTTATCGGGAGTCGCGATCAGATCGCCGAAACAGCCTCCCGGCTGCACGTGCAGGTAGACGGGGCGGAGATTATCGACCCGGCAGACTATCCCGAGCGGAGCGAGCTGGAAGCGCTTGTTCTGGAAAAACGACGGCACAAGGGCCTCTCAAGCGATGAGGCGGCGGCCCTTCTCAAAGACAGGTTATATTTTGCGGCTGCGCTTGTAGCCTCTGACAGGGTGGGGGGACTTGTCGCGGGGGCAGCACACTCCACTGCACAGGTCATGAGGCCTGCACTCCAGATAGTCGGACCCGCTGAGGGTGTAAAGACGGTTTCGAGTTACATAGCAGTCCTCTCACCACTCAAGGAGTTTGGCTCAGACGGGCTGCTGCTCTATGCGGACGCAGGCGTAGTGCCGGACCCGACGCCTGAGCAGATGGCCGAGACAGCCCTGATTACCGCTGAGACCGCCCGGAAGGTGTACGGCATCGAGCCAAGGGTCGCGATGATGAGTTTTTCCACCAAGGGCAGTGCCAGCCACCCCCTTGTGGACAAGGTTCGCAAGGCCACAGAGATCGCGATGCAGAGAGCCCCGGACCTGCTCATCGACGGCGAGATGCAGGCAGACGCGGCCCTGGTCAGCGAGGTCGCCGCACGAAAGGCGCCTGACAGCCCGGTGGCGGGCAAGGCCAACATTCTGATATTCCCGGATCTCAACTCCGGCAATCTCTGCTACAAGGTTACGGAGCGATTAGGCGCCGCCAGGGCAATCGGACCGCTGCTGCAGGGGCTCTCAAGGCCGGTTAACGACGTTTCAAGAGGTTGCAGCGAGGCAGATATAGTGGGAGTGGTAGCGGTGACGGCGCTTGCTGCCGGGCTATAGAGCTGGCTCTTTGGCGAGGTACCACATGCCGGAAAAGACGACTCTGCGATGGCTGGGCAACTCCTGTTTTCTCGTCACATCCACAAGGGGCACCCGCGTGCTCATCGATCCCTTCAGCCGCAGGTGGGCCCTTGAGGAGAGATATGGGCTCAAGGAGCCGCGCATCGAGGCTGACATTGTGATGGTCACTCACGAGGACAGTGACCACAATGCCCTCGATATCGTGCCGGGCAGTTTCTTCGTCGTGCGCGGCAACCTGCCGCAGCAGGAGATTTTCGACGTTAAGGTGCGCGCAATGAGCACTTTTCACGGTGTCGTCGACGGCACAATAGTCAAGGACAACACTGTCTTTGTATTTGAGCTGGACGGCATGTCATTCTGTCACATGGGCGATTTTTTCGCCTACAAGCACCGCAGCCAGCCCTCCGAAATCAAGGGCATCGACATTCTGATGATACCGATAGGAGGGCGCTTCAGCCTCGACTGGCACGGCGCATGGGAGGTTATAGAAAGCCTCTCCCCCAAGGCCGCCATACCAATGCACTACGATGAGTTCGGCAGGAGGGGCGAGCTGCTGTCGGTAGACGGTTTTGTCATGGGGCGCGATCATGTCGTGAGGCTGCCGGGCCCGTCGCTCGATCTGACCGAGGAAGTGCTTAGCGGTTCGAAGGTCATCTACGTACCCACTTACGAGTAGGCCATGAAGATATCCGTAATTTATCACAGCGAAACAGGCAACACACGGCGCATGGCCGAGCTGATCACGAGCGCCGCAGCGGCGGCAGCCCCCGGCGTCGAGGCTCGCTTCTTTGCTGCAGAAGGTGTCGATCGCAGTTTTCTCGAGGAGTCGAGGGCGGTCATCATCGGGTGCCCCACCTATCAGGGTTCCCTTTCCTGGCAGATAAAGCGCTTCATCGACGCGCCCGGCGTGGAGCTTGCAGGCAAGCTCGGGGGTTGCTTTGCATCTCAAAACTGGCCCGGCGGCGGAGGCGCCGATTTTGCTGAGATGACGATAATCGCAGGCATGCTTGTTCTGGGAATGCTCGTCTACAGCGGCGGCATCACGCAGGGACAGCCATTTCTGCATTTCGGCGCGGTCTCGGCCCGCTCTCCGGAGGGCATCTACGAGGAGCGCTGCATAAAGCTCGGCGAAAACATCGCACGAAAGGCCATCGAGCTCTTCGGCCAGGACTGACTGCGGTGCCCGGGATACTCACTCCGGTAGGCTTTCGCCGTGCCCGGCGAGAAACTCCCGAACTTCACCCATCCCCGGCAACCCCGTGCGCCCACCCGGCCGCCTGCACTTGAGAGATGCTACTGCACCAGCCAGCCTCGCGCTCTCCTGCGGCGTCCAGCCCCGCGCCATGCCAAAGGCGTACGCTCCGTGAAAGGCGTCCCCTGCGCCTGTCGTGTCAACGACATCGACTTCATACGCCCGCTGGTGAAACGGCCCCTCCCGCGTGTGAAAGAAGGCT
The DNA here is from genome assembly GCA_007131925.1 of Candidatus Brocadiia bacterium. Lineage (GTDB taxonomy): Bacteria > Planctomycetota > DG-23 > SLPQ01 > SLPQ01 > SLPQ01. Next base: position 1,732 of record SLPQ01000208.1, on the reverse strand, counting down.
CCAAGGGAGCCGCTGGTAATCGCCGCAACCTCCACACCCCGACACTCATGGAGAAACCTTGCCGCCTCGGCCGGGGGCTGGCCACCTCTACAAGCCCTCCCGAACTCCTGCGAACCTATCACGACATCGCACTGGCAGGCAAGCTCGACCTGGGCGGGCCCTGTCCCTTCGGCATCCATGATCACCGGTACGCCGGCCCGCCTTGCCGCAAGGGCGGCGGCCTTTTGTACCTCGGGCGAAGTTCCATCGATAAAGAGTACGCGCGCTGAGGCCACCTCAGCTTCACTGATCTCACCCGGGCCAAGAGGACGGCCCGTAGGATTTCGGCCCACTATCGTGCGCAGGCCCGATGAGGCCTCGACCATCGCAAAGGCGAGAGCCGACTGGCCCGACGGCCTGAGGGAGTTGAGCGAAAGGTCTACACCCTCGCGCTCGAGCTCGTCGACGATCTGCCTGCCGGTGTCGTCGTCAGAAATATTGGAAATGAGTGAAACGGCCGCACCTAAGCGCGCCGCAGCCACCATCGCGGTGGCGGCCAGGCCGCCACCCTGCACAAAAAGGCTCTCGGCCAGAACCTTCTCATCGCGGCACGGCAGTCGCGCAACGGTGGCCACCAGGTCGACACAGGCATAGCCTATCGCAAGAATGTCGAATCGCCTGGCAGCGCCGGTACCCAAGCAGCACTCTTCTCGAGGCTGGCGAGTGCTCCTCATTCTTCGAGAGGCTCCCCGATGATATTTTTCACACGGCCGAAGCCCTCCTCGGCGAGTGCAGGCGTCTCGGCCTCGAGCACCACCCTCAGGAGAGGCTCGGTATTTGACTTGCGCACGTTAAACCACCAGTCCGGGTATTCAACAGTGACACCATCGAGATATGAGAGCTTCGCGTCGGCAAACTCCGAGGCGATCCGGCTGATTGCAGCGTCCTTGTCAGCCACTTCAAAGTTTACCTCGCCGGTGTTGCTGTAGCGTTTGAGCGGCGCGACCATCTCAGAGAGCAGCTTGCCGGACTTTGAAATGACGGTGAGCATCTTGACAAATCCGATGCATGCCGAGTCGCAGTAGAAGTTGTCGCGAAAGTAATAATGACCTGAGAGCTCGCCTGCGAAGAGGCCATTTTTCTCCCGGAGCGTGGCCTTCATGAAAGCATGCCCCACGCGCTCGGGCATCGCGCGGCCACCCGCGGCCTCTATCGCTTCACGCACGGCACGGCTCGAACGCACGTCATACACAATAAGCGCCCCTGGATCGTTTTCAAGCATATCGACCGCCATGAGGGCGGTGACCAGATCAGACGGTATAGTCTCACCTCTCTCGTCCACAAAGGCGCACCTGTCAGCGTCGCCGTCAAAGCAGACGCCGAGGTCCGCCTTTTCGCGCCTGACGGCCTCCTGGAGCTCCCGTAGCACGGCAGGCTTCAACGGATTCGCCTCGTGGTTCGGAAAGGTGCCGTCAGGCTCAAAGTACAGCCTCACCGTCTCGACGGCAAGCCGCTCGAGCACTGCCGGCAGTACCACTCCGGCCATGCCGTTTGATGCGTCGATAACTACTTTGAGAGGCTTTATGTCGCCTGCGAAGCGGAGAATGTGCTTCGTGAGGTCATCCAGTACGTCGATCTTCGAGACCCTGCCCTTTGCCGTAGCCTTCTTGTAAACCCCACCGGTAGCCATCTTCTCTATGTCCTCAAGGCCCGACTCCGATCCGATCGGCATGGCGTTTTCGCGTGAGACCTT
>SLPQ01000041.1 GCA_007131925.1 Candidatus Brocadiia bacterium | reverse complement strand
GTATATGCAGGTGTGGAAATCCGCTCATTCCCGCACGACTTCAGCTGAAGGATGGCTGAGATCATAGCAGTTAAAGGTGTGGAAATCCGCTCATTCCCGCACGACTTCAGCGAGGTCAGGTGATAGCCGTGTGGACGTGGTGGTGTGGAAATCCGCTCATTCCCGCACGACTTCAGCACAAATCCGGCAAGTCCCTGTCGGACAACGACTTAGAAATACCTGACAGCACCCAAATCGCCACATCGGCACCGAGCTCAAGCCGCACGCTTGCAGATTTCGTCGTTTCCGGTACCCGGATCTCCCCTCTGGTGCAAAGCTCCTTTGGGGTCTTTGTCGGGTCTTGGGCTTCGCGGCCCGTCCACTCACGACGAAACGACGGCTCAAAGTATACCGCCACCGTCGCCTGTGTCAATCCTTTTTCCTTTCCGACGGCAGTTCTATTTCGCCCCAGAAGACCCGGCCCAGAACGCACGCTGCGTTCTGGTCACTGTCGCACTGCCAGGTGCAGTCGGAGTATTCGCATATAAATCTGCGCTTGCGCTTGTCTTTCATCAGTTTATTCCTGTCAATCTGCTCCCTCCCGCATTCCGCACAGACCTGCGAAGATCTCAAGTACGGAGCCACAACCACCCTCATGCCTCGCTCGACGGCCTTTTCGGTCAGCTTACGCCGTATGCGTCCATAAGCGAAAAAGGCAAGCGTTCGCTTCTTTTCGTCATCGAGCTTGTGGTAGCCGGGCGCGCTAAAGCCTCGAAGACTCTCAAGAACTATCAAGTCAGTCTTGTGACTCTCCGCAGTCTTGATGATCTGGGACGCATTGAGCCTCACCCAGTCGCGAATCATCCAGCGTACATGAAGCGACAATGAGCGCATGTCATGCGCCCCAAGCTTTACCGGGTCGGCCTCCCCCTTCGCGCGTCGCTCGGCGATCTTTCTGGCGCCCTTACGCCAGGTGTCAAGATGACGGGCCACATGGTACTTATCGAGCCCCCTTGCTCTCTTGCTTTCACGCTTGCCGGGCTTTCCTTTTCGCGGAGTCTTCGTCACAGGCGGCGGTTTGTCGATCAGCGTGTCCGTCTTGATGATCTTCAGCGGCATGGCCTCCTTGAAACATCTTCCCTCGAAGACCGCGGCGCCGGCGCCGCGGTCTCCCAGGTCGACGGCGAGCAGCTTCATCTCCCGCTCGGCATCCCCGGTGAAGGATTCAAGCAGCAGCTTTCTTGCCGCGTCGAGAAACTCCCCATCCTGTGCGGCGCGAGGAAACTTCCGACTGCGCAGATCATCGATCTCGTCCTGGCTTGATGCAAAGCGCGACGTCTTGTGAGGCGCCTGGAAACGGAACCCGGCCCGCGCGCGTGTGCCGACAAAGTGTATGTGTACGCTTGTCACAGTCGCATCCGAAGGCTGCGCGTCGTAGTCGGCGGGCCAGGGGGCAAAGCCGAATCGGACAAAATCCCCTTCGCCCATGCCCTCCAAGCGCAGATCCAGCAGGGAATTGGTGAAATCCGCGCAAAAGTACCCCCTGCCGAAGACCTTCGGCATCGGCAGGGTTCGTTTTGACGGGTAGCGCAAGGACGGCCGGCGTGGGCCGCTGAGATACTTGTCGCGCCACTCTCTGTAAAGCTGCTCCAGCTCCTGAAGGTGCGGCAATCTGAGAAGCCTCTCTCGATATTGAAGGCAAAGCTCCGTATGCCTGTTGAAAAGACACTCCTTGTCGTCCGCGAACTGCGTGCAGTGCGGAAGCTTCCCGTCCTTTGTCAGGGTCGCCTCATCGACTCCCAGCGCCTTGAGATATTCGTCCCACGCCTTCTCAAACCATAGGGCTTGAGGTACCTTCTTTCTGAAAAGCTTCATAACATCTTTCTTGATAAGCGAGCGGTTCTTGCGGCGCAGCTTAAGATAGAGTTCCGCATTTTTGACGAAGTATGATTTGAAATTCTTTCCACTTTTTGTGCGCTGCCGCTGTTTGTAAGAAAATCGCTCGTATTTGGCGCAAAGCTGTGAGTGGCTCTGCCTTGAGTACCCCACCTTGATGCGCTCTCCGGCGTACATGCAATTATCCATTCCCTTCTCGAGGCGCTCCCAAGGGCAGACGCGCGGCTTCTTGCGCCTGATGCCGAGATCTCGGAATATGCCGGTGAACTCCTCGCGCAGGCTCTCGGTGAGCCGCGGGTGCGCTTTCTCCCATTCTTCCTTTTCATCGCTCCAGTGCTTATACCGGTCCGGCCAGCCCTGAACGCTCCGCCAGTACCTGGAGACGATCCATTCGGCGGCTGCCTTCAAAAGGATCTGTCTGTGGGACGGCTCGAGGCCGGCGAGTCTTTCAAACAGCCGACGCGCCGACTCCGTGCGCGTCGCCATCGAGACGGCATGCAGCGATTCCACGATCTGCCGCGGGATGCTGGGGTCTGACATGCGGCTTTCGTCCTCAATCCCCGCTACGACGTCGAATGCAATCCGGCGGTATGCATCTATCCGTTCGTCCGCATCTTCAGGACCGCGGCCTGTTTCTCTCAGGAATCGCCCCGGATCGAGAAAGAACTCCCAGAAAGGCCCAGTGGACTCGTCGGCATGTCGGCCGCCCGGACGGATACCCATCAGCCATTGACAGATCTCTGAGGCGTCGACATTGAACTGCTCAAAGTGGCGCCTCAACAGAAGGACGTTGCTTTTGAACTGTCTACGGCTCTCTCCGCGAGGCCGACGGATACGGCGGACAAGGCTTCTCGCCTCGGTGTATTGTGTGCTGCCGATGATCTCTTCCTCCTGCCGCGTGCGACCAGAGAGAGTACATAAGCACATGGGTCAGATGTTAATGGTACGCTGAAAACATGACGCTGCAAGATGTTTGGGGCGAGGAGTAGTGGGGCAGTCCAAATGACGAAGGGGCACCCGCCGGGTGCCCCCGTCGAACCTCAAATTGCCACGTATGACACGGTCATCGGCGGAACGCGCCGCCGTATTTTGCGGCGGCGCGTTGTCCTGGCGCTATAGCACTCTTATCAGAGCTTCTCGCGCACCATGTCGACCTTGCCGGCAACGCCAAGGACATGCAGCTTGTGCTTAACCATGTCTTTGATCGCTGCGCGGCCTGGTCCGAGGTACTTTCTCGGGTCAAAGTCTTCCGGATGCTCCGAAAAGTGCTTTCGGATGCTGGCGGTAAGCGCAAGGCGCAGGTCGGTGTCGATATTGACCTTGCAGACGCCCATGCCGGCTGCCTTGGTTATCATCTCCTCGGGCACACCCTGGGCGCCGGGCAGCTTGCCTCCGTACTTATTGCAGAGGTCCACAAACTCCTTGAGGACGGTCGAGGCTCCGTGCAGTACAAGTGGAAAGCCCGGCAGCTTTTCCTGGATCTTCTCGAGCCTCTCAAAGTCGAGCTTCGGCTCACCCTTGAACTTATACGCGCCATGAGAGGTGCCGATAGCGATGGCAAGGGAGTCGCAGCCGGATTTTTCCACAAACTCCTCGGCCTCATCCGGATTGGTGTAGATGGCGTCCTTCTCGGCGACTGATATGTCGTCCTCAACGCCGGCGAGCTTGCCGAGCTCCGCCTCTACGGGCACTCCGTGAGCATGGGCATAGTCGACGACTTCCTTTGTTACGCGGATGTTTTCCTCGAGCGGATGCTTTGAGCCGTCGATCATTACCGACGTGAAGCCGCTGTCGACACAGGCCTTGCATATCTCGAAATCCTCGCCGTGATCCAGATGCAGTGCGATGGGAAGGTCTGCGGTTTCGAGTGCCGCCTCGACAAGCTTCGTCAGATAGGCCTGGCTTGCGTACTTGCGGGCGCCGGCGGAGACCTGAAGTATCAGCGGGGCGTCCTCTTCAGCCGCCGCGTCCACTATCCCCTGGATGATCTCCATGTTGTTGACATTGAAAGCGCCTATGGCAAAGCCTCCGCCATACGAAATCTCAAACATCTCCTTCGTGCCTACCAGTGGCATGACAACCCCTTTCCTTGAATAATAAACCCCGGCGGGGCACCTGGCCCAGCCTGCCTTGGAAAATCCTTCAACTCGCCACCACGTTTACCAGCCTGCCGGGTATGACCACGACCTTCTGCACCCTGGCACCCTGTATGTAATGCCTGACACGCTCATCGGCCAGTGCTGCCTGTTCGAGCGCGGTCGTGTCGGCCTCAGCCGGCATCACCAGCCTCGCGCGCAGCCTGCCGTTTACCTGCACGGGGATTTCAATCTCATCGGCGCGGGCCGCTTCGGCGTCAAAACCCGGCCACGCCTCGGCAAATATGCTCTCCTGATGGCCCATGAGCCGCCATATCTCTTCGGCAATATGCGGCACAAACGGGCTCATAAGCTGCGTCATAGACTCCAGTGCAAAACGCAAGATCGGCGGTGAGACAGCGTCAAGGTCAGCCCTCACGGTGTTGAGAAACTCCATCAATGCTGCCACCGCCGTGTTGAAATGCCACGAACTCTCGATGTCATGAGTCACGCGGCTGATGAGCCGGTGCGTCTCCTGGTTTATGCGCCTGTCCTGGCCGGCAAGCTCCCAGCCATTGCCATCGTACGCCTTTTCGGCCTTTATCCGTTCAAGCCCCACCTGCACTGTCTCCCAGTAGCGCTGGAGAAAGCGATGGGCCCCTATGATGCCCCTGTCACTCCACTCCGCGTCCTTCTCTGGTGGACCGATGAAAAGCGTGTAAAGGCGTTGCGTGTCAGCACCGTACTTTTCTATGATCTCATCCGGGCTCACGACATTGCCCTTTGACTTAGACATCTTCTCAAGGCGGCCGGACGGGGTCTTCTTGCAGATCATACCCTGCGTGAAGAGCGCCTCGAAAGGCTCGCAAAAACCCACATGTCCTGCATCATACAGTACCTTAACGATAAAACGGCTGTAGAGAAGGTGCAGTACCGCATGCTCCACGCCGCCGATGTACTGATCGACCGGCAGCCACTTATCCGCAAGGCGCCTGTCGAAAGGCCTGCCATCGTCCCGCGGCGATATGTACCGAAGGAAATACCAGCACGAGCAGAGCCACTGGGCGATCGTGTCGGTGTCGCGCCTGGCCGGTCCGCCGCACTTCGGGCAGTCAGTCTCGACAAAGTCTTCCACAAGGGCAAGCGGGCTCGTGCCGGATGGTCGAAAGTCCACCTTTTCCGCATCAGGCAGAAGCACCGGCAGGTCATCCTCGCTCACCGCAGAGGCCCCGCACTTATTACAATGCACCACCGGTATAGGCGCCCCCCAGTAGCGCTGCCGGCTTATCAGCCAGTCGCGGATCCTGTAAGATACCTCAAAGTCGCCCCTTGCCTCTTCGCTCAGCCATCTGGTGACCCTGGCGATTCCCTCGGCGCTTGGGGTGCCGTCAAATGGACCGCTGTTGACCATGAGCCCTTCTTCGACAAAGGCTTCACTCATCGTGCCGGCATCGAGGTCGCTATCGAATGGTCTGACAACCACGCGAATGGGCAGGCCATACTCCCTGGCAAACTCGAAATCCCGCTGGTCATGCGCGGGAACAGCCATCACCGCGCCTGTGCCGTACTCCATGAGGGCGTAGTTGGCGACCCAGAGAGGCACCTTTTCGCCGTTTACAGGGTTTATGACGTGGCAGCCGGTAAAGACGCCCTCTTTCTTGAAATCCGCATCGGCACGCTCGGTCGGCCTGATCCGCATGCACCTCTCGACGAAGGGGAGAACCTCCTGCTCGCGCCCGGCTATCCGGGCCAGCCGGGGTATCATCGGATGCTCCGGCGCCATCGACATGAAGGTCACACCCCAGAGGGTGTCGGGGCGC
>SLPQ01000236.1 GCA_007131925.1 Candidatus Brocadiia bacterium | reverse complement strand
CTCGATCACTGATCCGAAAATCTTTGACATATTCGAAGAGCAGATGCGGTACATGATCGAGTACTGGCAGGCACCGGCGTACTTCATGGGCTACGACGAGATAAGAGTGGGCGCGTGGGAGGAGCAGCCGGGCGGTACCAATTACCAGGCAGGCGAGCTACTGGCCCAGCACGTGGCCAGAGCGGTCGAGATCGCAGAGGAATACGCACCCGACGCAGAGCTCTATGTCTGGTCGGACATGTTTGATCCGTTCCACAACGCGCGCGACCTGGGCGACCTCCACGGCTACTATCTATGCAATGGCGACTTCTATGGAGCGTGGGAGGGACTGCCCCCCGAGGTGGCGATCATAAAGTGGGGCCCCGGCGGCCGTCCGTGCCTCGATTTCTTTGCCGAGCGCGGCCACAAGATAGTGATATCCGCCGGCACCGCCGATGCTGTTCGGAACTGGCGCAGGCAGGCGGCCGGGCTGGACAATGTAGTCGGCTTCATGCACACAAACTGGCACAGCGACTTTTCCGGGCTGCCCAGTTTCATGGAGGCAATCGAAGGGCCGCTGCCTCCGGAGGAGTAGGCCGGCAGCAGCCTTGCCTGACCGTTTATCAAACGGAAAGGAGGTAATTTATGAGATACCTGCTCGTGGCGGCGGTGTGCGTAGGCGTGTTTTGTGCTCCGGCGGACTCGGCCGAGTTTGAAGAAAAATGGATCTACTTCACCCTCGACATTCAAACGCCGGAGCTTGTTGACATCGCGATCGACGTACTAAGGAGAGCAAAAGAGGCCGGCGTCACGCACCTGGTGGTCACTTCGTGGGCTCACGGGGTGTATGAGACTCTCAGCGAAGAACAGCGCGCGTCCATCGAACAATTTAAGGATGCGGCAGCCGATTTGGACCTCACGATCGTGCCGCTGGTCTTTCCGACGGGCTACGGCGGGCGCTACCTTGGCCTCGACAACAACCTCGCCGCAGGCCTGCCGGTCAAGAACGCGCCCTTTATCGTCACCGGGTCGCGTGCCCTGCCTGACCTTGCTGACCTGCCGCATCTTCAAAACGGCAGCTTTGACCGCGCACAAGGGCACCTCCTGGAAGGCTGGCTGGGGCAGCGATGGCCCGGCGAACATACGTTTGTCGACACAGAGGTGAGGCGTTCCGGCGCAGCGTCTCTAAAGATAACCAATCTCGAAGATCTGCCCGAGGAAGCCGGCCGAACCGTCAGCATCAGCCAGAGGATTGAAGTGGAGCCCTTCCGGCACTACTTGCTGAAGGTCTGGATAAAGACCGAAGATCTCGCCGCCGCCCACGCTTCGCTCATTTACCTGACATCAGGCGGAACCAGCCGTAGAAACAGCTACGTCAACCAGAACGTCGCCTCCACGCAGCACTGGACACTGTACACTATACCCTTCAACACACTGGAGGCCACCGAGATCACACTCTCCATAAACGTCTCCAGGGCTATTGCCGGCACGGTGTGGTTTGACGAGATGACGATACAGCCGGCCGGCCTTCAGAATGTCTTGCGCCGCGATGCCACTCCACTGACTGTCACTGATGCCACAGGCGCCATCGTCTACGAGGAGGGAGTCGACTTTGCCCAAGTCGTCGATCCAAATCTCAATCCTTACAGTCTGGACCATGCTGGCCCCGCCATTGAAATACCGGAGGGGTCCCGTATAGGCGATAAAGAAACGATCCTCGTCTCCTGGTATCATCCCACGCTTATCTACAACGACCAGGTGAATATCAGCATCAACGATCCCAAGGTTTTTGAGCTTATGGAATGGGAGATGCGCCAGGCAGTCGATCTCTACGATGCACCCGGCTACTTCATGAATGTCGATGAGATCCGGGTAGGCGGCTGGGAGAAGCTTCCCGGCCAGGTTGAGCTGACCCCCGGAGAGATGCTTGCCGACTATACAACCAGGGCCATGGAGATCATGGAAAGGACCGCGCCGGAGGCAGATGTGTATGTCTGGTCAGACATGTATACGCCCCATCACAACGCGCGACCATTTGAGGCACGCAACGCCTATTACTTCCTCGTGAACGGCAACTGGGACGGCTCATGGGAGACACTGCCAAGTGACGTCATCATCATGAACTGGTACGCCCCGACGAGGGAGGCCACACAGTGGTGGGCCGACCGCGGTCACAAGCAGATCCTCTGCGGCTACTACGATGGCCCCATAAGGTCCAACATCCAGCGCTGGATGAACGTCAGCGAGCGGGTGCAGGGGGTGATAGGCATGATGTACACGACCTGGCAGCGCAACTTCGACCACATCGAGGAGTTTTTCCGCCTCTTGGATGAGTACCCAGCCTGGGTAGATGAGCCGGACGATCCAGACGCGCTGGGTGAGATTTAGTCGCCTTCGGCCGGGGTCAGGAGCCCCTGCCACATGGCGTGTCGGTTCAAGATGGGGCTGCCCGATAAGCAGCCCCATTTTATCTGCATCGAAGTACTCCAGCTCGCTGCCGCCGGTCTTGTCCTGTGCCGCGGACGACGGCGCCTACTCGAGAACCCCTGCAAGGACCAACTGGGCCTCCTGGACGGTGTTGACCATGGCCTTCAGCGCCTCCCGGGCCGCGGCAAGCTCCCGACGAGCGCTTTCGCGCGCCTCGCGATAGGCAGCCAGCAAGGCCGCAATCTCTTCGATATCGGCACCCCTCTGGAGCCCTGCCTGCAGGGCCCCCGTCGCTTGAGCAAGTGGGGACTGCGCCTGCTCGTCCTGTCCGCCGGGGCGCCTTCCCATAGCCCTTGCCGCGCCGGCCATGCCCTGCTCTGTGGAAAGGGCAAGCACCCTCTCAACCGAGCTCTGCATGGCCGCCCACTCGGCATCAGTGACAGTCAGGGCTTCGCGCACGCGCTCAAGATTGCGCTGGCGCATCTCGGCCGGGTCCATCACGCCACGCTGACCGCGCTCCTGAGCAATCGCAACGCTTACAACAGCAGCGCTCACTACGAGAGCAGCCACCAACCCCGTCAAAATAAAACGCCTTGCCATGACCTTACCTCCCTCACCGAGACCAAAGACCACTTTACCGCAGACCTGCCCGCAGCAGGATCCGTCACGTGACGACATTGTAATAGTGCCCCGCTGGGGCAGGATTATTCCCCCACAATGGGCAAATTAGCCAAGAGGCTGCGGCATGAGTGCAAAAAGCATGGCGCACCCTCGTGTGGCCGAGAATGCAGGCCGGATGAGCCGACGCGCCCCTCATGCAGGATTTCACCTGGAACTGGCTCTCTGACCTGCACCGGCGGCCGAGCCTGCAGTGCACCTGCCACCTGCGCTTGCCTCCAGGGGGTGGTGAATGTAGACTATTGCCTCGAAACAGCCAGCCGCGTTTCATCTAAAAGGAGGCATTCGATGGAGGGAGCTGCTTTCAAGGCCTCAAAGACATGGATCTTGCGCGTTGACATCGACGAGGATGTCCTGGAATGCGTCGAGGGTTTCATCCGGGAAAACAGCATAAAGCAGGGATACGTTGCGGCCGGCTACGGCACACTCAAGGCGGCAAGCCTTCACTGGGTATGTCACAACCGGCTGCCGACCGACAACCTCTTTTCCGAGCTGGAAGGCGGCATCGAGATACTCTCGATGAACGGCATAATCGCCGAGGGGCAATCACACATTCACGTGTCGCTTGCCACGCCGGTAGGTGCCTTCGGCGGGCATCTCGAGGGGGGCACAAAGGCATACGTGCTTTGTGAGATAGTCCTGGTAGAGCTCGAAGGCCCCGAGATGAAAAGGACGCGTGTCGAGGTCGGCCGTGGGGAAGACGGCAAGAGCGTATCAGTGCCGCGGCTGATTTTCGCTTGAAAAGAGGCAGTCTGGAAGCAGGCCGGTTGCAGTGGAGCCGCCTCGGGCGCATCTTGAACTGTGCCGCGCAATAAGTATTCTTTCGTGTCGAAGGAAAGCGCCAGCAAGGAGAAGTTCATGGACGGACCAAGGCCGGTCACCCCTGATGAATTTGACGGTCTGATAGAGATGCTTGACGAGGTGTTCACGGGCGGGAGGCGTCACATGCGCGACGCTTTTCCCCTGCTTTTTAATGTCAGCAACCTGGCAAATCTCTTTGTCATTGCCGAAAACGGCCGCCCGGTCAGCCACGCTGGAGTCCTCGTCCGAGATGCTTATGTCTTCGGCTGCCGCGTCACCACGGCCAGCATCGGCTCAGTATGTACACTCGATGAATACAGGGGGCGCGGATATGCCAGCCGCTGCCTCGAAGCGGCCGAGAAAAAGGCCGTCGAAGACGGCGCCTCGGTAACCTTAATCAGCGGCTACCGCGGCATGTACACTCGCCTGGGGGCCATACAGGTTGGCCGGTCGCTTGTTGCAGACTTCGAGGCCGGCGAGCCTGCCGGAGGTGTCTCCATAAGGCGCGCCGAGAGGGCCGATATCGATGTCCTGGAACAGCTCTATGAGCGTGAGCCCGTGCGCTTTCATCGGCCTTTGGAGGACTGGGAAAACATCGTCTCAGCAGTGGAGGCGCGGTCGCGCGGCAGGCATAAGCACGGCATATTTATAATCGATAGCGAGCCGGGGAGTCCCGCCGCGTATGTGGCCGCCAGCCGGTACGAATGGCAGGATGGCCCACATATTCGCATGGATGAGTACGCTGGCTGCCGCCGGTCGATAGTGGCTGCGCTGCCCGGCGTGGCCGGCGCCCTGGGCAGCGAGGCCATCAAGATGCGCGCGCCGGACTGGGACGCGCCGCTTGGCGCACTGCTGAGGGCCGAAGATGTCTATACGGCTCGCGAGCACCTCATGGGTCATACGGTAAAGGTGTCATCCATCGAGCATTTCTTCCACCAGGTCCAGCCGCTGATGGAGGAGCGAGTCGGCCGGTCGGGAGCTGGCGCCTTGAAGTGCGCCACCAGCCTCGAGGGGCTCTACGACTGCTGGGTCGGCGAAGAAAGGCTGACCTTCGAGCCTGCCGCCTTCACAGCGCTTGCCTTCGGGCAGCCTGAGACCGGCGACCGGCATAGCCGTCCGGAGAGCGTCCTTGACCGGGTGTTTCCGCTGCCGCTGCCGCTTGCCGGGCTCAATTACGTATAGGCCGCGTGCGCAGTCACTCCAGCGTGGTGTGCCGAGCGCGCATGGCAGCTATTGACTCACCTCGTATAGCGGCAAGCTGCATGACGATTGCGTCGAGGACGATAAAGGTCGCCTGCTCGAAAAGCGACCCCGGCATCTGAACGCTCTTCAAGCCGGCGCCGGTCTTGACCTTGCCGGGTATGACAAGGTACGTGTCGGCAAGTCCCGCAAGCCGAGAGGAAGGGTCGGCCAAAACCCCCGCCACGGTCGCCCCCGCGGAACGCGCAGCCTCTGCGAAGTGGCACGCGACCGGCGTCTGGCCCGAGCCCGAGACCACCAGCACGACATCGCCCCTGCCGACCGCGGGAGTGGTGCTCTCCCCCACCACAAAGACTCGCATGCCAAGATGCGCAAGGCGCATTGCAAAGGCGCGAGCGACCAGGCCTGAGCGCCCCTCGCCGGCCAGAAAGACTCTGGCCGCCGCGTTGACCGAGGCCGCCAGGACCTCCGCAGTGGCCACATCCACCGAATCGATGACTTCGCCTATCTCAGCGACGATGCTCTCCAGAGCATGCTTAACCTCCATCGGCGCACCTCCATGGATTTGCCTGTAACCCAGCAGCAAACAGTCTACAGCCGGGCAGCCCTGTTGAAAAGATTTCAGACTGTTTTTTTGTGTTTTGCGTCTTGTAAAGCACACGTAGATTGGTAGGCTCAAGTCCTCTCAGT
>SLPQ01000066.1 GCA_007131925.1 Candidatus Brocadiia bacterium | reverse complement strand
TCGGTCTCGACCGCCTCGGCATCGTCGGGGGTCTCTTCCTGAACATCTGCTTCCAGTACCGCTCCGCAGTGCGGGCACCGAGCAGGTTCCTGCTCCTGTGCCTCCTGCGCATAGAGCGGTAAGCACGCGAAGAGGCCGATTGAAAGCAACATCGCCGCCAGCCACCTGTACTTAACCTTCATGCCGCACCTCCTGAAACCTGATTTCCCGGTTGTGCCCGGAAGTTCCCGTTTTCCAGAGTCAAGATAGCTTCATGCAGTTCACAAAGCCATGATTACACATGCCCGGTTCTCTACCTCCAGAGACGGCTCCCCGGCTTATTCACACAGACAGCGCCTACCGGTCTCCTGCATTACCTGCGCCCTTTCTTTCTGCCCCCTCATCCGCCGGGCAGTGCAAACGGCAGACCATGGTGCGGAAGGGGGGAGTCGAACCCCCACGGGTCGCCCCACGGGATCCTAAGTCCCGCGCGTCTGCCGTTTCCGCCACTTCCGCACACATGCTATTATGTATGCGCAGTGGCGTGCAATCAAGCGGCAATAGCGCTTCTTGCCGGCTGAGAGCAATAAGCTGCGGCACGTAAAAACGGCAAAACGGCCTCGCGTACCTGCCGTGTCATGACGCCCGATAATTCTCGCTCTCGTTCTATAGACGAACAGAATCGGCGAAGGGGTCCGAACTGCCGCCGTCATTCGGGCGAACGACGGCGAGGGGCCGCTGAGTCCCTGTGATGAGGGCCAGCGGAGCGGGCGCTCCTCCTGACGCCGCTGTGGCTACGGCTGTGATGAGGGTCCCGCGCAAAGGTCTCATCGCCTCCCCTTTTGCACTGCCGTCTGTTTTCCGGGAAATCAGGCTGCCTGCGCAGAAGCTCCAGTCTGGCGGCGGCGATGCACTGCCGGGGAGAAATCCACGCTCTGCCTGCAACCCTGCACCGGTCTGCCCACACGTCAGCAAAGTCTCGCACCGAGTAAAAGGCCGGCGGCCGGCTGTGGTCGCCGCACGCGAAGGCACTCAACTCCTCGAGATATCGGTTATTGTGCGCATGATGTGGTGGCCAATCACGCCGCAGGACTGCTTCAGCAAAGTTGAAAGCCGCACGGAAGGCTGGTATACTCAGGATCGCCCACTTCTGGAGGCAGTATATTGAAAGCTCTCATACAGCGTGTTTCGGTGGCGTCGGTGGAGGTACACGGCGCTGTCGCGTGCGAGACGGGGCGGGGTTTTCTTGTGCTTGTCGGCGTCGCCCGAGGAGACACGGATAGTGATGCCGACTACCTTGCGCACAAGGTCGCCAATCTGCGTGTCTTCGAAGACGACGCCGGAAAGATGAATCTCTCTTTGTATGACGTCAAAGGCGAGGTCCTTGCGGTCAGCCAGTTCACACTGCTGGCCGACACCACAAGAGGCCACCGGCCCTCCTTTACCGGCGCTGCCCCCCCTCAAGAGGGAGAGCGCCTCTATCTTGCCTTCGCAGAAGCACTCGAAGCCAAGGGCATCACCGTCAGTCGCGGCGTCTTCGGGGCACATATGCACGTCTCGCTCATCAACGACGGCCCTGTTACCGTCCTGATCGATTCGAGAGAAAAGGGCCCTGTAAGGTCTCAATAAGCATCCTGAAGCGCACGGCTGCCGCGACGGGAAGTGGGGACTCAAGACAGGCGCACCGCGCGGGATTTCGGTTACTCGGGCCGTCTTTCGATCTGTCTTCGCGCGCTGACGGGCCTGCCGGCCAGCGGCTGAAAGTTCACGCGAATCGATGCCTGGCCGATTTCAGGCGTTGGGCCTCTCCACTGCAGGCGAAGGACATAGGCCGGAAAGAGCCCCTCATTCCAGGAATTTGCCAGAAGCCCGGGCGATGCGGTCCACTCCTCTACCTCGCGCATGCTGCCCATGAAGCCGTGCTCAAGCAGGATAATGGTGGCGCGACCGGGCCTTTTGACGGCGTCGCCGCGAGCGTCGCGAGGGGTAAAGTGGACCTCTATGCCGTCATACTCACCGTCGCCGTCCCAGTCTTTGAAGCCCGTGGCAAAGCCGATCTCGACCTGGCTGACCTCCACGGCAGCTGCAAGTCTTCTCAGTGTCGCCACTTCTTCGATATGGTCGCTGAGTTGCACCGCGTCGGGGTCGCTCAAGGCCAGCGCGCGTATCTCGGCGAGCAGCATTTCGATCCGATTGCGCTCCGGCGACGCCGGCATCTGGGCGAGCGCAGCGTCGATCTCGGCGAACTTCTCCTCGTAGGGTGGTCTCACAGGCGTGGCAGCGCAGCCGTAAAAGGCGATAACTGCAGAAAGGGCAAGTAACGTGCGCATCCGCGAAAGCCTCATGAATCGTGCGCCTATTTGCCGGTATCCTTGGTCTTGGCGAGAATGTCATCGATCAGGCCGTACTCGTGCGCAGCCTCCGGGCCCATGTAAAAATCGCGATCGGCGTCTTTCTCGACGCGCTCAAGCGGCTGCCTTGTATGCTCAGCCAGGATCTCATTGAGTCGTTTTTTGAGGCGGACAATCTCCTCCGCCTGAATCGATATGTCGCTTGCGGAGCCCTGCGTGCCTCCCCACGGCTGGTGCAGAAGTATCCGGGCGTTTGGAAGCGCGTAACGCTTGCCGGCCCTGCCCGCAGCCAGCAGTACAGCCGCCATGCTTGCGGCCTGCCCGATGCAGTACGTGGCCACGTCGCAGTTTATGAACTGCATGGTGTCGTAGATAGCCAGGCCAGCGGTGACTGACCCGCCGGGTGAATTTATGTAGAGAGATATGTCCTGATTTTTCCCCTCAAGGTCCAGAAAGAGCATCTGCGCGATAACCAGGTTGGAGATCATGTCATCTATTGCAGTACCGACGAAGATTATGCGGTCCTTCAGGAGCCTGCTGTATATGTCATAGGCGCGCTCGCCGCGGCCGGATTTTTCCACCACTATGGGAACAAGGTTGGCTTTAGTCTCCATTCAGCTCTCCTTACTTGGCGACTCACTGTCTGCGGACGGCTCTTGCGGTGTCGCATCGGTTTTTTCCTCGGACTCGCCCGGCTTTTCGGGGACAGTCCTGGCAACCTCCGGCTTTTCAGGCCTTTGGGGGGCAGGCTCAGTGCCTGCCTCTTCTTTTATCTCAGCCTTGGAGAGTATGTGTGCAACAGTTTTTTCCTCCTGGACCTCGAGGGCGATCTCCTGCAGGAGGCCGTCCTTTTCCAGCTGCCTGCGCATCCTGGCGCTGGTGGTATTGTATCTGGCTGCGAGCTCACCAAGGCGCATCTCCAGGTCTTCTGCGGTGGCCTGGATGCCTTCCTTCTCGGCGATCTTCGACAGGATGAAAAAGGTCTTGAGCGCTCGCTCGGCCTTCTTAAGCGAGCTCTCCTCCAGCTCGTCATTTATACTGGCGATATCCTCTTCTGTCGCTCCCCGATACTCAAGCCCCATGCGCTCCCTGTCGGCGATACTCTTCTGCTGGCGCCGCACCGCGGCCTCAGGCAGGTCAAACTTCATCATATCCAGAAGCGCGTCATAGACCTGTCGCCTCAGCTCGCCCTCTGCCTCGCGCTCCTTGGCCGCGCGGACATTGCGCGCCACCACCGAGCGAAGCTCCTCCAGCGATTCAAACCCGAGCTCCTTTGCCCACTCGTCGGTGGCATCGGGGACATTGGCCCTGCGTATGCCCTTGACCGAGAGCACCAGCGTTGCCGCCTTGCCCCGGTGCTTTTCGTCCATATGTTTTTCGTCGACTGTAAAGTCAAGGTTGACCGTATCTCCCGGCTTTTTACCGGTGAGCGCCTCCTTCAAAGGCGACACCAGAAAGCGCCCTACCGCCCCGTCCGCAGGCCGCACGCCGACGTCCTCAGCCGATGCCTCCTCCTGCCCCTCCACGTTGATTGTGTAGTCGCAGAGGATGAAGTCATCCTCGGCGGCAGGCTGGTCATGGATCTCTTCAAACTTCGTCATGCGCCTCTGCAGGTTCGCGATCTCATTTTCAATATCCTCGTCGGCCGGCTCACTCGAGGGCTTTACGAGCTTGAGGCCCTCGTAACCTTCCGGCTCAAACTCCGGCCACACCTCGACGGTAAGCTCGTATCGAAGAGGCTCGCCCTCCTTCATCTCGATCGAATCGATGTCGAATTCGGGCTCGGATATAGGTTGAAGCTCCTTTTCCTCGATGGCCTTGCGGTAGTTGTCAGCTATGAGGCGCGTCTTGACCTCGCGGCGAAGCTCGCCACCGAAGCGCTTCTCGATAAGCGCCAGCGGCGCACGACCACGTCTGAAGCCCGGCACGTTTGCGCTTTTCTGCAGCTGCCCCATGCCCTCTCTCAAGGCCTCGTTGACCTCTTCGGGCGAAATCTCTATTGACAGCTGTTTTCTACAAGGCCCTGCTTCCTGAACTTCCGCCTGCATCAGAGTCTCTCCGCGTGAACTTTGCCGCTGCAATAAAAATGGAGCGGGTGATGGGATTCGAACCCACGACAACAACGTTGGCAACGTTGTGCTCTACCAGCTGAGCTACACCCGCTCGTGACCGTTTCGGCGGTCAAACGCCGCCTCGCGACAGCAGGTCCCCAAGCTTGCCGGCAGACCTGAGCCAGCTTATCTTGAGATTCTACGAGCCCAAATTCCTATTTCAAGAAATATTTGGCCTGAAAGCGCTCATTGCGCAGCCGCGTGCAAATCATCGCCGGTGGCAGGATCGCCCCCCCTCTGCCTTGAGGCGCCAGCGGCAGCTGTGGCACTTCAAGGCCTCGCGGTGTGACTGCCTTTCCTGTATAATCACGACAGGCTGCCTCGACGAGGCCGGCTCGACGCCGACATCGATCACACATGAAAAAAGAGCGATCCCGTGCGCACTGCGAAGCCTTTGATCCCTGAGCGCCGCACATCCGGCGGCACGTGTGCAGGCCGACCGGCGCGGCGGCCTGGAATGACCATTATTGAAAGGGGCGCGCGTGATCGCATGGTGGCACCTGCCTCACGTGCCGAGCTGCTCAGGGCGCTGGGGCTGGACAGCGTCGAGGGTGTCCTTTCCCTTGAAGGCGGCGAGATATTCGCAGAGAGCCGCACTACACGCACCCTCCGCGTGCCCGGCGAGTCCGGGGGCAAGGCACTCTTTGTGAAGATCTATCTATTTCCCGCGATGCGGGACGTCTTCAAAGGGCTTTTTCGTGGCACATTTCTCGGCAGGCCGCGCGCACGGCGGGAGTTTGATGCCTTGTCGTCCATGCGGTCCGCCGGGCTTGAGGTGGTGGAGCCGGTAGCCTTCGGCCGCCGGTGTGAGGGGCCTTTTCTGAGAGCGGCATTCATTATCACATTGGAGAGCGAGGTCGGCGGTGTTTCGCTTGATCGCTGCCGGATGCTCTTTGAAGAGCCGCCCGGCTCCCGGGCGCGGCGGCCCCTGGTAGCGGGTCTTGCAGAGCTGGCGCGTCGCATGCACGAGGCGAATTTTTCACACGGTGATTTTTTTCTACGAAACATTATCCTCTTTGGCCCGCCTGAAGCGCCCCGCTTTGCAATGCTTGACTGCCCGAAGGCAAAGCTCTCCCGGCGCACTGGAGTGCTCTCGGGCGCGGCCCTGGACGACCTGGCCTCTCTCGATGCAGGAGCATCGGCCGTCGCTTCCCGTACGGAGAGGCTGCGCTTTCTCTTGAAGTATGCATCGCAGGAGCGCGTGACGCCGCGGCTGCGCGCGGCCATCGCGGGCATACGGAAAAGACGCGAGCGCCTCTCTGCCAGGGAAAGGCAGCGTCTGGAGGCGGTGACGGCTGCACTGCGGCGAGAGTCTTGAACGTCAAAGGAGATGGCCTTCGCCGTGTGCTGGCACCTGGCC
>SLPQ01000125.1 GCA_007131925.1 Candidatus Brocadiia bacterium | reverse complement strand
GGCAAGACCTCCGGGCGCGGCCACAAGGGGCAGAAATCCCGTTCGGGCTCATCAGTCAAGCCTCTGGCGGAAGGTGGGCAGAGGCCGCTCTTTCGCAGGCTTCCCAAGCGGGGCTTCAACAACACCCGCTTCAGGAAGTCATACTCGGTGGTAAACGTCTGCGACCTTGCCCGCTTTGAAGCCGGCGCCCGCGTCGATGCAGAGGCCTTGGCGAGCGCAAGGCTTATCCGTTCGACGAGGGTTGCCATCAAGGTGCTTGGCGTCGGCGAGATAGACCGATCCCTCACCGTCGTCGCGCACGCGTTCAGCGAGACGGCCAGGCAGAAGATTGAAAAAGCCGGTGGAAGCATAGAGGTGGCGTGATGGTCGGACTACAGCCCCTTCGCAATATATTCAAGGTACCTGAGCTCAGGCGGCGCATACTTATCACCATCGGACTGCTCCTTGTATACAGGCTGGGCTGCCTGGTGCCGGTCCCCGGTATCAATACCGCTGCGGTTGCCGAGATGATGGAGGCCGCCACTGAGGGTGTGCTGGGGGCTTTTTTCGGTATGGCGAACCTCTTCACCGGAGGAGCCTTTGAGAGGATGGCGGTCTTCGGTCTGGGTGTGATGCCCTATATAAGCGCTTCGATCATTATCCAGCTCTTGACTACGAGTGTGCCCTATCTTGAAAACCTTGCCAAGGAGGGAGAGGCGGGGCGCAAGAAGATTCGCCGTATCGAACGTTACCTGACGCTCGGGCTTTGCCTATTTCAGGGTTATGTCTGGGTCCAGTGGGTGCAGCGTGCTACCGGCATGACCGGCGTAGGCGAGCAGATAATCTCCCCTGCAGTGACCGTCTGGCAGTTTCAGGTAATGGGGGTCCTGGCACTGGCGACCGGCAGCATCTTTCTGATGTGGATCGGCGAGCAGATGACCGAGTATGGTATCGGCAACGGCATCAGTCTTATAATCATGGGCGGCATAGTGGCCCGCGCCCCGGCTGCGCTGGGTCGGGTGCTGCTGACCGTCGACTGGACGTTCGAGGGCACGGCGGGGCAAATGGGACTTATCACGCTGCTGGGACTGGTAGTACTTTTTGTGGCTATAGTCGTGGGTGTCGTGCTGATAACCCAGGGCCAGCGTCGTATCCCCATGCACCAGGCCAAGCACACACGGGGCAGGCGCGTCTATGGCGGGCAGAGACACTACATGCCGCTGAGAGTAAACCAGGCAGGTGTCATACCGATTATCTTTGCGTCGTCGCTGCTGATGTTTCCATCGATGCTGATCAGAGCGCTGCAGGCCGGCTACCCGCGGATATACCTGATGCTTTCGGGCCTGGTCGAGCACCAGGGCTTCCTTTACATCTTTCTGTATGCGCTATTGATCATATTTTTCTGCTTTTTCTGGACAGCGGTCACATTCAACCCACAGCAGATGTCTGATAACCTCCGGGACTACGGCAGTTTCATACCTGGCATCCGGCCGGGCCGCCGAACAGCTGAGTACATTGAGAAGGTCATGACGAGAGTGACTATAGCAGGCGCGGCCTTTCTGGCCATCATCGCGATCGTGCCTTCGATGGTTTCCGCTGCTACCGGGCTCGACCCGATGGCAGCGAGCTTTTACGGCGGCACAGGACTGCTGATAGTGGTCGGTGTGGCCCTCGAGCTGGTGGAGCGGATCGAGACTCACCTTCTCATGAGGCATTATGACGGCTTCGTGCGCAAGGGCAGGATAAGGGGCAGACGGTGAATCTGGTGTTTCTCGGTCCGCCCGGTGCCGGCAAAGGGACACAGGCCGACCTTGTCGGCAAGGCCAGGGGTGTGGCACACATTTCGACCGGTGATATCCTTCGGGAGGCGGTCGCGGCAGGCAGCGCGCTCGGCATGAAGGCGAAGGGTTTTATGAACTCCGGCGGGCTTGTGCCTGATGACCTGGTCATATCCCTGGTGGCTGAGCGCCTCGAGAGGGAGGACTGCAGCGAGGGGTTTATCCTCGACGGCTTTCCGCGGACGATAGCGCAGGCCGAGGCGCTTGATCGCACGCTCACGGAGCGAGGCAGGAGCCTCGATGCGGTGATATATTTTGCGGTGGATGATGATCAGGTTGTCAGGCGCCTTTCGGGCAGGAGGATATGCGGCGGGTGCGGTGGCAATTATCATGTGGATTTCATGCCGCCTGCGAGCGAAGGTGTCTGCGACAAGTGTGGCGGAGAGCTCTACCAGAGGGATGATGACAAGGCCGGTACCGTCCGCGAGCGTCTCAAGGTCTATTACGACCAGACCGCCGACCTGATTGACTATTACAGAGGGCAGAGCCTCCTGATGGAGGTTGACGCCAGTCGCTCGCCCGGTGAGGTGCGCAGCGATGTGGATGAAAAGCTTTCCGGTGGGCGGAGGCAGGCTTGATAGAGCGGCGAAGCGCCGGTGAAATAGAGGCCATTACGGCTGCCGGCCGCCTGCTTTCGGGTGCCATGGACATGGCAAGGGGGATGCTCGCTCCCGGTGTGACGACTGGTGAGATCGACGCGGCAGTAGAGGAGTTTCTGAAGGAAGAAGGCGCAACGCCGCTTTTCAAGGGTTATCGCGGCTTTCCGGCGAGCACCTGCATCTCTGTGAACGAAGAGGTCGTTCACGGGATACCTGGCGACCGGGCGCTTGTATCTGGAGACATTGTCAGCATAGATATCGGTGTAGGCTACGGCGGCTGGTGCGCCGATGCGGCCAGGACGTTTCCAGTGGGTGATGTGGCCGACGAACGGCTTGCGCTTATCGAGGTGGCACGTGGCGCACTGGCAGCGGGGGTTGAGTCTCTGTATCCGGAGATGAGACTCGTGGAGCTTTCCCGTGCGATACAGGGCTTTGTTGAGGCACGGGGTTTTTCGGTTGTGCGTCAGTATGTAGGTCATGGAATAGGCCGCAAGATGCACGAGGAGCCTCAGGTTCCAAACTTCGTGGACGGGTCTGTCCGGCAGGCCACGATGGTACTGCCCGAGGGGTGTGTTTTGGCCATTGAGCCCATGGTGAATGCCGGTGGCTATGAGGTCACCACGCTTGAAAACGGCTGGACTGTGGTGACGAAGGATTCGCTGCCGTCTGCTCACTGGGAAGATACGGTGGTCATCACTGAGAGCGGCGGCGTAGTCATAACTGGTTGAGGAGAGAAAGGCTTAATGCCCAAGGAAGAGCCCATCAGGGTTGAAGCTGTGGTAAAGGAGGCGCTTCCAAACGCCACTTTCAGAGTGGAGCTCGAAAACGGGCACGAAGTAATGGCCCACGTCTCGGGGAAGATGCGCATGAACTTCATCCGCATACTACCCGGCGACAAGGTCACGGTGGAGATTTCGCCCTATGACCTGACAAGAGGACGCATTACCTACAGGTCGTAGGAAAGAGAGGATAGTCATGAAAGTCAGAACAAGCGTCAGAAAAATGTGCGAAAACTGTAAGATTATCCGGCGCAAAGGTGTTGTGAGGGTCATCTGCACTAACCCGCGCCACAAACAGCGCCAGGGTTGAGGAGGTCATCGGATGCCGAGATTAGCAGGTGTTGACATACCGGGCGGTAAGCAGATAGGGATCGCCCTGACGTACATCTATGGCATCGGCCGGACGACTGCAGGGGAAGTCCTGCAGGAGGCCGGCATCGATGCCGAGACCAAGGCGGACAATCTGAGCGAAGATGAGATTTCGCGGCTCGCCGGCATCATCGACCGCAAGATCATGATCGAGGGCCAGCTGCGCCGCGCCGAGACCCAGAACGTGCAGCGGCTGATGTCCATAAACTGCTATCGGGGAAGCCGCCACCGCAGGGGCCTGCCGGCGCGTGGACAGCGTACCCGGACAAATGCGCGAACGCGCAAGGGCAGAAAGAAGACGGTCAAGGGCAAGAAACGCGTCGGCAAGGCGTAGGAGCCCTCTGGGCAGCTTATAACGGGAGGATCAAGTGGCAAAGAGACGGGGCACTGAGAAGAGGCGGCGGGCCACCAGGCGAAACGTTGCGCGCGGTATAGCCCACATAAAAGCGTCGTTTAACAACACGATGATCACAATCACTGACATGAACGGCGAGACCCTTTGCTGGGCATCTTCGGGAACGATCGGCTACAAGGGCAGCCGCAAGTCCACACCCTTTGCTGCGCAGCGTGCTGGCGAAGTAGTGGCCGAAAAGGCGGAAAAGTTCGGCATCAAGGAGGTTGAGGTACGGGTGAAGGGCCCCGGCAGCGGCAGGGAGTCGGCCATAACAGCCCTGCAGGCCGCGGGAATTACCATCCGCACCATCCAGGACGTTACGCCGCTTCCTCACAACGGCTGCAGGCCGCGCAAGAAACGCAGGGTATAGTTCATTTTTTGGGAGAGTGTCTTACCATGGCGACAATAAACGGACCCAAGTGCAAGCTCTGCCGCAGGGAAGGCATGAAGCTTTTCCTTAAGGGCATTCGCTGCGAGACGGCCAAGTGTGGTGTGTCCAAGCGAAACTACCCACCGGGCGAGCGCCGCTGGAGAAGGGGCAAGCCCAGTGAATACGGCCTGCAGCTTAGAGAAAAACAGAAGGTCCGCCGAATGTACGGCCTTATGGAGAGGCCCTTTCGCTCCTACTACCTGAGGGCGTCACGGACCAAGGAAAATACGGGCGTGGCCATGCTGCTGCTCTTGGAGCGCAGGCTGGATAATGTCCTTTATCGCGCATGCGTGGCGGCTTCGCGCCGTCAGGCCCGCATGCTCATAGGCCACAAGCACGTTATGGTCAACGGTAAGCGGGTGGACCGCACAGGCTTTACATTATCTACCGGGGACGAGGTTACGATCGTCGGAGACAAGGCCCTGTCGCTGGCACGCACTAACGCCGGCGAGGTCGGCAAGGCAAGAAATGTTCCGGAGTGGCTGGAGGTTGAGCTGGAAAAGGGCCGGATCGTCGTCAAGCAGATGCCGAATCGCGAGGACATCCCTGAGACTATCCAGGAGCAGTTGATTGTCGAGTTATATGGCAGGTAAGACTACTGCCGAGTCAGTTGAATTGATGCGATTTAACCTTTGTGGAGGTTCTCAGCGATGCGCGTAAGGTGGCGAGGACTTGAATTGCCGGCCAGAATCGAGTGGGATCAGGATACTCTCACCGACCGGTACGGCAAATTCATCGCGGAGCCCTTCGAGCGAGGCTATGGGACTACCGTGGGCAACAGCCTTCGACGCGTGCTGCTCTCGAGCTTGGAGGGCTGTGCGGTGGTCGATGTGAAGATAGAGGGAGTACTGCACGAGTTCAGCACGATCCCGGGCGTTGTCGAGGATGTTACCGATATCATTCTCAATATTAAACGTCTCATCGTGCGCCTCGAGCGGGAGGGACCAAGAAGAATCAAGATAGAGGCATCAGGAAAGGGCGCTGTTACGGGCGCTGACATTATTACTGATGACGCGGTAGAAATAGTCAATAAAGACCACGTTATTGCAACGCTCAGCGAAGATACCAGCTTCAGCGCCGAAATGACTGTCAAGCGAGGCCGAGGCTACATTACTGCCGAGGAAAACGCCATCGGTGAGAAGATCGTGGGCCTCATCCCTGTCGACAGTATTTTCTCCCCTGTCCTGAGGGTGAGATACACTACTGAAAATACCCGCGTAGGCCAGAAGACCAACTACGATAAGCTCATCATGGAGATCTGGACAAACGGAACGATCACGCCAGAGATGGCAGTGGTCGAGGCTGCCAAGATCCTGCGCAAGCACCTCAATGTCTTCATACATTACTTTGAGGCGGGCGAGGAGATACAGCAGGATGTGGTAGGCGAGCTGCTTCTCGAGGAGCAGGCCGGGCTGTCCAGGGAGATTCGGGAAAAGCT